>JBBQEY010000060.1:0-15409 GCA_038321425.1 Burkholderiales bacterium | reverse complement strand
ACGTCGGGCATGCAGATGCGGCAACTGCAGGGTTTCGGCGAGCAGTTGCAGACGTTGACGCGCACCAACGAGGTTCGCCTCGAAGCCGTGCGGATGGCGGTGGAGCAAAAGCTCGATGCATTGCGCCTCGACAACAGCGCGAAGCTGGAGCAGATGCGCGCCACCGTCGACGAGAAGTTGCAGACGACCCTTGAAGCGCGCCTCGGCGCGTCGTTCAAGATCGTGTCGGACCGGCTGGAACAGGTGCACAAGGGCTTGGGCGAGATGCAGGCGCTGGCTGTCGGCGTGGGCGACTTGAAGCGCGTGCTGGCCAACGTCAAGACGCGCGGCACGTGGGGCGAAGTGCAACTGGCCACGCTGCTGGCCGAAGTGCTCACGCCCAATCAATACGCGACCAACGTGGCCACGGTGCCGGGCAGCACGCAACGCGTCGAGTTCGCCATCCGGCTGCCGGGCCGCGGCGACGATGACATCCCGTGCTGGCTGCCGGTGGATGCCAAGTTTCCGCTCGAGGAATGGCAGCGTCTGCAGGATGCGCTTGAACGCGCGGATGCGCCTGCCGCCGACCTCGCGCGCAAGACCCTCGCCGAGCATCTGCGCAACGAGTCCAGGACCATCCGCAATGCCTACATCGCGCCGCCGCACACGACAGACTTCGCGATCCTGTTCGTGCCCACCGAAGGGTTGTACGCCGAAATGATGGCGCGACCGGGCTTTGCCGAAGGGTTGCAGCGCGACTTCCGCGTGATGCTGACCGGCCCCAACAATTTCCTGGCGCTGCTGAACAGCCTGCAGATGGGGTTCCGCACGCTGGCGATCGAGCAGCGTTCAAGCGAAGTGTGGCGGGTGATGGGCGCGGTCAAGACCGAGTTCCTCACCTTCGGCGACATGATCGCCAAGGCCAAGGACAAACTCGACGAGGCCGGCCGCTCGCTCGACAAGGTGCGCGGCAAGACCACGACCATCGCGCGCAAGTTGCGCGACATCGAGACGATGCCCGAGGTCGAGGCGGAGCGGATGCTGGGCGTGTCGCTCGCCGCCGATCCCGACGACCTTCCCCCCGGCGACACGAAGTAGCCGGGCCGTCCCGCCATGTTCGCGGCCCTGCGTCGTTGGCGCCAGCAACAGGTCCTGAAGTCGCAGGCCATCCCGGAGGCATTGTGGCGCGATTCGCTCGAGTCGCTGCCGTTCCTCGCGATGTACAACGACGTGGAGCTGGCGCGCTTGCGCGAGAAGGTGGTGCTGTTCCTCGACGCCAAAAGCATCATCGGCGCGCGCGGGCATCACGTCACGCCGCGCCAGCGCGTCGTGATTGCGTTGCAGGCGTGCGTGCTGGTGCTGAACCTCGATCTCGCGTTCTACGACGGATGGGAGAACGTGGTCGTCTATCCGGACGAATTCGTGCCCGGATGGGAATGGGAAGACGAGGCGGGTGTCGTGCATACCAACGACGAGCCGATCGCCGGCGAGGCGATGGAGGGCGGGCCCGTGATCCTGTCGTGGGCCGATGTCGAGGCCAGCCAGGATTGGAACACGGCGGGGATGAATCTCGCGATCCACGAATTCGCGCATAAGCTCGACATGCGCAATGGCCCTGCCAACGGCTGTCCGCCGCTGCCTGCTGAAATGGCGCCACAGGCATGGAGGAATTCGATGCTGGGCGCCTACGAGCACTTCAAGGCGCGCGTCACGCGCGACGACCGCACGTCGATCGACCCCTATGCGGCGGAGAGTCCCGCCGAGTTCTTCGCCGTGCTGTCGGAAGTGTTCTTCGTCGATCCACGGCTGCTGCGGCACGAGTATCCGGCCGTGTACGTGCAGTTCGCGCGCTTCTACCGGCAGGAGCCGGCGAACCGGGTGACGCTGTTGCTGGATGTTTGACCCGGAGTCGAAGGTAATGCTGCAGGTGTTCCTGTAGGCGAGGCTTCAGCCTCGCGGGTTCGGCGCTACGATATCCCCGCGAGGCTCAAGCCTCGCCTACAAGCGTCGCGGGTTCGGCGCGGCGGCTAACCCGCGAGGCTGAAGCCTCGCCTACAAGCCTCGCCTACAAGCCTCGCCTACAAGCCTCGCCTACAAGCCTCGCCTACAAGCCTCGCCTACAAGCCTCGCCTACGAGCCTCGCCTACGAGCCTCGCCTACAAGCCTCGCCTACAAGCCTCGCCTACGAGCCTCGCCTACAAGCCTCGCCTACAAGCCTCGCCTACACGCTTTCTCTACGGGGTGGCCGGCCGTTGCGCCGACTTGGGGCGAAACGCGCGGCAGATGGCGTCGTGGGTCTCGACGTAGGGCCCGCCGATCAGGTCAAGGCAATACGGCACGGCGGGAAACACGCCATCGAGTGTTTCCTTGATCGCCTTGGGTTGGCCGGGCAGGTTCAATATCAGCGCGCGGCCGCGAATCACGCCCACCTGTCGCGACAGGATCGCCGTAGGCACGTATTGCAGGCTGACCTGCCGCATCTGTTCGCCGAAACCCGGCAGCACCTTGTGCGCGATCGCCAGCGTGGCTTCGGGTGTGACGTCTCGCGGCGCGGGCCCAGTGCCGCCGGTGGTCAGGACGAGGTGGCAGCCTACGATGTCCACCAGCTCCACCAGCGTCCGCTCGATCAACGGCTGCTCGTCCGGAATGAGGCGCTGCGCCATGCGCCACGGAGACTTCAGCGCGGCGGTGAACCATGCGTCGAGGCCGGGGAGTCCCTGGTCGACGTAGACGCCACTGCTGGCGCGATCGGAAATCGACACGAGGCCGATCAACAGTCCGCCGACAGCTGGGGGTGCCGCCGTAGTCACGCGGGGTCCGCCGGTGGCGGCGGCGCGCCGACGATCGACTTCAGCATGCGGAAGAGTTCGCGGTAGCGATGGGGCGGTCCGCCGCGCGCGCGCTCGACCCGCGCGTCTCGGACAAGTGCTGCCAGTTTCACGCGGTCGGCGTCCGGAAACTCCAGCACGAGCGCGTCGAGACCCGTGTCGTCGGCCAGTACGCGCTCACGCCAGCGTTCGAGTTGCGCAAACAACACCCGTTCGGCGTCGGAGCCGGAGGTCCACAATTCGATGGCGGCGCGTACCGGCACCGGGTCGACCGTCCGCATCAGCTTGCCGATGAACTGGATCTGCCGCCGCCGGCCCTCGTGGGCGCTAATACCGCGGGCCTCGGCGATGGCATCGACCAGCCGCTCCGGCAGGTCGAGCACGGCCAGCCGCTGCGGGTCGAGCGCGATCAGTGCCTCGCCCAAGTCCTGCAGCGCATGCATTTCGTGCTTGCGCCGCGTCTTGGACGGGCCGGCATCTTCGGGATCGGGGGCAGGGGGGGCGTGGCGGGGCATGCGGGTGTCGCGGTTGGTATGAAAATCGCGGTTGAACGGGCTTGGTTTGCTATGATAACTGACCCCTCTCTCAAAGAAGCCTATAGCGTGCGCTCCGGTCTCCGTGAGCCATGTGCCGGGCACCTCGCGGAAATCCGCTCATGACTGTTTCCCTTCACGCCGGCGCGGCCGCGGTGGCGACTGGCGGCGCACCACCCGCCGACGCTTCCCGGCAGTTGCCGGTGACAACGCGCGAGCTCGAGCGTGTCGCCGCCGCGGTGCTGCACGCGGCGCAACGCGGTGGCGCCACGGCCGCCGAAACGGATGTATCGCAGGGTGTGGGCCAGAGCGTCACGGTCCGCAACGATGAAGTCGAGACGATTTCGTACAACCGTGACAAGAGCATCGGCATCACCGTTTATGTGGGCCAGCGACGCGGCAACGCCAGCACCGCCGATTTTTCCGATGATGCGATTGCGGCGGCTGTCGACAAAGCTATCGCGATTGCGCGCTACACGGCGGAGGACCCGGCCTCCGGGCTCGCCGACCCGGCACGACTGGCACGCGACTGGCCGGACCTCGACCTCTACCACCCGTGGCACCCTTCTGTTGAAGACGCCATTGCGCTGGGGCGGCAGACCGAGGCCGCCGCGCGCGCGGTGGATGCGCGCATCACCAACAGCGAAGGCGCCACGGTCTCCTGCGGCGAATCCGAGTTCATCTATGCCAACTCGCTGGGGTTCGCGGGCGGATACCGCACGTCGCGCCACCATATCGACTGCGCCGTCATCGCCGCGCTCGGCGACACGATGCAACGCGATTATTGGTACAGCGCCGCTCGCGCGGCCGCGGACTTGGCACCCGCCGATGCGATCGGCCGGATGGCCGGCGAGCGCGCCGTGCGCCGTCTTGGCGCGCGACAGCTCGGCACACTCGAATGCCCGGTGGTGTTCGAGGCGCCCGAAGCCACCGATCTGATCGGCTTCTTCGTGCAGGCGGTCTCGGGCGGCAGCCTCTATCGCAAGTCATCGTTTCTGCAGGATTCAATCGGGCAGGCAGTGTTCGCGCCGCATGTGCAACTCCGCGAAGACCCGCACCTGCTGCGCGGCCGCGGCAGTTCGCCCTTCGACAGCGAAGGGGTCGCGACGCAAGCGCGCGACGTCGTGCGCGATGGCGTCGTGCAGGGCTATTTCCTGGGCTCGTATTCGGCGCGCAAGCTCGGCATGGCGTCCACCGGCAACGGCGGCGGCAGCCACAACCTGATCCTGCAATCCGGCACGGACGACTTGCCTGCGTTGCTGAGGCGGATGGGACGCGGTCTCCTCGTCACCGAACAATTGGGGCAAGGCGTCAATCCGGTCACCGGCGATTTCTCGCGCGGCGCGGCCGGGTTCTGGATCGAAGACGGTGTCATCGCCTATCCGGTCGAGGAAATCACGATCGCCGGCAACCTCCGCGCGATGTTCCGCGGCATCGTCGCCATCGGCAACGACGTCGACCGTCGCGGATCCCGCCACACCGGCTCCATCCTGGTCGATCGCCTGACCGTGGCCGGGGGCTGATCATGGACCGGTTCGAGCGGGTTGCGACACTGCCGTGATCGAGCCGTTGACCAACTGGTTCCGGGCGTTGTCCGACCCGTTGTCCAGCGCGAACAATGCGGCGCGCTGGATTGCGCAGCTGCCCATCAGCGATCCGGCGGCGCTGCAGAAGGAAACGCTTGAACTCGTTGCCGGGTTTCCAGGCGCGCGCAAGGAGGCCGGTCCAGCGCAGGTGGAGGCGTTGCTGCGCATCGACGGCCGCCTCGAGCCGATTATGGCGCAGCTCACGCAGCAGTACACGATCAATTACCAGAAGAGCACCAGCGTCGAGTCGCGGTTGTGGCACTCGGTTTTCGATCTCGTGAAGGCGTTCACCGCGGCCTACCAGATGGCGTTGAAGGCCGGCTATCCGCGTGCCGACAACAAGCGGTGGCGGGCGATCATGCCATGGGTCATCGTGCGCCTGGCGCATTACAAGGGTCTCGACGGCAAGTATCGGCTGTACCGCTACAGCCACTGGATCCCCGCGCAATGGCGCGACTTCCACGAGCTGTATGAATTCGCGCGTTCGCGCGGCTGGCAACGCGAGCAACTGGTGTTCGGCGTTGGCGCCTTCGGCAAGCCGGGCGTGTCCTTCGAGCAGGAATACTTGAAGACGCTGCTGCTGATGCGCCTTGATTCCGGAAACTTCACGCCGGACCAGGTGGAGTGGGTAGCCCGCCAGCTCGAGGACTGGGCGCCGTCGCTGGCCCTGACGCCGCCACCCTCGGTAGGGGCATCGTTTTTCGTCGACTTGACGGGAACCTCCGGATTGCGCCGCCGCGACCGGCCCGCGGCCGGCGGTCGCATCCTGTGCCTCGACACCGGGCCCGCTTACGCGCGCATCGTCGAGCGCATGCGCTGGCTGCCGGAGCACGAGGAGGACCTGACGAAGCAGGGCGATCTGCCGGTGCGCGAGCAGCGGTTGTTGCTGATGCGTCTCGCCTCCCTCTTCGGGCCCGAAGCCATTGCGCAGGCGCCCCGCGCGCCGCGCTACGCCACGGACGGCGACGTGCGCGTGGTCGTGGGCCTGCAGGCCCTCACGCGCGCGGTAGCGGAGATCGAGCGGCTGCCCGACCAGGCGCGCACCCCCGGCATCGCGGCCAGCTATGATGAAGTCACGCAGATGGTGAACCCCCACGCCAACCCGGAATCGGTGGCCAGGCGCATCAAGGGCACGACGTGGAAACTCACCGATCGCAGTGACACCGGTTGCCGTTTGGTGGCGCCCGCAAAGGAAGCCCCGGGCAAGCTGGGCGAGTTGCTTGCGATCAAGGAAGGCGACCAGTGGTTGCTGGCTGTCGTGCGCCGGATGCAGCGGCAACAGGTCGACGAAGTGACCGTGGGCGTGGAAGTGATCGCGCGGCGGATGGTCCGGGTGCTGATGCGCAGCTGGGTCTACCCGTCGGAGGCCGGCCGCACCCCGGCGGAGCGCCCATTCTTCGGCATCTATCTTCCGAATCACCCCGATAACCGCCAGTCGTCGCAGCGAAGCCTGATCGGCCCGGACGACAAGTTCATTTCCGGCGGGATGGTGGAACTCGATACCGGTAACGCGCGTTACCTGATCCGCTTTTCGCAGACGCTGGAGCAGCAGGCCGGCTGGTCGTGGGCGCTTTTCTCCGCCGTGCGCAAGTTGACCCCGTAGCCGCTCGTCGCACGGTAGCTGGGGCGCGTTGCAACGGCCCGATTTCCATTACACTTTCACCGTCATAGCCGCCTAGCCTCGATGTCCGTCATGGCAAGAGGGCGGCAAGCATTGCGCGAACAGCGTTCTTGCGCGTGAAAACCAGCAGTCCCACGCCGGCGCCTAGTCCGGCATCATGGAGGAGCACTCGATGGAACGTCGTAAATTTTTGAAGAACACGGGAATGGCGGGCATCCTCGCCGCGGGCAGCGCGCCGGCCTTTGCGCAAGCGTCCCCCGCCATCAAGTGGCGCTGTGCGTCGAGCTTCCCCAAGTCGCTCGACACGATCTATGGCGCGGCTGAAACCGCCGCCAAGGTGGTCAGTGAAGTCACTGGCGGCAAGTTCCAGATCCAGGTATTCGCCGCCGGTGAAATCGTGCCCGGCCTGCAGGTGGCCGATGCCGTGCAGAACGGCACCGTCGAATGCGGCCACACCGCGCCGTACTATTACGTGGGCAAGGACCCCAGTTTCGCGTTCGGCACGGCAATTCCCTTCGGCCTCAACCAGCGCCAGTTCGACGCCTGGTGGTTTTTCGGTGGTGGTGAGCAGCTCTTCAACGAATTCCTGAAGTCCTACAACATCACGAGCATCTTGTGCGGCAACACCGGCGCGCAGATGGGTGGCTGGTATCGCAAGGAAATCAAGACCGTCGCGGACCTGAAGGGCCTGAAGTTTCGCATCGGCGGCTTTGCCGGCCAGGTATTGACGAAGCTGGGTGTCGTGCCGCAGCAGATCGCCGGCGGCGACATTTATCCGTCGCTTGAAAAGGGCACCATCGACGCGGCCGAATGGGTCGGTCCGTACGACGACGAGAAGCTCGGCTTCAACAAGGTCGCCAAGTACTACTACTACCCCGGTTGGTGGGAGGGCGGCCCGGCGTTGCACTACTTCGTCAACACGCCGAAGTACAACGAGCTACCGGCCGAATACAAGGCGGCGCTGCGCGCCGGTTGCGCTGAAGGCAACACCTGGATGATGGCGAAGTACGATGCCCAGAATCCGCCGGCATTGCGACGCCTGGTGGCCGGTGGCACGCAGCTGCGGCCGTTCCCCAAGGCGGTGATGGATGCCTGCTACGCGGCGGCAATGCAGCTCTACGCCGAGACGTCCGCGAAGAACGCCAACTTCAAGAAGCTGTGGGACAACATGTCCGCGTTCCAGAAGGAACAAATCCTGTGGTTTCGCGTCACGGAAAACACCTTCGACAATTTCATGTCGACGGCAGGCCGTACCGCTGCCGGGCCCGCGCCCAAGTCCAAGTAAGCTCGCAATACGCCATCAAAAAGCCTCGCTTCGGCGGGGCTTTTTTCTCACGTCGTCGCGTACAGGCTATTTCTGTTTGAAGTCATCCTGCAGCGCGTCGCCCGCCTTGTCGGCGTTCTCCTGGTCCTGCAAGGCCTGCTCCAGCGGATCGGCGGCCGGACCCGGCGCCGCGCCATCCTTGCCAGGTGCGACTGGATAGGGCTGCGCCGAATAGTTCGACGGGATCTGGATTTCCACCTTGGATGGATCGTTGATCGGCGCATCGTCCTTGTAGACCATCACCATCTGCGGGAACGCGATCACCAGACTCACCATGATGAGCTGGATCACGACGTAGGGGACCGCGCCCCAGTAGATCTGCCCGGTGGTCACCGGCGCCATTCGCTTTCCCGTGACCTTGTCGGTGTATTCCTTCGCCGGCGCTACGCTTCGCAGGTAGAACAACGCGAAGCCGAACGGTGGATGCATGAAGGACGTCTGCATATTCACCGCCAGCAACACGCCGAACCAGATGAGGTCGATGCCGAGCTTGTCCGCCACCGGCGCCAGCAACGGAATGATGATGAAGGCCAGCTCGAAGAAGTCGAGGAAGAACGCCAGCACGAAGACCAGAATGTTGACGACGATCAGGAACCCCAGCTGGCCGCCGGGCAACGCCGACAACAGGTGTTCCACCCACTTGTGGCCTTCCACGCCATAGAACGTCAGGCTGAACACGCGTGCGCCGATCAGGATGAACACGACGAAGGTCGTGAGCTTGGCCGTGGTGTCCATGCTCTGCCGCAGCAGCTTCCAGTTGAGGCGGCGGCGTCCGACGGCCATCACCAATGCGCCCAGCGCGCCCATGGCCCCGCCTTCCGTCGGCGTGGCGACGCCAAGGAAGATCGTGCCCAGCACCAGAAAGATCAGTGCCAGCGGTGGAATCAGCACGAACACGACGCGCTCGGCCAGCCGCGACAACAGGCCCATGCCGGTAAGCTTGTTGATGACCGCGGCCAAGAAGGCGACGGCGGTGCCGGCACTGACGCACACGACGAGGCGCACGTCCGTGCCGGCCTCGGGCTTGTACGGGTTGTAATAGAGGTGCCAGACCGCAATGGCGACGATCGTCGACAGGATGAAGAGCACCAGCAACGAACGATTGCCCGTCGTGCCATCCGGCTCGCGCATCGTGCGCGCTTCCGGCGGCAGCGCGGGAACCCACGCCGGCTTGACGAAGGACACGAGCAACGTATAGCTGGCGTACAGCCCGGCCAGAATGATGCCGGGGATGAAGGCGCCGGCGTACATGTCGCCCACCGAGCGGCCCAGCTGGTCGGCCATGATGATCAGCACCAGCGACGGCGGGATGATCTGCGCCAGCGTGCCCGATGCCGCGATGGTGCCGGCGGCAAACCGACGATCGTAGCCATAGCGCAACATGATCGGCAACGAGATGAGCCCCATCGAGATCACGGAGGCTGCGACGACGCCGGTGGTGGCCGCCAGCAGCGCGCCGACGAAGACCACCGCATAGGCTAAGCCGCCCCGCACCGCGCCGAAGAGCTGCCCGATCGTCTCGAGCAGGTCTTCCGCCATGCCACTGCGCTCGAGGATGAGGCCCATGAACGTGAAGAAAGGCACGGCCAGCAGCGTGTCGTTCGACATCACGCCCCAGATGCGCTCCGGCAACGCGCCGAAAAGCGCAGGCGACAATAGCCCCAGCTCGATGCCGAGCAGGCCGAACACGATGCCATTGGCAGCGAGCGCAAACGCCACCGGATAGCCGAGCAGCAGGAAGACGACCAGCGCCGCGAACATCAGCGGCGCCATGTTGGCGATCAAAAAGGCCGTCATGCCTTGTCCCCGCGGGCCCGGAGGATTTCTTCGGCCAGTTCTTCCTCCGCGGTCTTCGCGACCTGCTTCTCACCTGGATCCGGAATCAGCCCCTGCAGGAACGCGATGCGCTTGATGAGTTCGGAGAGCCCCTGCAGGCCGAGCAGCGAGAAGCCGATCGGCAGGAGGATCTTGGCCGGCCAGAGGATGAGTCCACCGGCGCTGGGCGACACTTCCTGGCTTTGCCAGGTGCGCAAGAACCACGGCACCGATTCGTAGAGGATCAGCGCCACCAACGGCAGCAGGAAGAAAATCGTGCCCAGCACATCGATCCACGTCTGGGTGCGCCGCGAGAACCGGCCGGCAATGACATCGATGCGGATATGCTCGTTCTTGAGCAGCGTGTAGCCGGCGCAGAGCAGGAACACCGCGGAGAACAGGTACCACTGGATTTCGAGGTAGGCGTTCGAGCTCATGTCGAAGGCCTTGCGGACGATCGCGTTGCCGGCGCTGATCAACACGGCCACCAGGACCAGCCAGTACACGGCGCGGCCGATGCGGTCGTTCAGCGTGTCGATCGCGCGGGATAGGGCGAGTAGTGCTTTCACAGGTTGTCTCCGTGTCTCTCGCGGCGCCCGTCGCCAGAAGTCTTTCCGGCGCGTGTCCGTCTTGTGGTGTGTCCGCAGCCAATCGCCACGTCACGCTGCGCGGATTATAAGGCGCTTTGCTTGCGGGAACGAGCCGGGCGGGATACCCGTGGGTGCTAAAATCCACGATTGCCCCGGACCCTCGAACCGCATCCATGTTCAGCCGCTCCCGCACCCTGTCCAACGCCGATCCCGAGCTCTTCAAAGCCGTCGCCTGCGAGAACCAGCGGCAGGAGGAACACATCGAGTTGATCGCCTCCGAAAACTACGCCAGCCCGGCGGTGATGGAGGCGCAGGGGTCGCAGTTGACCAACAAGTACGCCGAAGGCTATCCGGGCAAGCGCTACTACGGCGGTTGCGAGTGCGTCGACCGCGCCGAAGAATTGGCGATCGAGCGTGTCAAAAAACTGTTCCACGCCGAGGCCGCCAACGTGCAGCCCCACTCGGGGGCGCAGGCCAACCAAGCCGTGTTCTTCGCGGCACTGAAGCCGGGCGACACCATCCTCGGCATGAGCCTGCCCCACGGCGGCCATCTGACCCATGGCTCGCCGGTGAACATGTCCGGCAAGTGGTTCAACGTCGTGCCCTACGGCCTCGACCCGGAGACGGAACTCATCGACTACGACGCCGCGGAAGCTCTGGCGCACGAGCACAAGCCGCGGCTGATCATCGCCGGCGCGTCGGCCTATTCGCGGGTCATCGACTGGAAGCGCTTCCGCGCCATTGCAAACGCTGTCGGCGCGCAATTCATGGTGGACATGGCGCACTACTCGGGGCTGGTCGCGGCGGGGCTGTACCCGTCGCCCGTCGGCATCGCCGATTACACGACCAGCACCACGCACAAGACGCTGCGCGGCCCGCGCGGCGGCATCATCCTCACGCGGTCCGAACACGAAAAGGCGATCAATTCCGCCGTATTCCCCGGCTTGCAGGGCGGCCCGCTGATGCATGTGATCGCCGCCAAGGCCGTGGCTTTCGGCGAGGCGCTGCAACGGGATTTCAAGGTGTATCAGGAGCGAGTGATCGAGAATGCCCGCGTGATGTCCAAGGTGCTGGCCGATCGTGGCCTGCGCATCGTCTCCGGCGGTACCGATTGCCACATGTTCCTGGTCGACCTCCGCCCGAAGAAAATCACGGGCAAGGACGCGGAAGCGGCACTGGGCCGCGCGCACATCACCTGCAACAAGAACGCCATCCCCAACGATCCGGAAAAGCCCTTCGTCACCTCCGGCATCCGGCTCGGCAGCCCCGCGATCACCACGCGCGGCTTCACCGAGATCGAATGCGAAGTGCTCGCGCATCTGATCGCCGACGTGCTTGAAGCCCCGCAGGACGATGCACGGCTTGCGCGCATTCGCGGCGAGGTCGCAGAACTCACGCGCAGGTTCCCGGTCTACTACGCCTGATCGCGATGCCGGACCCGCGCGACATCGTGCCACCTGCCATGGCGATCAACGACAGGTTCTGCCGATGAAATGCCCGTTCTGCGGCAGCAGCGAAACCCAGGTGGTCGATTCCCGGGTGTCCGAGCCCGGCGACTCGATCCGCCGCCGGCGCCGCTGCCTCGATTGCCAGAAGCGATTCACCACCTACGAGACCGTGGAGCTGCGGTTGCCGCAGGTCGTCAAGACCAACGGCAATCGATCGGACTTCGACGTCAACCGCATTCGCATCGGCTTTCAACGCGCGCTGCACAAGCGCCCGGTGCCCACCGAATACGTCGATGCCGCGATCGACCGCATTCGCCAGCAGGTGCTCTCGCTCGGCGAGCGCGAGATTCCGTCGCGGCACATCGGTGAAATGGTGATGGCCGAATTGCACAAGTTGGACAAGGTGGGCTACATCCGCTTCGCGTCGGTGTACCGCTCGTTCCAGGATGTCTCCGATTTTCGCGATGCGTTGCGTGAAGTCGAGGCGCCGCCGCCGGCAGGCAAGCGCACGCGCCGCTGACGCCGGCACGCGCGCTCAATGATGATTGCCCTTGCCGTCGCGGACCGCGTGCACATGGATCGCGCGCTGGATCTCGCCGCGCGCGGCCTCTTCACCACGCCGCCCAATCCCCGCGTCGGGTGCGTGATCGTGCGCGATGGCGTGGTGCTGGGTGAAGGCTTTCACCTGCAACCGGGTACCGCACACGCCGAGGTCAATGCGCTGGCCGATGCGCGCGCCAACGGTCATGCCGTGCAAGGTGCCACGCTCTACGTGACGCTCGAGCCCTGCAACCATCATGGCCGTACGCCGCCTTGTGTCGATGCCGTGATCGAGTCCGGCATTGTGCGGGTGGTGGCGGCGATGGCCGATCCCGACCCGGTCGCGTCCGGCGGTGCGCAACGACTGCGCGCGGCGGGGGTCAGTGTGGAGTTTGGCCCGGGTGGGGAAGCCGCGCTTGAATTGAATCGCGGGTTCGTGTCGCGGGTCGTGCGCGGTCGCCCGTGGGTTCGCGTCAAGGTGGCGGCCAGCCTCGACGGCCGGACCGCGCTCGTGAACGGCGAGAGCCAGTGGATCACCGGCGCTGCCGCCCGCGCCGACGGTCACGCGTGGCGCGCGCGCGCCTGCGCAGTTCTCACCGGCGTCGGCACGGTGTTGCACGATGATCCGCGGATGACGGTGCGCGACGTTAAGACCACGCGCCAGCCGCTGCGCGTGATCGTCGACCGCCACGGTGAAACGCCCGCGTCCGCCAGGATCCTCGAAGGTGCCGGTGCGCTGATCTTCACGGCCGGCGCGCGCAACAACGCATGGCCAGCGTCCGTCGAGGCTTTCGCGTTGCCGGACGCCAACGACCGGGTCGACCTGCCCGCGATGATGCGCGAACTGGGCGCGCGCGCGATCAGCGAACTGCATGTCGAAGCCGGTGCCAAGCTCAACGGCGCATTGCTGGACGCCGGGCTTGTCGACGAGGTGCTGATGTACGTGGCGCCGCGCATCATCGGCGACCCCGCCCGCGGTGCGTTCGCGCGGCCGCAGGCGCTGGGCTCCCTTGACGCGGCCGACGCATTTGCGTGGCACGACATGCAGCGCGTTGGTGACGATGTGCGCTTGCGCCTTGTTCGGCGCGTGGCCGAGGCCGCCTGATGTTCACTGGCATCGTCTTAGGTATTGGCCGTATCACAAACGTCGCGGCGCGCGGCGATGAACTGCGCATCGCGGTCGATGCAGCCGCCGTCGATTTGACCGATGTCGCGATCGGCGACAGCGTGGCGGTCAACGGGTGCTGCCTCACCGTGGTGGCGTTGCAGGGTGCCCGCGTGGAATTCGACGTGTCGGCAGAGACGCGTCGCTGCACCACGGGCCTCGACGGGCCGGGCGAGGTCAATCTCGAGCTTGCGCTGCGGCTATCGGATCGGCTGGGCGGGCACATGATGACCGGGCACGTCGACGGCACCGGCCGCGTAGCGTCGTTCGCGGCCGTCGCGGGTGACGCGTATGGAAGCTGGCGGCTCGAGGTCGATGCCCCTGTTGCGATTGCCCGCTTCATTGCGCCCAAGGGATCGATCGCCATCGATGGCGTCAGCCTCACCGTCAATGACGTTGAGGGCGTCCGCTTTTCGGTCAACCTGATCCCGCATACATTGGCTGTCACCACGCTGAAGCGACTCCAACCGGGGACGCGGGTCAACCTCGAGAGCGATCTCGTCGCGCGCTACGTCCAGCGTATGCTGGAGGCCCCGCCCACCGCCTGACATGGCTTGCGACAGTGTCGGATTCACGCGACACCCTGGCCATCCGGCCCGGTTCCGCGATTTTCCAGTAGAGAAGAACCACGAAAGGCACGACGATGGACCTGACAACGCTCGAACGTTTACCGATGTGGATCGGTGGCAAGGCGGTAGCGGCCATGACGACACGTTACGGCGAGGTCACCAATCCCGCCACCGGAGAGGTGGTGCGCCATGTGCCGCTGGCGAATGCCGCCGACGTCGAGGCCGCGGTGGCGGCCGCTGCAGCGGCGCTGCCAGCCTGGCGTGCCGCGCCACCGCTGCGGCGCGCGCGCATCCTGATGCGCTTCCGCGAATTGATGAATGAACATCGCAAGGACCTGGCTGCGATCATCACGCAGGAGCACGGCAAGACGCTCTCCGACGCCGAAGGCGAAGTCACGCGCGGCATCGAGGTCATCGAGTTCGCCACCGGCATCCCGCACCTGCTCAAGGGGGAGTTCAGCGAGAACGTGGGTCCCGAGATCGACAGCTTCTCGTTGCGCCAGCCGCTGGGCGTGTGCGTCGGCATCACGCCGTTCAATTTTCCGGCGATGGTGCCGATGTGGATGTTTCCCGTCGCGCTGGCCTGCGGCAACACCTTCGTGCTGAAGCCATCCGAGCGCGATCCGACGATGGCGTTGCGCATGGCGGAGTTGCTGACCGAGGCCGGCCTGCCCGATGGCGTATTCAACGTCGTGCACGGCGACAAGGACGCCGTCGATGCGTTGTTGAAGCATCCGCAGGTGAAGGCGATATCGTTCGTCGGCAGCACGCCCATTGCGCGCTACATTTACGAGACGGGTGCCCAGCACGGCAAACGCGTGCAGGCATTGGGCGGGGCCAAGAACCACGCGGTCGTGCTGCCGGATGCCGATTTCGATTTCACGACCGAGGCGCTCGTGGGCGCGGGCTACGGTTCCGCCGGCGAGCGCTGCATGGCCATTTCCGCGGTCGTGGCGGTCGGTGAAGCAGCCGAGCCATTGCTCGAGCGCCTCGCGCGCCGCGCGCAGAAGGTCACCGTCGGCCCGGGGACGAACCCTGATGTCGAGATGGGGCCGGTGATCACCGGCGCCGCGCGCGATCGCATCAAGGGCTACATCGATCGGGGCGTGGAGGAAGGTGCGAGCCTCGTCGTCGATGGGCGCAATGCCGCCGTTGCCGGCCACGACAATGGATTCTTCGTCGGCGCCACGCTGTTCGACCACGTCACGCCGTCGATGTCGATCTATCGCGACGAGATCTTCGGTCCGGTGCTGGGCATCGTGCGCGTACCGTCGCTGACCGACGCCATCGCGCTGCTCAATGCCAACCCCTACGCCAACGGCGCGGCCATCTTCACGCGCTCGGGCTTTGCCGCCCGTCGTTTCCAGCAGGACGTCGAAGTAGGCATGGTCGGCGTGAACGTGCCGATCCC
>JBBQEY010000059.1:0-15479 GCA_038321425.1 Burkholderiales bacterium | reverse complement strand
GCCGATACTCACCAATCGCGATATCGATGCGCGCGACCTGCGCGATGCGATCAACCTGTCGGCGCCACGCTCCCCGTCGACGTGGCCCATCCCGGCAACGAACATCCTGCCCGGTGAAGCGGCACTTGGCGATCCGGCTTCCGCGGCGTTCGCCGCGCAGCCGCTCGAGGACCTCGACCGTAACATCTACGCGCTGGCGATGACGCACTTCACCGGCCGTGAACCTGCGGACGAGGACATTCCGGCAACGGTCGGTGAAGCCTACGCGCGGTTAAAGCCGTTGGCCGCCGGCGCTTTCGGATCGGGCTAGCCGCCCACGGCTAGGCTGCGCCGGATCGGCCAACTCGACGCCACGCTTGACGAGGCGCACTGATCGCATGGCCGGATTGATCGGCGCTACGCCAGATTCACACCGCCCAACGGCGGATTCGTCGCCCGCGCATTGCGGCGGCCCGACCTGCAGCGCAGATTCCGGTCAGCGGCAACCCCGGACGGCGAATCGCCGGTCCGGCCGCCGCCCGACCCGGAGAACCTTCCATGACGCATCTGCGCGCGAAGCCCCTGACGATCCTGGCAGCTCTCTGCGGCGGCCTGTTGCTGCATGCCTGCGGTGGGGGCGACGACGACGGCAACGATGTGGCACCGTCCGGACCGCCGGTCAAGATTGTGGTGAGCGGACCGAACGCGGTGTCCTACTGTAACGAAGTGGCCACGGCAACGGTCAATCTGCCGGCTTCCGCCACGGGAACGCCGGAGGAGCAGCGTCCGAACACTGCGGTCGACTTGGCCACCGTGCACGTCGCGATCTACGATGCGGTGATGGCAATCACCGGGACCCATCAGCCTTACGCCATTACACCAACGACAACCGCCTCCGGTGCGTCGCAGGAAGCGGCGGTTGCGGCTGCGGCATATCACGTGCTGCGCGGCCTTTTCCCCAATCGTAGCGCGCAATACCAGTCGGCCTACGATGCCTTCGTCGCGTCGATGCCCGCCGACACCGCACAAGCACCGTGACCGGCACGACCCGGAGGTTCACGTCAACCACGAGCTTTGCCGACGAAACAAGCATGTCGCGCATCTATGGGGGAATGCACTACCGGTTCTCCACCGTGGATGGGGCAGCGCTTGGCCGGAGCGTCTCCCATTGGGTGGTGACCAACAAGTTTCAACCCCGCTGAAGTCACACTTCACGGCCGGTTACACAATATCGCGTCTAGCGCGACGGCGCCGTCCGCACGAATATCCGTTGCCAGAGACTGACCAGGCCGAGGAGCAGCGCGCCCACGACAACACCCACCAGCGCATTCACGAGCATCGGCGTGATGAAGGCCAGCACCGGGCCGATCCCGCCGATGGTCGCGATGGAGTTGACTAGCCGGTCCACCCATGGCCGCAGCGCGTGGATGCCGTGCGTGATGATGCCGCCGCCTACCAGGAACATCGCGGCCGTTCCGGCTACCGAGAGACCCTTCATCAGCCATGGCGCGCCTCGCAACATCAGCATGCCCACGTGCCGCTGCAGGCGGGCCCACGCACCATCGCCCGGCCGGGTGCTGAGATGGAGGCCCACGTCGTCGATTTTCACGATGCCTGCGACGAGGCCATAGACGCCGATCGTCATCATGATGGCGATGCCTACCAGCACGGCCACCTGAGTGCCGAACGTTGCCGCCCCGACGGTGCCGAGCGTGATGATGATGATTTCCGCCGACAGGATGAAATCGGTGCGGATCGCGCCCTTGATCTTGTCTTTCTCGAAGGCCACCAGGTCCACTGCGGGATCCGCCACCGCCTGCGTGCGCTGGCGCTGCACGGCGGCGCGTTCGCCGGCGGGTTTCATCGCGCGATGTGCCAGCTTCTCGAAACCCTCGTAGCAGAGGTAGGCCCCGCCGATCATCAGCACCGGCGTGATCGCCCATGGCGCGAATGCGCTGATCATCAGCGCTGCCGGCACCAGAATTGCCTTGTTGACGAACGATCCCTTCGCCACGGCCCACACGACCGGTAATTCGCGCTCGGCGCGCACGCCGGCGACCTGCTGCGCATTGAGCGCCAGGTCATCGCCCAGCACGCCAGCTGTCTTCTTGGTCGCGAGCTTGGTCAGCAGCGCGACATCGTCGAGCACGCTGGCGATATCGTCGAGCAGCAGAAGCAGGCCTGCGCCAGCCATCCGCGAATTCCTTTCCCGGGATTGTTACGTCACGCGGCGCTCGTCACAGCTGCCGTTTGCCGGAAGGCTAGCACGGCCGTCGGCATCGTTTGACTTATAGAGGGCACCATCGCGCCGCGTTGTTCGCGGTGCTCGTCCTGGCTCCGACCGCTGCTTGATACACTGTCCTCGACACCTTCGTTTCCACGCCGCCAAGCGTGGCCCGTAGGCCGACGACAGGAGCAGCACCAATGGCAACATGGACACTGGCCCGCCGGGCCGAACGGATGAATCCTTCGATCATCCGCGAAATTCTCAAGGTTACCGAACAGCCGGGCGTGCTCTCGCTGGCGGGCGGCTTGCCGTCCCCCGATTCGTTCCCGGTGCAGGCGCTGCGTGATGCCACCGCGCGCGTGTTGAGGGACACGCCGCGCGAGGCACTCCAGTACGCGGCCAGCGAGGGCTTTGGTCCGCTGCGCGAATGGGTCGCGGCGCACCTGATCGAGCAGGGGATGCAGATCTCGCCCACCCAGGTGCTGATCACGACGGGTTCGCAGCAGGGCCTCGACCTGGTCGGCAAGATCCTGTGCGATGCCGGCAGCCGTGTGCTCGTCGAGACGCCCACGTACCTCGGTGCGCTGCAGGCGTTTTCCGCATTCGAGCCGGAGATCGTCTCGGTGGCCTCCGACGACGAAGGCCCGCTGCCGGCGGCGCTCGATGAGTCGATGCGTGGCGCGCGTTTCATGTATGTGCTGCCCAACTACCAGAATCCCAGTGGCCACTGCTATAGCGAAGCCCGGCGCGAAGCGCTGGTCGAGCGCGCGCACGCGCTCGATATCGGGCTCGTCGAAGACAACCCTTATGGGGACCTGTGGTTCGACACGCCACCGCCCAAGGCGCTGGCGGGACGCAATCCTTCCGGTGTCGTCTACATGGGCTCGTTCTCGAAGGTGCTGGCCCCGGGTCTCCGCCTGGGTTACGTCGTCGCTCCGGAGCCGCTCTATCCGAAACTGCTGCAGGCGAAACAGGCGGCCGACCTGCACACGCCGGGCTTCAACCAGCGGATCGTGCACGAGGTGATCCGCGACGGCTTTCTTGCCACGCATGTTCCGCAGATCCGGGCGCGCTACAAGGCGCAGCGCGATGCAATGGCCACAGCATTGACGCGCCACATGCCGGCCGGCTGTACGTGGAACACGCCGCACGGCGGGATGTTCTTCTGGGTACGGCTGCCGAAGGGTCTTGATGCGATCGCGCTGCTGCCCAAGGCCGTCAAGCGCGGTGTCGCGTTCGTGCCGGGCAGCGCTTTCTACGCGCAGGCGCCGAAAGCCAACACGATGCGCCTGTCCTTCGTCACGGTGACGCCGGCGGAGATCGATGTCGCCATCGGCAAGCTTGCCGACGTGGTCCGTGAGGCCATCGCGCAGTTGCATCCGGCCGTCGAAACCATTGGCCGCTGACCGCGTGCGTCGCAGCAGCGACGCAGCATTGCGATGAAGCTGTCGATACTCGACCAGTCGACCTCGCCGGCGGGCCAGGGTCAGGATGTCGCCATCCGCGAGTCGATGGCGCTCGCGCGGCATTGCGATGCACTGGGGTTTCACCGGTACTGGGTTTCGGAGCATCACAATAGTGGCAGCATCGTCGGCACCGCGCCGGAAGTGCTGATGGCGGCGATCGCCGCGACCACGGATCGGATCCGCATCGGCAGCGCCGGCGTGATGCTGCCGCACTACAGTGCGCTCAAGGTGGCGGAGCAGTTTCGGGTGCTGGAGGCGATCGCAACGGGCCGCATCGATCTCGGCGTCGGGCGCGCACCCGGTTCCGACCGGCTGACCGCGCATGCGTTGAATCCCTATTCGAATGCGCACGACGAATTTCCGCAGCAGGTCCGCGACCTCGATGCCTGGGTGTCCGGCCTGCCGCTGCCGGAGGCGCATCCGTATCGGACGATCAAGGCCCATCCCACCGGAGCGACGCGGCCGGAGCTGTGGATTCTCGGCAGCTCCGACTACGGCGCGCAGTTGGCTGCACACTTCGGGTTGCCGTACGCGTTTGCGTATTTCTTCACCGACGGCCGCGGCGTGGAAGAGGCGCTGCAGCTCTACCGGACGCGCTTCAAGCCCAGCGCGCGGCTTGCGCAGCCGCAGGCGACGATCTGCGTGTGGGCGCTGGCGGCGGACACCGAGGCCGAGGCGCGGCGGCTCTTGCAGACGCGCGAACACTGGCGCGCGGGCTTCGAGCAGGGGATTCGCAATGCGCTCGTCACGCCGGAAGTGGCGGCCGCGTATCCGTACACGGAGGCCGAGCGCGCGACGATCGAAGCGCTGCGCCGCAAGGCCATCGTCGGCACCGGACCGCAGGTGGCGCAGCGGCTGCGCGACCTTGCCGCGCACCTCGCGCTCAACGAACTCGTGGTGGTCACGTGGACGCACGACTACGCGGCGCGCGCGCACTCCTACACACTGCTGGCCCGGGAGTTCGCGTTGCCCCGGGCCTGAAGATCCCGTCAGGGCAGCAACGTCACCGGCACGGTGGTGTTGCGCAACAGGTCCGTGGTGGTGGACCCCAGAATCTGCTGCGACGCGCCACGCCCGCTGCACCCGACGAAGATCTGCGCGGCCTGCTGTTCGGCCGCGAATTGCGCGATCGAGGGGCCGGGTTCGCCGATGCGGACCACCAGCGAGTACTTGATGCCGGCGGCGTCCAGCGTTTTTCGCGCATACGCCGACGCATTGGCGCCAGTTTCTTCGTGATAGGCATGCAGCGCCGCCTCGTCGACGAAGCGCGAGACATCGAAGGGAACCGGGCGTTGCGCATTGACGAGGAAGACCTCGGGCGCGCCGCGGAACAGCGCGAACTGGCTGACGAAGCGGTCGACCCCGCGGGCCGCTGCCTCGGATTCGTCGACCGCCAGGATGACCCGCGGTCGCGTCGGTGCAGGTCCGGCTGCGGCCATGGCGGCAATGGCCGCCGTCTCGACGACGGCATGGTCCCCGGCTCTTGACGACCGCCACCTGCCCACGGCTACCACGAACAGGGCACCCGCTGCTGGCGCGACGTAGTGCAGCCAATGCGCGTTGTCATTGACCCAGTCCTTCACCAGCGGATCCGTGATCGCCATTTCCCCCGCCACCCAGCCGAGCAACGCGCCGCCAATGGTGATGATCACCGGCCACCGTTCCATCACCTTCATCAACAGTGTGCTGCCGAAGATCACCAGTGGGATGCTGATCAGCAGGCCGGCAATCAGCAGCGTCATGC
This sequence comes from Burkholderiales bacterium, assembly GCA_038321425.1. Lineage (GTDB taxonomy): Bacteria > Pseudomonadota > Gammaproteobacteria > Burkholderiales > Casimicrobiaceae > VBCG01. Next base: position 10,063 of record JBBQEY010000059.1, on the reverse strand, counting down.
TGCCTTTGGCCGCCGCCGCCACGGCGATCACATTGTCGAGGCTCATCACCAGGTCGGCAATCAGGATCGTACGGATGGCGCTGGCCATCCCGCCTTGCGCGGCGCCACTCCCGCCGTGCGCCTCTTCCTTTTCCGGCAGCAGCAGCTGGATGCCGATCCATAGAAGCAGGATGGCGCCGATGATCTTGAGATAGGGCAGCCGCAACAGCTCCACCGCGACGATGGTGAGGATGATCCGCATCACCACCGCGGCAGCGCTGCCCCAGATGACTGCCTGCTTCTGCTGCTTGGCAGGCAGCGACCGTGCGGCGAGCGCGATGACCACGGCGTTGTCGCCGGACAGAACGATGTTGATCCCGATGATCTCGAGCAGGGCGATCCAGAAAGTCGTGTCGGAGAATGTCATGTGTTGTTGTAGTGGTGCAGACACCGGGGCATGGTGCGTCTGACGCGCATCTTGCCCTATGCAATGCGGTTGTCCCGCCCGGATTATTGGTGCCTGTGCCGATTTAGTCCAGTCGGAACGTCCCCGATGTGTTCGGGACGCCCTGACTTGCCGCGGTGTCAAGCTGCATGGATGGCGTTTCCGTCAGGCCAAGCGGCGAACAATTGCCTGCGCCAGGTCGGTGGTCGACGCATTGCCGCCGAGGTCGCGCGTGCGCACACCATCGACGTTCAGCGTGGTGTTGATCGCGGCGCGCAGGTTCGCCGCCCGATCCGTCAGTCCGACATGATCGAGCATCATCGCTGCGGCCAGCAGCAGGGCCAGCGGATTGGCGATCCCCATGCCGGCGATGTCGGGTGCGGAGCCATGCACGGCCTCGAAGATCGCGGCGGTTTCGCCGATGTTGGCCCCCGGTGCCATGCCCAGGCCGCCTACCAGGCCCGCGATTTCATCGGACAGGATGTCGCCGAAGAGATTGGTCGTGAGGATGACATCGAATTGCCACGGGTTCAGCACCAGCTGCATCGCGCAGGCATCGACGATACGGTCGTCCACCGCCACGCGGCCGTCGTACTTCTGCGCCACATCCTTCGCGGCTTCAAGAAAGAGCCCGGTCAACGCCTTCAGCACGTTGGCCTTGTGCACGATGGTGACTTTCTTGCGCTGGTTGCGCACCGCGTAGTCGAACGCAAACTCGGCGATCCGCCGCGAACCGGCCCGCGTATTGACGCCGGAGGAGATGGCCACTGCATGCGGATCGCCGTCGATCGGAATGTAGTGCTCGAAACCGACGTACAGGCCCTCGAGATTCTCGCGGACCAGCACCAGGTCGATATTGTCGAAGCGTCCGCCCGGGATGAGCGTAAGCGCGGGGCGCACGTTGGCGTAGAGCTTGAACTCCTCGCGCAGGCGCACGTTGACTGACCGGAAGCCGCCGCCGACGGGTGTCGCGAGCGGCCCTTTCAGCGCGAGCTGCGTGCGGCGGATGCTGTCGAGGAGTGCGGCCGGGAGCGGATCGCCGACCGCCGTGACCGCAGCCATGCCGCCGGCCTGCGGGTCCCAGGCGAAAGGCTGGCCGAGGTGATCGAGGATCGTCACCACAGCCTGCGTGATCTCGGGACCGATGCCGTCGCCGGCAATGAGCGTGGCGGGGATGGGAGTGTTGCCAGGCGTTGTAATCATGGAGACTCGAACAGAGTTGCTACAACCAATGCCTCCCTTTGGTGCGACGATGTCTGTGCGGTGCCTGCATCGTTCATCCATTATCGTACAGCAGCCGCCGCAGTATCACATGACCGCAGCGTAGGCGCGCCAGGCCCCGGCAGGGCCTTGCAACGAGCCAATCGCGCGTTTGCAGTACACTTGCGCGGATTTGCAAACCCCGACATTGACACGCGGCGCAGCCAGCCGCCATGGATCTAGCGGCTATGAGCGAAGCTTCTCCCCCCGATCAGTCCGAACCGGCGCGCCGCGCCGCGCTGCAGGAAGCCCTGATGCGCGGCCTTGGCGTACCCGGCGCCACGCTGCCGCAGGGTCTCGACGAGCCCACGATGGAAGCATTGGGCGCGCTGCTGCGTGAAATGACGCAGGGCACCGTCGACATGCTGCGCAACCGCTCGCAGGCCAAGAGCAGCATCCATGCGGAAATGACGATCATCGGTCCGCACGCGGTCAATCCATTGAAGGCCGCGTGGGATGTCGACGTCGCGTTGCGCCACCTCTTGGCGCCGCAACGGGTGGACCTGATGTCGCCGGTGCGTGCCACCACCGATGCATGGGACGACCTGCGCGCGCACGATCGTGGGCTGGCCGCCGGGATCGAGGCTGCGTTGCAGACATTACTGAAGCGATTCTCGCCGGAGTCCTTCGAGGAACGGCTTGGCGCCAAGGGCGGCGCCTTCAGCTTCATGTCCGGCAACAAGAAGGCGCGGCAGTGGGACCTGCTGCTCGAACTCTACGAAGACATCGCGCGCGAGGCGCAGGACGACTTCTGGTCGATCTTCGAGCGCGAGTTCAGGCGCGCCTACGCGATCGGACAGGACACCGTGCCGCTGTCGCCCAAGGCCACGGGAACGCCCGGGTCCTGATTGTCGTTCCCGCGAATCCGGTTCATAGGATCTGCAGCGCGCTTGCCTGTGGCGCGCGAGTGATGCCCGGCGTGCGGTCAGTCGACCGTGTCGCTCGTCTGGCGCAGGATGCCGGTCGTCATTCTCAGTAACCCGGACACGTGGCTCAACATGTTCAACACGAGCCGCCGATACAGCTCCGGATTGACGGCGTGGATCGCATCGAGGTTGTTGCGTGACAGGCTGTAGGTGACGACCTCGTTCTCCGCCATGGCGGTCACCGAGCGCGTGCCGCCTTCGATCATCGCCGACTCGCCGAAGATCACGCCGGGGGCCAGCGTCACCACTCGGCGATGCTTGCCGCGTGCCTCCGGATCCTCGTCGACGATGCTGACCGCACCGCGCGCCAGCAGGTAGAGCCGGTCGCCGGTCTGGCCTTCGTGGTAGAGCGCCGACCGCGTGGGAAAGAGCTGGCGGTCGAGATAAGGTTTCATGAATTGCAGCTCGTCCCGGGTCAGGCCTTCCAGTAGCGCAAATTCGCCGATGGACAGTTCGCGGTCGACATCGCCGATCTGCGAATGGCGCAACAACTCGTTCTCGACCCACTCGAGCGCACGATCGGCATCGTCGAACCAATCGGCGTGATGGCGCTCCGTGAAGACACCCGCGCCCGTGACGGCACGCCCCAGCTTGCTGGTGGCAGTCAGGTGCGCCAGCAATAACGCGATGCCCTTGTCGCGCAGCCGAGATGACAACCGGTGCAGCATCAGCGCGCCGGAGGCATCGATCATGTTCACGCGCCGCAGATCGAGGATCACGAAGCGCGCGTTCTGCGCCGCGCGCGTCACTTCGAGCGCAAGCCGGTCGGCAGTGCCGAAGAAGATCGCGCCGTCCAACTCGACGATCTTGATCTGGTGGCCCTCGACGCGCAGGAAACTGGCCTGCTCCGGTGGGTACACGCGGCGCGAGCCCCGCGTCACGCCCGTGGTGACCGAGCGGATCAGCGACCGGTTCATCACGGCGAGGAACAGGCCCATCGACAGGATGAGGCCGGTGACGACTGCCGCGATCAAGCCGAACGCGATCGTCACGCCTGCGACCAGCACCACCAACACGATGTTGACGATCAGCTCGCTGTCGTACTGCCCGCGGCGCACCCGCGCCAGCGTCGAGCCGGCCCAGCGATCGATGAGGCCGAACGCCAGCACCACCATGACGCCGGACAGCACCCCGATGGGGATCAGCTTCAGCAGCTCGGCCCCATAAAGCAGCAGTAACACCAGCGTGGCAGTCGTGGCGAGGCTCGACACCATACGGCGCCGACCGCCGCCATGCGCGGCCAGCGCATGGTGCGACGAGTAGGCCACCGGGAGGCCACCGAACAGGGATGACATGAAGTTGCCGCTGCCCAGTGCCACCAGCAGCCGGTTCGGGTGGTGCGCGGTGTCGAGCGGTCCATCCGCCTCGCCGACGGCGGAAAGCAGGCTGTCGAGCGAACCGACCACGGCGATGGTCAGCGCGGCCACCACAAGGTCGTAGCGGTAGTGCCACACGAGCTCGAAGCCTTCGCGCGAAAAAAGCGGCAGCAGCCTGTCGGGTGTGGGTAGCGCGCCGAGGAAGGGAATGCGGGGACCGAAGTCCACTGCCGGCGCAACCAGTCCGATGCCCACGGCCACCAGCGTACCTGCGGCGATACCGATCAGTTTCGAGGGCAGCCCGGGCCAGCGGCGCATCACGGTGACGATCACCGCGATCGTCACCACGGCCACCAGCGCCGTCCACGGATTGATGCCGTGGTGCTCATCGCCCCCGGCGCTACTGTGATGCATACCCAGCACCTCGGGCAGCTCGTAGTACATCAGCGTGATCGCGAGGCCGGTCATCAGCCCGGCCACCACGGGGTAGGGCACGAAACGCGCTATGTTGCCGAGCCGCAGGAAGCCGAACAGCATCTGCACGATCGCGGTCAGCATCAGGCACACCGCCGCCAGGAAGATGATCTGCGTTGCGCCACCGCCGGGAAGGGCCTTCAATTCGGGATCGAACGCGATGCGCGCGACGAAGGCGGCGAACAGGAATACGGATGAGGCGCGCGGCACTTCGTTCGGTAGCAACGCGCCGCTCAGCAAAAGCGCGGTGATGTTGCCGAAGATCGCCGCCGCGAACGCCGCGCGCACACCGGCCTGGACGGCGGATTCGCCCAGCGGAGCGAACGCGATCAGGCCGAGTGGCAGCAATGCCGCCAGCAGCACGAAGGTGGCGGACATGCCGGTGCCCACCTCGCGCAAAAACTCGAGAACGGGATTGGCGCCGGGCGCTGCGGGTGGGGCGTCGTGCCCGGACATCAGGGGCGCCCGTCCGGCGCGCGAGGCTCGGACGTGCGGTCTGGCATTGGCAATGGCATCCGCGAAGTGTAGCGTCCCCGCCGCCGCGCTGCGAGCGTGGCGACATCGCGTCCAGGCAGCCGCGCCCCTTGACGGGGCACGCCGGAACGCCCCATCCTCCGCGTGCACGCGGCAATCGCCAGGTGGTCGCCGACGGTGCCACGCCACCCATCCAAAGACTTCATGCTTACTATCACCGTTCTTAGTTTCAATGGCATTCCACTCGAGGAGCCGGTCGAAGCCGACTTCGCCGACGCTGGCGGCACCATCGGCCGGGCGGCGGAAAGCACGCTGGTGTTGCCCGACCCCGATCGCATCATTTCGCGCGCGCAGGCCGTCGTGGCATTCCGCGACGGCGCATTCTACGTGCGCGACCAGGGCACGACGGTGCCGGTGATCGTGAACGGCCGGCCGGTGGGCCGCGGCCGCGAAGTGGCGCTCAACGCCGCCGACGAATTGCGCATTGCCGGTTACATCATGCGGGTGGAGGGTCCACCCGCCGTGGATACGCCGCTGGAGGAGGGCACGACAATCCTGCGGCGCGGCACGCTGTTGTCGTGGTCGGATGACGGCACGCCGCAGCCTGAGCAGCGGATCTCGACGGTGATTGTGCCGTCGCCAGCGCCCGCCGACGCCGCGGCCGTGCCCGCGGCAAGCGCTGCGCTCAAGCCCGGCGCGCAGCCGCCACCACGTTCGCCCGCTGACGATCCGCTGCTGCAGGCACTGCTGCGCGGCGCCGGCGTGCGTGAACTCGCGCTGCCCGGCGGACTCACGCCACACGCGATGGAGGAAATGGGGCAGGTGATGCGCGAAACGATGCGTGGCATGCTCGACCTGCTGGCCACGCGCGCATCCGCCAAGCAGCAGGTCCGCGCCGACGCCACGACGATCAATGCGCATGCGAACAATCCGCTCAAGTTCGCGCCCGACCTGGACACGGCATTGACCCACCTGCTGGCGCCAAAGGGTGAAGGTTTCATGTCGCCGCAGCAAGCGGTGGCCGATGCCTGCCAAAGCCTGCGCGCGCACCAGCTTGGATTCGTCGCGGGGATGCGCGCGGCACTGTCCGCCGTGCTGACGCGCTTCGATCCGCAGCAGCTTGAAGGCCGGATGACGCAGACGTCGATTGCCGATTCGCTGCTGCCCGGATCCCACAAGGCCAAGCTGTGGAACCTCTATGAGGAACACTACGGGCGGATCGCGAAGGAGGCCGCTACCGATTTTCACGCGCTGATCGGCGCCGAGTTCCTGCGTGGCTATCAGGGCAGCAACACGCCGCGTTCACCCCCTGGCAGCCCGCGGCGCTGAACGCGCCCTCGTCCGGCAGCAAGCAATGCAACTTGAAGTCTCCGTGCTCACCGATGCCGGCGGCCGCCCGCGTAACGAGGATGCCTATGGCTTCTGGTCGGGCGGCGGCGGCTGCTTCTGCGTGGTCAGCGACGGCGCGGGCGGTCATGGCGCGGGCGATGTCGCCTCCAAGCTCGCGGTGCGCGTCGTACTTGCATCCTTCCAGGACGATCCGCGCTGCTCCGGCGACACCATCACTGCCGCGCTGGCCAACGCGCATCGAGCGATCCTGTCCGAACAGTCGCAGGCCGGCGCGCAGTCGGGCATGCGCGCCACCGCCACAGTACTGGCGATCGATACCGTGCACCACCTGGCAGCATGGGGTCATGTCGGCGACACACGCCTCTACTGTTTCCGCGCGAACCATATCGTGGCGCAGACCAAGGATCACAGCGTGGTGCAACGGCTGGTCGATGCCGGGTACCTGAAGGCCACGGCGACGCGCGACTCGACCGAGCGCAGCCGACTCTTCGCCGCGCTGGGCCACGACGGCGAGAATTCGGCCTCCGTAGGAGCCACCGACTTTGCGATCCAGGGCGGCGACGCCTTCCTTCTCTGCTCCGACGGATTCTGGGAATACGTCGAGGAACCTGCGATGGAATCGGCGCTGGCGAAGTCCGTGTCGGCGGCCGATTGGCTGCGGATCATGGAAGAGCAGGTCCGCGCCAATGGCGGCGCCGAACAGGACAATTTCTCGGCACTGGCGGTATGGTGCAGTGATCTCGATCGCGTATCCGCACCCCGCCAGGCACCCTGAGGGTGTGGCCGAAGTAATGGTCAAACGTACGGAATCCGGGTTTTTTCGACCGTAACCATTGAAATGCAGTGCCGCTGGGGCACAATATTCCCCTTTCGGGATCGGCCGTCCGCGGCTACGATGGGGATGGTGCGCTGCGGAATGAATGTTACTTTCAGCTTGTTTGCGCAGCGCGAACGTTGGCAACGGAAGGTCAGGGCATGACGGCGTACAGGATCAAAAGCAGCAGGACACGGTGGACGCGATGCGCGCATGCGGCGGTTGGGACGCTGATGGCCGCGTTGTTGGCGGCAGGCTGCGCCACCCCGCCGCCGCCACCCGCACCTGTGGCCGCCCCTGCGCCGCCGCCCGCTCCGGTGGTCATTGCCGAGCCGCCGAAGCCCGCCGCGCCCGTGGTGCCTGAATTGACGCCCGCCCAAGCCAAGGCCCAGGCCCAGCGTCTCGCCATCGAAACGGTGGACCTGCTACAGAACGGGGATGAAGCCGGCGCACGCGCCAAGCTCGAGCAGGCGCAGCAGCTCGACCCCACCAACGACTTTGCCCGCAAGCTGATGGACCAGGTGAAGGCCGATCCGCAGAAGGAACTGGGCAGCGTGTCGTTCCGCTACACAGTGCAGCGCGACGATTCGATGTCGAAGCTCGCCGCGCAGTACTTAGGTGACCGTTTCCGCTTCTACATCCTGGCCAAGTACAACGATATCCAGAACCCGAGCAAGCTGGCGGCGGGACAGGTGATCAAGATCCCCGGCCGCGCGCCTGCACCCGGTGCCGCGACCGCCGCCACCGCGCCGGCCGCGAGGACGCCCGCCATGGCGCCGGCGGTGGCCGATACGCCGCCGCCCGACGAAGCGGCCAAGATTGCGTCGGTCGACAGCGCCACGCCGCGCAACGCTTCGGCCGCGTTGATGCAGCAGGGCCGGGACCTGCAGAAGGCCGGCAACCTCGAAGGTGCCTACGAAGCGTTCCGCGAAGCCGCGCTGCGCGATCCGGGTAACCGCGATGCCGCGTTGCAACGCGATGCGATGCGTACCGCGTTGGCGCGACGCTACGAACGCGATGCCACGCAGGCATTCCAGCGGCAGAATCTCGATGAAGCGATCACCAAATGGGATCGCGTTCTGGCGCTTGAACCGGGCAACCAGAAGGCCAAGCTGGAACGCGAACGCGCGCTGGACCTGCGCAAGCGGATGAACGAGAAGTTCGGCGCCGCGCCACCGAAAGCCAAATAGTCCACGCACAGGTCGCGCGCGCAGCACGTATCGTCAGGGCTTGCCTTTGGCCGGCGGCGCGGGTTGCGCCTTGCGCAATGCCGCGGCGCGGGCCGCAAACGGTGGCTTGTCTCCATAGAGCGCGATGGCCTGGTCGTAGAGACCGAGCGCTTCGGCCCGCGAGCCCTTGTCCTCCAGCTCCCGCGCCCGATCGGCGACGGCCTGACCTGCACGCTGCCGCGCACTGCGATTGTTCGGGTGAGCGTCGACATAGGCGCGCATCTCGCGCAATCCCGCGCTGGTGTCACCGGCGCGGAACAGTTCGACCGCCTGGTCAATTTCGAACGTGGGTCTGCCCTCGGCCGCATTCGCCTGGTTTTGTGCCGCATTGCGCAGCGCGATCGCATCCTCGAGACGCGCGCGCGCAGCACGGTCGGCCTGCGTGCGCGCCATCCGCCGCCGGTCGAGATCGCGCAGCATCCGCGCCGCGTCGGCGTTCGCCGGATCGAGCGCCAGCGCCCGCAGTGCTGCCTGCGCGGCCCGCTCGAATTCGTTGGCCGCTAGCGCCGCAGTGGCGGCCGCCAACTGTTCGTTCACCCCCTTGGCGCGACTGGCCCGCGCGGCTGCCAGTGCATCCCTTGACAAGACGTCTGCGGGTGCCAGCAGCGTGACGATCTGCCATTGCGTGACGGCGGTCGCGAAGTCACCCGCACGCGTCGCGTCCTGCGCCAGCTTGCGGTGCCGTTCTTCGGCCTCGCGTTGCGGGTTCTCGCTGATTGGCGGCGGAATCGCCGGCTCGGGGTCGGGCGTGCGGATGGCCGGTGGCGGCGTGCACCCGGCGGTGACCAACGACATGATGACAACGATGTGGCGCCAGGCCTGCAAACCGGACAGCACGCGGCTCATCGCGTCCCCATGCGGACGAAGGTCGTCAGCTTCGCCTTGAACGCGTCGAGGTCCTCATTGCCGAAGATCATGCTGCGCCGGAGCATCAGCGGGTACGCATAGAACGCATTGCCGCCCGGCGTGACCGTGACGCCATGATCCACCTTCTGCTTCGCGAGAAGCTCGATCACGTAGTCGTTGACGTCGCCGTACGGGTACGCGTAACTGACGCTGGTCATCCCCAGCCGATCGCGCAGCGTGGCCACAGGCACTTCAACTTCGCGGCGGATGCGGTCGCGGTAACGTGCCTCCGTTTCGCCAGGCAGCCGCAGTGTCAGGTTGGCGTGTGTCTTCGAGTGCGGCTGGATGTCAACCAGCCCGCTGCTCGTCATCTCCTTCATCTGCGCCCACGTCAGCGCGTCGCCGGCGCCGACGAAATCCGTATACAGGTAAACGGTGGCGGGGAAGCCGAACTTGCGCAGGATCGGCCACGCGATCTCGAACGTCGACTTGTAGCCGTCATCGATGGTGATCGCGACGGTTTTCGGCGGCAGCGCCTCGCGGCCGTCGAGGAATCCATCGAGCTTGCTTACGGGAATGACGTTGTAGCCGTTGCGTGCGAGGAATTCCATTTGCGCTTCAAAGGCTGCCGGCGTCACGTTGAGGCGGCTGCCGCGCGCACCGAAGCGGTGGTAACACAACAGGGCGACGGTCTGGTATCCGCTGGCGTAGACGCCGATCGGATTGCGCACCTGGAGCGGCACCGCGACCACCGTGCCGGGTTGTAACGCCTCGTCCTGATTGAACCTGGACAACCACCAGCCTTTGCTGGCGTCGTCGAGAAAGCGCTTTGCCAGCGAAGCATACGTGTCGCCCTGGCCCACCCGCACCACGGCGAATTCACGGTCGCGCGCGATGACCGGATCGGTGGAGGGCGCCACGACCACGCGAGGCGCAGGTACGTAAGTAGG
>JBBQEY010000058.1:0-15484 GCA_038321425.1 Burkholderiales bacterium | reverse complement strand
CTGCCACGTAGGAGAGGTGCGTCCGGAATTCGCGAAAGCCGGCGGGAACCCCGGCCAACCGGTCTTTTTTCGACGCTTTCGACGTGCACTGCACTCATTTTTGGATGCCCGCCAGCAAAACTCCACCGATGATCCAAATTCACGAGCAATTTCGCGCTAGATCAGAGCTTCCCTAGGGCATCAAAGCATGGTCGTAGGCGACATCGGGACCGAACACGTCGCGGCGGGCTCGATCGACTTCACGATTTCATCCTATCATCTCATCAGGTAGATGAAGCCTCGTCCAATGGCACGTGACGCTGAAAGGGTATCTGTGTTTCCAACGGCATGTGAGGCTGAAATGAGTCACCAGGACTCCCCATGAACATCCTTAGGGTATTGACCTCGCATGACCAACTCGGCGATACCGGCAAGAAGACCGGTTTCCGGCTTGAAGAATTTGCGGCGCCGTACTACGTGTTCAAAGACGCCGGTGCCAAGGTGACGCTGATGTCGCCGAAGGGGGCCAGCCGCCGCCGGACCCGAAGAGCGACGAGCCAGACGCCCAAACCGAGGCCACTCGGCGCTTCAGCGCCGATACCGATGCCCAGCGCGCGCTGGCCCGCACCGGCAAGCTGAGCGATGTGCGTGCGGCCGAATACGATGCCGTGCCCCATGTGGTGACGGACGGGGCGCTCATCACCGGCCAGAACCCGGCCTCGCCAAAACCGGCCGCGCGTGCGCTGCTGGCCCGCCAGGCCACGCGCTGAGCCACCCGCGCCACACCCACCCGAACCTCGATGGAAAGATCGACCCGTGGTGGTGCGGGGCGCTAGTCGCCTCCCGGGGGCAAAGCATGCCGGCACGTCGTCAGGTTACGATAGCGGCGATGGTTGCGACCACACCCATGTTCACGTTTCTGTTCACCGACATCGAGGGCAGCACCAAGCTCTGGGAGTCCGAGCCGGTGCGGATGGCCGACGCGCTCGCGCGCCACGACCAGCTCTGCCGAGCGAGCGTCAAGGCACACGGCGGCCGGTACGTGAAGACGACCGGAGATGGGCTGCACGCCGTGTTTGGCGACCCGGCTGCGGCGGTCGCCGCCGCCGTCGAGCTGCAGCGTGGAATGGCGGCCATCGCCAAGGATTGCGGCCTTCCGTTCAAGATCCGGTGCGGCGTGCACGCCGGCATCGCGGAGGAACGCGACGGCGACTATTTCGGTAATGCGGTCAACCGCGCGGCGCGCATCATGAGCGCCGCGCATGGCGAGCAGATAATAGCGTCGCAGGCCGTGGTCGAGTTGGTGCGCGATCGGCTTTCCGATGGCGTTTCGATGCGCGACCTCGGCTCCGTTCGGTTGAGCGGGCTCGCGAGCGGGCGATTGCGCGATCCCCCGCCTTCATATTGAGCGAACAGAACGCAATGGCCGTCCTTGAGATTTGCCGACATCTGGATGGAATCCCGCTGGCTATCGAGCTCGCGGCAGCACGCGTGCGGGCGCTTTCGGTGGAGAACATCGCGGCTCGCCTGAACGACCGCTTCCATTTGCTCACGAGCGGTAACCGGACCGCCCTGCCACGTCAGCAGACCCTGCGCGCGCTGATCGACTGGAGCTACGACCTCCTGACCCAGGCGGAGCGCGTTCTGCTCCGGCGGCTTGCCGTTTTCGCCGGTGGCTGGACACTGGAAGCGGCGGAGGCGGTCGGTGCCGGAGGTGAAATTGAGTCGCCGGACGTGCTCGATCTATTGACCGCGCTGGTCGAGAAATCGCTGGTGGCCGTGGAGGCGGATGGGCGACGATATGGCCTGCTGGGGACAGTGCGACAGTATGCGGAGGAGCGGCTGGATGATTCACGGGACGGGGATGCCACTCGTACTCGGCATCTCACTTTCTACCTGGGCCAGGCAGAGGACGCACACCGGGGACTCAACGGCCCCGAGCAAGGTACTTGGCTCTCCCGACTTGACCTGGAGCAGGAGAACCTTCTCGCCGCGCACTCATGGTGCAATCGCGCGGAGAACGGCGGAGAACTGGGCTTGAAACTGGTCTTCGCGGTCGGCCCTTTCTGGACCAGGCTCGGCGTCCTTGAGTTGGGTCATCGAGCGATAGCGGAGGCGCTTGCCCGCCCGGGCGCGGAGGGTCGCACCCTCGTCCGCTGCAACGCCCTCTTTCGTGCGGGTTGGCTCGATTACTACATGGGACGCTACGGAAGCGCGCAGCTTTACCTTGAAGAGGGCCTCTTGATTGCAAGAGAACTTGGAAACCGGGCGATGGTCGCAAGGTTTCTCCAGCCGCTTGGAATGGCCTTACTCGGGCAAGGGGAGCGCGCCCGGGCCCGACAGCATCTTGACGAGGCGCTGCTGCTGGCTCGGGAGCAGGGTGACCAGCACCAGATCGCGGCTGCGCTAAACGCTGTGGCGCAGCTGACGCGCCTCGAAGGGGCGCCGGACCAGGCCGAGCCACTCTACGTGCAGGTCCTGGCACTCGCGCGCGAACGCGGGGATCGTGGAAGCATCGCGTTCGCGCTTCTCAACCTTGCGATGGCTCTGATCGGCCAGCGACGCGCTGGCAACGTGCGACAGATGCTGCTCGAGGCAATCGCAATCGCAGACGACATTGGTTCAATGCCTTCCGGACAAAGTGTGCTGGAAGTTTCGGCTGGCTTGGGCGCGCTGAACGAGGATTGGGAACACGCTGCTCTTTTCTATGGTGCGGCGGAGGCGCAGGCAGCGCAAACAGGTCTCCGCCGCGATCCCGCCGACGAGGCGTTCCTCGTGCCTGTAGTCCAGCAAGCGCAGGTGGCGCTGGGGGCGGCGGCATTCGCTGCTGCCGAGGGCGATGGCCGCGCGCTCGCCTATGATGCTGCGATGGTGAAAGTGCGCGCGTGGCTCAACTCGCCCTCGCTTGCGGACAGCGGATGACCTCGCGCTAATTCTCGATCGTCGGGTCCCACGATAATTTCGTCGTGCCGTTGATCACGTTGATCTCGTACTTGTAGAGAACGCCACCCTCCCTCTTGTTGGTCGCCTTGTATTGCGTCGGCGAAATCTCCGGAACCTTCCAGGCGTTCATCGGCTTGATGACGATGCCCTTGTTCTTCACGAACCTCCATCCGGAGCTCGTCAGGTTCCAAATGATGGTTACATTGGCGCCGGGCGCACCTGCCGTCGCGATGGGGTCGGGGTTTACGCAGATCTTGTAAGCCCCCGACGCCGGCCCGCACAACTTCGGGGGCGCGGGCGGCGGCGCCGAGGATGCTTCTACGGTGACATTGGCGGTTTGAGCCATGGCACCGCCGCATGCGGCGCCGAACAATGCAGCAATGGCAACCAACACGCCGAGGTACCGGCGCAGCCGATCTCCGGATGAACGTGACATCACTTGCATCGTGATTCTCCCATTATTGGAATGAATTGGCCTCGCCAAGCTCCTTTGGTCCCGCCGTCGGCTCTACGCGCCGGGAACGGGCCTCGGTGGCGCTTTGTGCCCGTCCGTCCCCGACACACGTGTGCTCGGCAGGGTAACTCTTTTGCGGATTGACAGCCAAGCGATCGGTCCCACGCGCGGCGTCGGGCTTCAGCAGCGCGGGCAGGGCGCCGGATGCGTTGCAGGCGCAGCGACATCGGGACATCCAGTATCATCGTTCGCAGGTGCTGCTGCAGGTCGCGATCCTCCTCCCGTGATACGCCGGGACGTAGCCGCGACGTTGCGGCAACATATTTCAGAATTCGTCTTCCATTTCGCCACGGACCCCCATGATCGACCTCTACTATTGGACCACGCCGAACGGCCACAAGATCACGATCTTCCTGGAGGAAGCCGCCCTGCCGTACACGGTGAAGCCCGTCAATATTTCCAAGGGCGAGCAGTTCCGTCCCGAGTTCCTTGCCATCTCTCCCAACAACCGTATTCCCGCGATCGTCGATCATGCGCCGCCCGATGGTGGGCCGCCGCTGTCGCTGTTCGAGTCCGGCGCGATCCTGCTCTACCTCGCCGGCAAGACCGGCAAGTTCTATCCGGCGGACCTGCGCGGTCGTTGTGATGCCGCACAGTGGCTCTTCTGGCAGATGGGTGGCTTGGGGCCTATGGCGGGGCAGAACCATCACTTCGGTCTCTACGCGCCCGAGAAGATTCCCTACGCGATCGACCGGTACGTGAAGGAAACGGGGCGGCTCTATGGTGTGTTGAACAAGCGGCTGGCCGATCGAGAATTCATCAACGGCGAGTACGGCATTGCCGACATGGCTTCGTACCCGTGGATCAGCCCCGTGCGGCAGCAGCAGAACATCGATGACTTCCCGCACCTGAAGCGCTGGTGCGAAACCATCAAGGCGCGGCCGGCCGTGGTGCGTGCGTATGCGCTGGCCAAGTCGATCAACGAGACGCCGTCGATCAGCGACGATGCGGCGCGCAAGATCCTGTTCGGGCAGGACCAGAACACGGTCAAATAGGACCACGGATGCAATCGAAGATCACGCCGACCGATTTTCACCTGTTGGGAGAATTCATTGCGCTCGACAACCTGCTGAAGAGCACGGGCGCGGCACCGAGTGGCGGTGCGGCCAAGGCATTGGCCGCGGCCGGCGGCGTGAAGGTGGATGGCGTCGTGGAACTGCGCAAGACCTGCAAGATTCGCGCGGGCCAGCGCGTGGAGGTCGACGGCGCGTGCATCGACGTGCACGCGGCGCCGTCAGCGTAGCCCGGCCAGTTCCAGAAAGCCGCGTACTGTCACGCGCGCCACGCATCGGGCGTACGTGGTCAGGCCGAACCCGGCGAACAGCAAGCCCAGCAGCCATTGGTGGCGCATGATCCTTGGAGCTAGACCTGTCGATGAACCTGTCGGTTCGTTGGAATGTTGCGACTTGACATGATCGGACCGGGAACGATGGGACCGGGAACGATGGGACCGGGAATGATGGGACTGGTAATGATGGGACCGGGAATGATGGGACCTGTAGGCGAGGCTTTAGCCTCGCAGGTTTGATGTCGCATTGAACCTGCGAGGCTGAAGCCTCGCCTACAGGCAGGTTTGATGCCGCGTTGAACCTGCGAAGCCTCGCCTAACAGGCGTCGCCTACACGGCGGTGTTGCGCGCGTCCATCATGCGTTCTGTCGCAGCCTCGATCAACGCATCCACGTCGAACGCGATGTCGCCGTCGGGCTCGGGCCGGCCGGTGGCGCGCACGGCGCCGAAGTCCTGCTGCGTGCGGTCGAGGAGATGCGTGGGCTGCACGTTGCGCAGCGCGTTGAAGATCGATTCGACGCGGCCCGGATGCTTCTTCTCCCACTCGTGCAGCATCGCGCCCACCTGCTTGCGCTGCAGGTTCTCCTGCGAGCCGCACAGCGTGCAGGGGATCAGCGGAAACTGCCGCAGGTCGGCGTAGCGCGCCAGGTCGCGCTCGCGCACATAGGCGAGCGGCCGGATCACGATGTTCTTGCCATCATCCGAAACGAGCTTCGGCGGCATGGTCTTCATCTTGCCGCCGAAGAACATGTTCAGGAAAAACGTCGCAAGGATGTCGTCGCGATGATGGCCGAGCGCGATTTTGGTGGCGCGCAGTTCGCCCGCCACGCGGTACAGCACGCCGCGGCGCAAGCGCGAACACAGCGAGCACATCGTCGCGCCTTCCGGGATCAGGCGCTTGACCACGCTGTACGTGTCCTGCTCGGCGATGTGATACGGAATGCCCAAGCCGTCAAGGTAGCGCGGCAGCACGTCAGCGGGAAAGCCCGGCTGCTTCTGGTCCAGGTTGACGGCGACGAGTTCGAAGGGCACCGGCGAGCGCTTGCGCAGCGCCAGCAGGATGTCGAGCAAGCCGTAGCTGTCCTTGCCGCCGGACAAACACACCATCACGCGGTCGCCGGCCTCGATCAGCTGGTAGTCGCCGATGGCCTCGCCCACCTGGCGTTGCAGCCGGCGGGTCAGCTTGTTGGCCTCGAACTCGGCGCGGCGCGGGTCGCCGCTGGGCGCGCGGGCTACAGGGGCATGCAGGGTCACGGGGGCTTCCATGGCGCGATTTTACCCGACGCCACAGTGTTAGCATGCCCGCCAGGCCGGCCACTGCCGCACCTCGAGATTCATACCCATGTCGTCCCCGTTGCCCCAGTTGCGCGTCTCCTCAAACTTCGATGCCGGTGCCATCGAGATCGAGGACGCCACGTCCGCTTCCGACCTGCGGGTGCGCTTGCGCGCCGATTCGCACGCCGATTTCCGCCAATGGTTTCACTTTCGCCTGCAGGGCGCGCGCGATCAACCGGTGACGATCCGCTTCACCAATGCCGGTAGCGCCACCTACGTCGAAGGATGGAAGGGCTACCAGGTCGTGGCTTCGTACGACCGCGACGACTGGTTCCGCGTGCCCACCACCTTCGATGGCCGCGAGATGGTGATCACGCATACGCCCGAGCGCGACAGCGTGTACTACGCGTACTTCGAGCCCTATTCGTGGGAGCGGCACCTCGACCTGCTGGGTCTGGCCGAGGATTCGCCGCTCGCGCGCGTCACGGCGCTGGGCGGCACGGTCGAAGGCCGCGACATGGATCTCGTCACGGTCGGGATTCCAGCGGCGGACAAGCAATCGATCTGGGTCATCGCGCGGCAGCATCCCGGCGAGACGATGGCGGAGTGGTTTGTCGAAGGGATGCTGGCGCGGCTACTGGACGCCGCCGACCCGGTGGCGCGCGTGCTGCTCGACCGCGCCGTGTTTCACCTCGTGCCCAACATGAACCCGGACGGCAGTGTGCGCGGCAACCTGCGCACCAATGCCACCGGTGCGAACCTCAATCGCGAATGGCTGGCACCCACGCTCGAGCGCAGCCCGGAGGTTTTCCACGTGCGCGCGGCGATGCAGGCACGGGGGGTGGATGCATTCCTCGACGTGCACGGCGACGAGGGATTGCCCTATGTCTTTACCGACGGCAACGAAAAGCTGCCGGACTACGCTACGCGCATGGAAGCGATGGAACGCAGTTTCAAGGCGGCGTGGAAGGCGGTGAACCCCGATTTCCAGACGCAGCATGGCTACCCGTCGAACAAGGACACGAAAGCCAACTTGAGCCTGGCGTCGAAATGGGTCGGCCACACGTTCGGCGGTCTCGCGCTGACGGTGGAGATGCCGTTTAAGGACAACGCCAACCTGCCGGACCCGCACCGGGGCTGGAGTGGCGCGCGCTCGCAGCGGCTGGGGGCGGATGCGCTGACGGCGCTGCTGGCGATCCTTCCGGCGGGGTGACGCGGCCGCCGGGCCTCAAGTAGACTCGGGTGGCGCCGCCCGTCGAGGCGGTACGCGTCCATGCGAGGGGAGGGGCCGGTGCAGACGATCCTGATCGCCAATCCGAAGGGGGGCAGCGGCAAGACGACGCTGGCCACCAACATTGCCGGCTGGCTGGCCGGCAAGCGGCAACGCGTGGCGCTGCTCGACGAGGATCCGCAGCGGTCGTCTACACAGTGGCTGCAGCGCCGGCCGGCGCTGTTTCCGCCGATTGCCGGGTTCACCGACGAAACCGGCAAGAAGGAAGTCAAGCAGGTGGCGCCGGCGTGGCTCGTCATCGACAGCCCGGCGGGCCTGCACGGCGAGGCCTTGCGCGACGCGCTACGGCGCGCCGACGCGATGATCGTGCCCGTGTCGCCATCCGCCTTCGACATGGTAGCGACGCAGCGCTTCTTTGCGGCAATCGCCGACTACAAGCCGGTCCGCGAAGGCGCGCTGCCAATCGCATTGGTGGCGATGCGCGTTGATTCGCGGACGCATTCGGCAACCGAGCTGGAGGAATTCCTGAAGGGACTGGCGCTGCCGGTGGTCGCGCACCTGCGCACCACGCAGATCTACGTGCATTGCGCGCGAGACGGGCTGTCGGTCTTCGACCTGCCGCGCTCGCGCGGCGAACAGGACCAGGAGCAATGGCGACCGCTGACGCGCTGGATCGCGCGGCATGCCGCCGTAGGCAACGAATGAAACAAAAAGGCCGGCCGCCCCTGCGGGCGCCGGCCTTCGAGCGACGGTAAGACGCTTACTTCTTGGCAGCGTCCTTGGCAGCGTCGACGGCCTTGTTGGCCGCGTCCTTGGTTGCGTCCATCGCCTTGCCTGCGGCATCGCTCGTGGCGGTCGCGGCATCCTTGACGGCTTCCGTCGTCTTCGTGGCGGCGTCCTTGGTGGCGGCGGCGGCGGCTTCGGCGGCCTTCTTGGCCGATTCGGCGGCAGCGGCAGCGGCGACTTCAGCTTGCTTCTTGGCGGCTTCAGCGGCTTCCTTCGCCTTGTCGCCGCAGGCGGTCAGCGTGAAGGCCAGCGCGAGCGCGGCAAAGGCGGTGATGATTTTCTTGTTCATGATCGGTGATCTCCGGGAGCGGTTTTGGTAGGGGGAGGCGGGGTAAGGAACATGCCCCCGTCAACCCGCGATTTTAGCCGGTTTTCGCGGGCAAAGTGAGCTTCCGGCCACATGGATGACGCATTGCACCATTCGTCGTGGCAAGAACGCGACAGATCAGCTTTGGTGGGCGATTATGCCGCGCCCGCGCGCCGTGCGATTCACGGGAAATTGCGTCCGATCCGCGCCCGCCGCCGTTCAAGAATGGCCAGCAGGACGCCGCTGGCGACGATGATCGCCATGCCCACGCCGGACCAGCGGTCCGGCAACTGGCCGAAGACCAGGTAGCCGAGCAGCGTGGCCCACACCATCTGGAGGTAGGTAAAGGGCGTCAGTAGCGACGCCGGCACCAGCATGAAAGCCGCGATCAGCAGCCAGTGAGCGATTCCGGCCAGCAGGCCCAGCAGCAGCAGCAGGCCGATGGAACGCGCATCGAGCGGCGCGCCATCAAACCCCCACGGTAATGCCAGGGTGAGCGCCACGGCCCCGACCAACGCGCTATAGAAGAGCGTGGTATAGAGCCCGTCGCCGGGGAGCTTGCGCGTCAGCAGCTGGTACATCGCATTGGACACCGCAGTGCCGATCAGCAGCAGCACGGCGGGGTGTAGCACCGACGAACCCGGCCGCAACAGCACCAGGATGCCGATGAAGCCGGTGATGGCGGCGATCCAGCGCGCCCGCGTGGGCTTCTCCTTCAGCAGCGGCTGCGACAACAGCACGATGAAGATCGGCGCGAGGAAGGTGATCGCGGAAGCCTCGGCCAATGGCAGGTACTTGAGGCCCGCGAAAAAGCATGCCGTGGCGACGAGCAGGAACGCCGAGCGCAGCAACTGCATTTTCAGGTTGCGCGTGCGCCAGAAATCCGGCCCGGCGCGATGCCGCACGAAGGGCGTGACCACCAGCATGGCGCCAGCGTAGCGCGCCCACACGATCAGGAACAGGGAGTGATCGCGGATCAGGTACTTCGCCGTCGTGTCGAGTGCCGTGAGCAGGAACCCGGCGAGCAGGAACATCGGCAGCGCGCGCGCCAGCGGATGCGCGTGGTGGGTGGTGGGCATTGTGTGCCGCGCTGCTTACGCGGCGACCAGCTCCCGCAGCACGAACGGCAGGATGCCGCCGCCGTTGTAGTAGTCGACCTCGATGGGCGTGTCGATCCGGCACGTGACCTGCACGTCCTGCTTCGTGCCGTCCTTGCGCGTGATCACCAGCGTCAGGTCCTGCTGCGGCCGGATGCCCGGCGGCACGACGATGTCGAAGGTCTCGTTGCCGGTGATCTGCAGCGTGTCCACGGTGTCGGTGCCCTTGAATTGCAGCGGCAGCACGCCCATGCCGACCAGGTTGGAGCGATGAATGCGCTCGAAGCTCTTGGCGATGACCGCGCGCACGCCCAGCAGCTGCGTGCCCTTGGCCGCCCAGTCGCGCGAGCTGCCGGTGCCGTATTCCTCGCCGCCGAAGAGCACGGTGGGCGTGCCTTCCGCGATGTAGCGCATCGCGGCGTCGTAGATGAACATCTGCTCGCCCGAGGGCTGGAACAACGTGACGCCGCCCTCGACGCGCGAGCCATCGGCGCACGGTGGCAGCATCAGGTTCTTGATGCGCACGTTGGCGAATGTGCCGCGCATCATCACCTCATGGTTGCCGCGGCGCGACCCGTAGCTGTTGAAGTCTTCCTTCGGCACGCCGTTGGCGATCAGCCACGCTCCCGCGGGCGACTTCTCCTTGATCGAACCGGCCGGCGAAATGTGGTCGGTCGTGACCGAGTCGCCGAAGATGCCGAGCGCCTTCGCGCCAGTGATGTTGGTCGTCGGTACCGGCGTCATCGAGAAGCCGTCGAAGAAAGGGGGCTTGGCGATGTAGGTGGACGTCGGCCAGTCATAAACCTGGCCCGCGGCGCCGGCGATCTTGCCCCACAGTGGCGTGGCATTCGCAAGGTCGCCGTAGAGGCTGCGGTAGGTTTCCGGATTGCGCGCGTGCTGCATCACCGCGGCGATCTCGTGCGATGTCGGCCACACCTCCTTCAGGAAGACCGGCGTGCCATCGGGCGAGTACCCCATGGGCTCGGTGGCAAGATCGCGCAGCACGGTGCCCGCAATCGCATAGGCCACTACCAGCGGCGGCGAGGCTAGGAAGTTGGCCTTGAGATTGGGATGGATGCGCGCCTCGAAGTTGCGGTTGCCGGACAGCACGGCCGCGCAGATGAGGTCGTGCTCGACGATGGCTTCGTTGAATTCCGGAGCCAGGTCGCCCGCATTGCCGATGCATGTCGTGCAGCCATACGCGGCGACGTTGAAGCCCAATTGCTCGAGATACGGCAGCAGGCCCGCCTTGGTCAGGTAGTCCGTCACGACCCGCGAGCCGGGGGCGAGCGAAGTCTTGATGTGCTTGCGTACCGTCAAACCGCGCTCGACCGCCTTCTTCGCCAGCAGGCCGGCGGCCAACAGCACGCCGGGGTTCGACGTGTTCGTGCACGACGTGATCGCGGCGATCAGGATGTCGCCGTTACCGATGGCGACATGCCTGCCGGGCGGCTCGTCCACACGGTCGGGCGTGGGGCGGTTCGCCACCATTTCCGCAAGCTCGCGCGGCGCGTTGCCTGGGACCGGCGCCATGTCATCCCAGATGGCGCCGATGCCATCCGTGGCGACGATGGGCGTGACGAAACGGCGGCGGAGATCCGCGGCAGGCTTGCCGAAGCCGTTGGCGGCGACGGGCGCGCTGTAGAGCTCGATGAACTTGGCCTTCATCGCCGGCAGTTCGATGCGGTCCTGTGGACGCTTCGGGCCGGCCAGCGACGGCGTGATCGTGTCGAGATCGAGCTGCAGCGTCTTGGTGTAGTCGATGTCGCCGGCACGCGGCACGCCGTACATGCGCTGCGCCTTGAAGTAGGAGACGAAGGCATCCACCTCCGCCGGGGTTCGGCCGGTGGCGGTGAGGTAATCGACCGTGGCGTCGTCGACGGGGAAGAAGCCCATGGTCGCGCCGTACTCCGGCGCCATGTTGGCGATCGTCGCGCGATCGGGCACGGCCAGCGAGGCAGTGCCTTCGCCGAAGAACTCGACGAACTTGCCCACCACCTTTTCGCGGCGGAGCATTTCGGTGATGGTCAGCACGAGATCGGTGGCCGTGGCGCCTTCGGGCAGCTTGCCCATCAGTTCAACACCAACGACATCGGGCGTCAGGAAATAGACCGGCTGGCCGAGCATGCCTGCCTCGGCTTCGATGCCGCCCACGCCCCAGCCCACGACGCCGATGCCATTGATCATCGTCGTATGGCTGTCGGTGCCGACCAGCGAATCGGGGTAATACAAACCGTTCAAGTGGTGCACGCCGCGCGCCAGGTACTCGAGGTTGACCTGGTGCACGATACCGATGCCCGGGGGCACGACACCGAAGGTGTCGAACGCCTGCATGCCCCACTTCATGAACTGGTAGCGCTCGTTGTTGCGCGAGAACTCGAGCTTCATGTTGAGGTCGAGCGAATCCTTGGTACCGTAATGGTCGATCATCACCGAGTGGTCGACGACGAGATCGACGGGCACCAGCGGCTCGATGGACTTGGGGTCGCGGCCCATGTCGCGCGCCACGTTGCGCATCGCGGCGAGATCCGCCAGCAGCGGCACGCCGGTGAAATCCTGCAGCACCACGCGTGCGACCACGAACGGGATCTCATCCGTGCGCGTGCCGGTGGGCGCCCAGTTGGCGATCTGCTTCACGTGTGCTTCGGTGACCTTCTTGCCGTCGCAGTTGCGCAGCACCGACTCGAGCACGATCCGGATCGACACCGGCAGCCGGGAGATCTTCCCCACACCGGCCTTCTCCAGTGCCGGCAGCGAATAGAACTGCCCGGTGGCACCGGAGGCGAGCGTGAACTGGGACAGCGTGCCGTGCAGGTTGTGACTCATGACGTTCCCTTGGCGGATGACGGGCTGAGGTGGAGGCGGTTCACTTCGTGGACTTGGGGGCGGCGGCCGGTTTGCGCGCGCTGCCGATGTTCTTCAGATTCATCTTCTGGCCGCCGGGCAGGATCATGTCGCCGGGCACGAGGCCGTCGCGGCAGGCACCGACATGCTTGCCTTCCATCGTGGTCTTCTGGTATTTCAAGCCCATGAACGGCGGCGAGTACGTCGAGTCGATTTCCGTGCGGTAGGCGACGTCGCCGGTGAAGGTCATCACCGCTTTGGTGATGATCGTCGAGTCGCCGATCTTGCATTCCGACGTGGAAATCACGCGCGAGCCTTCGCGGCGCAGGTCGTTCTTGCTGCACATTTCCTTCTGCATGCCGGTGCCCATCGCGATCAGGTCCTTTTGCACGGCATCGTCGGTGCACAGCGTGGTCTTGGTGGGCGGCGAGCCCTTGCTGTCGATCATCTGCATTTCCCACTGTCCCGACTTCAACTTGGGAAATTCGTCGGCGGCCAGCACGGGCAGCGCCAGCGCGGCCGCCATCAACGTCATTGCATGCAGGATGCGCAAGATGGGCACTTCAGCCGAGCATCGCGGTCACGCCCGCGCGCTCTTCGTCCAGTTCGGCCAGCGTGACGTTCATCCGCTCGCGCGAGAATTCGTCGATGGGCAGGTCGCGGATCAGCGTGTACTCGCCGTTGGCGGTGGTGACGGGGACGCCATACATCGTGTCTACCGGAATGCCGTAGCTGCCGTCGGAGGGAATGCCCATCGTGACCCACTTGCCGTTGCTGCCGAGGATCCAGTCGCGCATGTGATCGATCGCGGCATTGGCGGCGGAGGCGGCGGAGGAGAGCTTGCGCGCCTCGATGATGGCGGCGCCACGCTTGCCCACTTTGGGCAGGAACTCGGTGCGGTTCCAGTTCTCGTCGTTGATCATGACCTTCAACGGCTTGCCGTTGACGGTGGCGAAGCGATAGTCGGCGTACATCGTAGGCGAGTGGTTGCCCCACACGACCATCTTCTCGATGTCGCGCACCGGCGTGCCGCTCTTGCCGGCGAGCTGCGACAGCGCGCGGTTGTGGTCGAGGCGCAGCATCGCGGTGAAATTCTTTTTCGGCAGCGAAGGCGCCGATTTCATCGTGATGTACGCGTTGGTGTTGGCCGGGTTGCCCACAACCAGCACCTTGACGTTGCGCGAGGCCACGGCGTCGAGCGCCTTGCCCTGCTCGACAAAAATCTTGGCGTTTTCCAGCAGCAGATCCTTGCGCTCCATGCCCGGACCGCGCGGCTTCGCACCGACCAGCAATGCGTAGTCGGCGTCCTTGAACGCGACCTTCGGGTCAGCGGTGCCGACCATGCCGACCAGCAACGGGAAGGCGCAATCTTCCAGCTCCATCATCACGCCCTTCAGGGCGGCTTGGGCGCCTTCGAGCGGCAGCTCCAGCAATTGCAGGATGACGGGCTGGTCGCGGCCGAGCATGTCGCCGGAGGCGATGCGGAACAGCAGCGCATAGCCGATCTGGCCGGCAGCGCCGGTGATGGCGACGCGGACGGGTGCTTTCATGAGGGGGCTCCTGGGGCGTTCAAGGCATGCCGGCCGGGCCGGCGACGGTTCCGTCGAGGGCGCTATCGAAGTGGATGGTGCGATGCAACAGCCATCGCCTCCATCGGGGCGCGCCCGGCAGGGCGGCGCGTCCGACTGCGTTGCGGCATTCTAGGCGCCGGCCCGGGCCGCTGTCAATGGAGTCTTGTATCTTATACAAGACAACCTTATGCATGCTATAAGATAACGTGTGGACAGTCCGCCAGCGGCTGCCGATAATCGCCCGACAACCCACCCGCCGTGACCGCCGACACTCCCACCTCCGCCGTTCCTTCCTTCGCGCCGCTGTACCTTCAGATCAAGGCGCTGCTGGAAGACCGCCTCGATGCCCGCGAATGGCGGCCAGGAGAGGCCATTCCGTCGGAAATCGAGCTGGCGCGGCGTTTTGGCGTGTCGCAGGGCACCGCGCGCAAGGCAGTGAATGCGCTGGCGGCCGACAATCTGGTCGTGCGCCGGCAGGGAAAGGGCACGTTCGTTGCCACGCACACCGAGGAGCGCGCGTCGCTGTTCCGGTTCCTGCGGATTCGCCACAACGGCGGCAAGGACATTGCGCCCACCAGTCGGTTGCTGGACGTCCGGCGGACGAAGGCGGGCGCCGACGTGGCGCGCGTGCTGGCGCTGAAGGTGGGCGATCCGGTGCTCGTGTTGCGCCGGGTGCTCGACTACGACGGTGCGCCGATCGTCCTCGACGAAATCACGCTGCCCGCAGCGCTCTTCCGCGGCCTCTCTAAGGCGCGCTACGACGCCTACCGCGGGTCGATGTACGCGTTCTTCGAGTCGCAGTTCGGCGTGCGGATGTTGCAGGCGCAGGAAAAGATCCGGGCCGTGCCCGCCGATGTCGCAACGGCCGACGTGCTGGGCGTTGCGATCGGCACGCCGTTGCTGGCGGTGGAACGCGTCACGCTGACCTATGGCGACCGCCCGGTGGAGATGCGGCGCGGCCTGTGCGCGACGTCGGCCTTCCACTATCTCAACGAGCTTTTGTGACGTTGGCGTGACGGCACACGTACTGCGCAGCCGTGCCATGACAGCCGCGTTTGTCAATGCAGCGGCTGGCGGGGAGCCAGCTGGAAAGGCTATAATTTGTGTGCTCCGCAACAAATGCAGCTTTTGCATGCCGTAACGCCACTTCCGCCCAACCTTGCCTCGTTTCCAATTCTCCTGACCCCATGGCCGTGCTGGAACGCCCCGCTGCTCGACCCCGTCCGGTTTACCTGAACCTGCTGGCGATCCGGCTGCCGTTGCCGGCGTTCGTGTCGATCCTGCACCGGGTCAGTGGCGCGCTGCTGTTCCTCATCGGTATCCCACTGTTGTTGTGGGCCGTGCAGCGGGCGCTGGTATCGGCCGACGCGTGGGCGCAGATGCGCGCAATGGTCGCGCATCCGTTCGGCAAGCTGGTGCTGGTCGTGCTGGCGTGGGCTTACCTGCATCATTTCCTGGCCGGCATCAGGCACCTGCTGATGGATCTGCATATCGGGGTCAACCTGCAAGCGGGACGGCAATCCGCCGCCGTGGTGCTGGTGATCTCCTTGCTGCTGACGCTCGGCGTGGTGATCCGGCTATGGTGACCGGCAACCACGTTCCCGTCGGCGCCCACTATGGTTGGCGCGATTGGCTGTCGCAGCGCATCA
>JBBQEY010000057.1:0-15635 GCA_038321425.1 Burkholderiales bacterium | reverse complement strand
CGGTCGGCGATCGCGAGCCACGCGTCTGTCGTGGGCACGGCCTCGATCAGGATCTCGCGGGCATTGGCGCCATCCAGCGTGCGTAGGTTGGCGTAGAGATCGTGCGCGTAGGCAACCGGATCGTGCGACGCACGAAGCCATCGCCCGGTGAATCCGGCGGGGGCGTGTGTCGTATGCGCCAGCACGGCCACCGGACTTCGTGCCTCATTAATTGCGTGGACCAACGCGGAAGCCGCCACGGTTCGCGCGGGTGTGTGCGGTGCGTAGTGCGACACCAGCGTGCCGGACGCACGTGGCGCGGCGGCGTCCGGCGCGCTTGGAGCATGACCCAGCACGCGGGTGATGGCGTCGAGTGCAGTGCCGCCGGGCCGCAGCAGCATCACTTCCGCATCGAGAAACGCGATGATCGTGCTTTCGATCCCCACGTCGCACGGTCCGCCATCGACGATCAGCGCGACGCGGTCGCCGAGATCGTCGTCCACATGCGCCGCAGTGGTGGGCGAGATGCGGCCGAAGCGATTGGCGGACGGCGCAGCAATGCCGCGTCCGCCTTGCCGCGCAAACTCGTGCATCAGCGCGCGCGCAACGGGATGCGATGGCACGCGCACGCCCACGCTGTCCTGGCTGCCGGTGACGACATCGAGCACGTGGGTGGCGCGCGGCAGGATCAGCGTCAGCGGCCCGGGCCAGAATGCCGCCGCAAGCCGGCGCGCGCCGGCCGGAACTTCGCGCGCCCACGCATCGATGTCGGCAACGTTCGCCACGTGCACGATGACCGGATGATCGGCCGGCCGGCCCTTGGCCGCAAAGATGGCGCGCACCGCGTCGGCATTGTCGGCATCCGCGCCCAGCCCGTAGACCGTTTCCGTGGGGAACGCGACAAGTTCGCCCGCGCGCAGCCGTGCGGCCGCATCGCGGATTGCCACGGGCGACGCGGCAACAATCCGGCCACTCATGTGGACCTTCCGTTTCTGCATGTCCATAGGTGCGAAGCCCACGGGGCCGGCCCGGGCAAACTGCTAGAATCCGGGACTTTGCGAATAACGTTGCGGCAAGGAGTGGTAATGAGCAATTTCCTGTTCACGTCGGAATCGGTGTCGGAAGGTCATCCGGACAAGGTCGCGGACCAGATTTCCGATGCGGTACTCGACGCGATTCTAGAGCAAGACCCCACGGGCCGGGTTGCGGCGGAAACGCTTGTATCCACCGGCCTCGTCGTGATGGCGGGCGAGATCACCACCACGGCCAACGTCGACTACGCCCGCGTGGCGCGCGACACGATTCGCGCGATCGGCTACAACGACCCGCAGCTGCGCTTCGATGCGGACGGTTGTGCGGTGATGGTCTGCTACGGCCGGCAATCGCCCGACATTGCGCAAGGTGTCGATCGCGCGTCCGACGATTATCTCAATCAGGGTGCCGGCGACCAGGGCCTGATGTTCGGCTATGCGTGCGACGAGACGCCGTCGCTGATGCCATTTCCCATTTATTACGCGCACCGGCTGGTGCAGCGGCAAAGCGAAGTGCGCCGCGACGGCCGTCTGCCGTTCCTGCGCCCCGACGCGAAGTCGCAGGTCACCGTTCGTTACGAAGGCGGCAAGCCGGTCGCGGTGGAAGCCGTGGTGCTGTCGACCCAGCACGATCCGTCGATGAACGACGCCCAAGACAAGCTGGCCGAGGCTGTGATCGAGGAAATCATCAAGCCGGTGTTTCCTGCCGCGATGATCGCCAACGCGCGCTTCCTGGTGAATCCCACCGGCCGCTTCGAGATCGGCGGTCCGCACGGCGACGCCGGTGTCACCGGCCGCAAGATCATCGTCGACACGTATGGCGGAGCCGCACCGCACGGCGGCGGCGCGTTCTCAGGCAAGGATCCGTCAAAGGTCGACCGCTCCGCCGCGTACGCCGCGCGCTATGTCGCGAAGAATGTCGTCGCTGCCGGCCTGGCGCGGCAATGCCAGGTGCAGGTGGCCTACGCGATCGGCGTTGCGCAGCCGATGAACGTCACCGTCTACACCGAGGGCACCGGCGTGATCCCCGACGAGAAGATCGCCGAACTCGTCACTGCCAACTTCGACCTGCGACCGAAGGGCATCATCCGCATGCTCGACCTGTTGCGCCCCATCTATCTCAAGACCGCCGCCTACGGCCACTTCGGCCGCGACGAGCCCGAGTTCACGTGGGAAAACATCGATCGCGCGGCGGCGCTGCGCGCGGCGGCGGGACTGTAGGAGTCGCCATGCGATCCACTATCAGGCAAATGCTCACGCGAATCGTGCCGCTTGCGGTCGCAGTGCTGCTGGCTGCGTGCGCCACGACGCCGCCCGCTCCGCCCGCCGTTGAAAAGGGCGAACTCGAGAATGCCGCCGACGGCACCGTCATCGCGATCAAGCGTGGTGGTGAGCTGAAGGTGCTCCTCGACGCCAACATCACCACCGGCTACCAGTGGCAGGGTCCTGCCGCCGTGGCGCCCGTGCTGTCCGCCATCGGCAATCCAATTTATGTAAGCAAGAGCAGCGAATCACGTTATACGGGGGGAGGAGGCGTCAACGTGTTCCGCTTCAAGGCTGAGCAGCCGGGCTCCACTACGCTGCGGTTCGATTACAAGCGCGCCTGGGAAGCGAACGTGGCACCGGTCAAGACCGTGCGCTACACCGTCTACGTGGCGCCTTGACGCTTTTCGCGCGATCGCGCATCGTGCAACAACAACGCCAGTGAAGGATTGAACGACATGAGCCTCCGCACCGACAGGACGATCCGGCATACGCTTGTCGCCGCTGCCGCACTGACACTGCTGGCGGGTTGCGCCACGCTCGAACGCGAAGGCGTGCTGGCATTGGCGGAAGGCGGCGCGGTGGTCGTTCGCAACGGCGCGCCGATGGTCGTCAGCCTGCCGCCCGTACCGGGCGCCGGGTTCGGCTGGATCCTGAAGACCACGGGTCCCGGACTGGCTTTCATCGGCGGCCCTGACGTCACCGTCAACCCGAAGCCCCCGTCGATCATGGGCGTGGCAGAAACCACCATGTTCCGGTTCCGCGCCAAGGCGCCCGGCACGACAGTGGTCGAGTTTGCCTATGTGGCCCCGCCCGGACAATCGGTCGCCACCGAGCGCACGGTGCGCTACGTCGTCATCGTCACCCCGGAAGACTTCTTCGGGATTCTCTGATCCTCCGGCCAGGCCGGTAGTGGCGGCCTGCGCCAAGTTCATGTAAAATCGATGGTTTTCGCGGGTACCGGCGCGCTGACGCCAGTTCCGCGACCTACCAGACAAGGATCAACCATGGCCGAACGTTCCCGCACCCGCCGCAACACGCTTGAGCGTCGTTGCCTGCCCAAGACCTTCAAGCGCATGTTCGTCGGCGCGCCGAAGGGTATCTTCAAGATGCTGGAGAAAATCAAGAAGATGTAATTCCTCTTCCGTTTTGGTTGTGCGAGGCCGCCTTGGGGCGGCCTTGTAATTTATGAGGTTCCGGGTGCCATAATCCCGTCATGGTCTTTGCCTACTACGGGATGCTGTCGCCGGCGCGCAAGGAGATCTACCGGCAGAGCGACGCAATCGCCACGCTGGAGTTGCCACCGGGACTCAACCTCGGCGACCGCGTGATCGGAATTCGCGACGGACTGTTGAGAGGTCATCGGCCCACGATCCAGAAAGACGCACAGGCGCTGATCGATGCCCTGGTCGCGGGGTTCATCGTGCCGCAGGTGGATGTGAAGGTGCTGGCGGTGCGACCCTGCGACGTCGAAGGAGAGCTGCACGGACTCTACGAGCCCGACGAGGAAATTCCCGTCGCGCGCATATCGGTGTGGATGCGCACCGCGCAGAAGAAGCAGGTCGTCGCGTTCAAGTCGTTCCTGCGCACTCTGGTTCACGAATTTCTGCACCACCTCGACTACGAGCACTTCAAGCTGCCCGAGACCTTCCACACGGAAGGCTTCTACAAGCGCGAGTCGAGCCTTACCAACGCGCTCTTCGCTTCCACGCCCGCGGGCGAGTGACCGGCGCCCCCAGGATTCCGGCCCCGGATTTTGACGAACTGCAGCCGCCAGGAATTGGGGTAAAATCCGGGCTCCCGAGGAGCGTTGCAACAGTCGGCCGCGTCACGCGGCACCTGCCAGGCTCGGGGAATCACCATCCGCAACTGCGCTCGTTGAACCGCGACCCCGCGCGGGCTGACGAGACGCTTTCCCACCGTCCAAGGTCCCCGCGTCGGAGTCGCTCGCCAAGGAGTGACCGATGAACGCTGCCAACGACACCAAGAACTTCAACGACTTCCACGTCGCCGACTTAGGCCTCGCCGCCTGGGGCCGCAAGGAAATTGCGATTGCGGAAACGGAAATGCCCGGCCTGATGGCCATCCGCGAGGAATTCGCGCCGATGCACCCGCTGCGCGGCGCGCGCGTTGCGGGCTCGCTGCACATGACGATCCAGACCGCCGTGCTGATCGAAACGCTGCAGGCGCTGGGTGCCGAGGTGCGCTGGGCCTCGTGCAACATCTACTCGACGCAGGATCACGCCGCCGCGGCCATCGCGGCCTACGGCACCCCGGTGTTCGCGTTCAAGGGTGAATCGCTCGACGAGTACTGGGACTTCACCCACCGGATTTTCGACTGGGGTAATGGAGAAGGCCCCAACATGATCCTCGACGATGGGGGCGACGCCACGCTGTTGGTGCACCTCGGCACGCAAGCGGAATCGAATCCGTCGCTGATTGCGCACGGCACCAACGAGGAAGAGGTCGCGCTCTTCGCTTCGATCAAGAAGAAGCTGGCCCAGGACCCCAAGTTCTACTCGCGCATCAAGGCCGGCATCAAGGGCGTGACCGAGGAGACCACGACGGGCGTGAAGCGCCTCTACACGATGCACAATGAAGGAAAGCTCGCCTTCCCCGCCATCAACGTCAACGATTCGGTCACCAAGAGCAAGTTCGACAACCTTTACGGTTGCCGCGAGTCGCTGGTGGACGGCATCAAGCGCGCCACCGATGTGATGATCGCCGGCAAGGTGGCGGTGGTGGCCGGATACGGCGACGTAGGCAAGGGCTCCGCGCAGGCGCTGCGCGCGCTGTCCGCCCAGGTGTGGATCACCGAAATCGATCCCATCTGCGCGCTGCAGGCCGCGATGGAAGGCTACCGCGTCGTCACGATGGACTACGCCGCGGACAAGGCCGACATCTTCGTCACCGCCACGGGCAACATCGACATCATCACCTTCGAGCACATGAAGAAGATGAAGAACCAGGCCATCGTCTGCAACATCGGCCACTTCGACAACGAGATCGAGGTGGCGGCGCTCGAGGCGTGCACCTGGGAGAACATCAAGCCGCAGGTGGACCACATCATCTTCCCCGACGGCAAGCGGATCATCCTGCTGGCCGAAGGGCGTCTCGTGAACCTTGGCTGCGGCACGGGCCACCCGTCGTACGTGATGAGCTCGTCTTTCGCCAACCAAGTGATGGCACAGATCGAGCTGTGGGCCGATGCGCGCACCGGCGGCAAGCAATACCCGGTGGGCGTGTACGTGCTGCCGAAGCATCTCGACGAGAAGGTGGCGCGGCTGCAGCTGTCGAAGCTGGGCGCGATGCTGACGCCGCTGTCCGACAAGCAGGCCACGTACATCGGCGTGCGCAAGGATGGTCCGTTCAAGCCGGATTCGTACCGGTATTGATATGGCGGATGATCCCCCAGGCGAGGCTTCAGCCTCGCGCTACCCTCACGAACGCCCAGCCAGCGAGGCTAAAAGCCTCGCCTACAGGGCGCTACCCTCACGAACGCCCAGCCAGCGAGGCTAAAAGCCTCGCCTACAGGGCGCTACCCTCACGAACGCCCTGCCAGCGAGGCTAAAAGCCTCGCCTACAGGGCGCTACCCTCACGAACGCCCAGCCAGCGAGGCTGAAACCTCGCCTACAGGGCGCTACCCTCACGAACGCCCTGCCAGCGAGGCTAAAAGCCTCGCCTACAGGGAGGTAGCAACCTAGGACCCACCCATGCGTCTCGTCATCACCTGGCTCATCAACGCCATCGCGCTGATCGCGCTGCCTTACATCTTCCGTTCCATCTCGGTAGATTCCTTCATGACCGCGCTGATCGTCGCGGTGGTGCTGGGCCTCATCAACACGCTGATCCGGCCGATCCTGGTCATCCTGACGCTGCCCGTCACGCTGCTCACACTCGGCCTCTTCATCTTCGTGATCAACGGTCTCCTGTTCTGGGCCGTCGGCTCGTTCCTGCCGGGGTTCCATGTCGACGGGTTCTGGTCGGGCGTGTTCGGCGCCATCGTCTACAGCATCATCTCGTGGGCGCTGGCATCGCTGCTGATGCCGAAGAAGGACTGACACCTGCCACATGGCCGCCATGGAACACGCGTACAGCTTCGAATTCTTTCCGCCGAAGACGCCGGAGGGCGTGGCGAAGTTGCGGGCGGCGCGCACGCAACTGGCGCAGTTGCGTCCCGCCTTCTGCTCCGTCACGTTCGGCGCCGGCGGTTCCACGCGCGAAGGCACGCTGTCGACGGTACTCGAGATCCGTGGCGACGGGCTGGCGGCCGCGCCGCACCTGTCCTGCATCGGCGGCACGCGCGAGTCGTTGCGCGAGGTGCTGGCCGAGTATCGGAGCCATGGCATCCGGCATGTCGTGGCGCTGCGTGGCGACCTACCTTCGGGCATGGCGGAAGCGGGCGAGTTCCGCTATGCCAGCGATCTCGTCGCCTTTATCCGCGAGGAGACGGGCGACTGGTTTCACATCGACGTGGCGGCGTACCCGGAGTACCACCCGCAGGCGCGCAGCCCGCAGGACGATCTCGCGCACTTCGAACGCAAGGTGGCGGCCGGTGCCAACTCCGCGATCACCCAGTATTTCTACAACGCCGACGCGTACTGGAATTTCATCGACGCGTGCCAGGCGCGCGGGCTCGACCTGCCGATCGTGCCGGGCATCATGCCCATCGCCAGCTCCCACCGGCTGGCGCGCTTCTCTGACGCGTGTGGCGCGGAAATCCCGCGCTGGATCCGGCGCAAGCTCGAGAGCTACGGCGACGACAATGCGTCGGTCCGCGCGTTCGGCCTCGACGTCGTCACCGACTTATGCGCGGACCTGGTCGAGGGCGGCGCGCCCGGCCTGCACTTCTACACGCTGAACACGGCGTCGCTCACCACGACGATCTGGCAGCGCCTCGGCCTCTGACGGGCGCTACGCGCCGCGCCGGTAGGACGCC
The DNA here is from genome assembly GCA_038321425.1 of Burkholderiales bacterium. Lineage (GTDB taxonomy): Bacteria > Pseudomonadota > Gammaproteobacteria > Burkholderiales > Casimicrobiaceae > VBCG01. The sequence goes on along the minus strand of JBBQEY010000057.1, from coordinate 8,422 downwards.
AACTCCACCGTCATGTTCTGCGCGCGGATGTCGATGGCATCGCGACCGTCGCCACGCTCACGATAGGTGGCCATCTTGAACTCGCGCACCATGGCCCCTACGCTCGGTGCAAACCACGTCTCGTAGTTGCACTGGAAGGGCCAGCGGAACGGGTTGTTGTCGTCCACGCTCATGATCGTGCGCATCAGCACGGCGTCGAAGGTGCCGGCGGACGTAGTGACCTTCTCGAAGCCGCCCACGCGGACGAAGCGGGTGATCGTCGGCCGCTGGCCGTTGAGCGGACTGACGGCGTTGCTCATATTCTGCGTCCACGTCTCGCCGAAGGTGAGCGGAAAGCGGTAGCGCTCGAGCGGCGGCGTGAACTCGCGCGTCTCGTCGTTGTTGAACACCGCGCCGGCCGCGACTACGCCCGGCGACAGCAGACGCTCGGTGCGCACGGTGTTGACCGTCTCGCCCCGCAACGTGACGCGAATTTCAATCTCGCCGGGCGCGACCGCCATCACCTCGTGCGTCTCGACCCACGTGACCGGGACGCGGAACCCGTCGCGAGCGTTGTACACCCAGCGGTCGCCCACGCGGAAGACCGGCGCGGGCACCGGCGATCCTGCGGTACCGCCCACGCTCACGCATGCCGACAATGCCGCCGCCGAGGAAGCGGCCAGGAAGGTGCGTCGATCCATGATGAATCCTTCGTCGAACATCCGCATTCACGCGCCCACGCGCAACCCGATCACGCCGACCACGATCAGGACGATGCTTGCGACCTGCATGGTGGTGAGCGTCTCGCGAAACCAGAATACGCCGATCAAGGCGATCGCCGTAGTTCCCACGCCGGACCAGATCGCGTAGGACACGCTCACATCGATGCGCTTGACCGCCACCGTCATCAACGCGAAGGAGGCGATGTAGAACACGAACAGCAGGATCGACGGCGTCGTGCGCGTGAACCCCTGCGACAGTTTCATCGAAATCGTGCCGGCAACCTCCAGCGTGATCGCGCCCGCCAGGCAGACCCAATACAGCGTCAGGGCTTCCTTCGGCACGCCGCCTCCCGCATTCAGGGCAGGACGATCTCGAGCTCGACGTCATCGAGCCACACCGTGCCCTTGCCGCGCAACATCATGCCCACCTCGACGCGATCGGCGGCCGGCGGGACCGGTAGCGTGATCGTGTAGTGCTTCCAGTCGGTGGTGCCCTTGATCGGCGCGTCGAGCATGAAGTTCTGCGCCATCGTCGAGCCGCTCTGGGTTGCCAGCAGCGTGAGCACCACGCCGTTGTCGTTGGCGTCGATGGTCTTCACCCAGCCCGACAACTTCGCCACCTTGCCTTTGTGCGGCCGCGCGTCGACACCCTGCGCCACGGCGCCATAGATTTCCGGGCCGATGTTGTCGATGCGCAGGCTACGCTCCCCACTTTTCTTCTGCGCGGTGTCCGCCGTGTATTTGTACGACAGCGGACCCGCGTGCTGGAACGAGAACCAGCCCTCCGGATCGCCGCGTACGCCGGGCACGGTCGACTCGAACCCGGCGTTGACCAGCGCGACACGTGTGCCGGTGGCCGGGGGCGGCACAGGTTCAGGCGCGGCGGCCGTCGGGGTCGTTGACGGCGTCACGCAACCGGTGACGAACGCCACCAGCCCGATCGCGGCGCCCATGCGGAATCGAAAATTGTCAGCCATCGGTGATCGCGCCTTTGCTGGCGGTGGAGACGAGACGCACATACTTGGCCAGCAGGCCGCGGGTGTAGCGCGGGGCGGGTTGACGCCACGCCGCGCGACGGCGCGCGAGCTCGTCGTCCGGTACGTTGAGCTGGACCAGGAGCTGGTGCGCATCGATGGTGATCGAATCGCCTTCCTGCACCAGCGCGATGGTGCCGCCTTCGAAGGCTTCGGGCGCGACGTGGCCGACCACCATGCCCCAGGTACCACCGGAGAAGCGGCCATCGGTGATGAGCCCCACCGATTCGCCGAGGCCCTGCCCGATCAGCGCGGCAGTGGGGGCGAGCATTTCCTGCATGCCGGGGCCGCCCTTCGGACCTTCGTAGCGGATCACGACGACGTCGCCGGCCTTGATCTGGTTGGCCATGATCGCGTTCATCACTTCCGGTTCGGAGTCGAACACGCGCGCCGGGCCGGTGATGGAAGGATTCTTGAGGCCGGTGATCTTGGCCACGCAGCCTTCAGGCGAGAGATTGCCGCGCAGTATGGCCAGGTGGCCGTGCGCATACATCGGGTTGTCGATTCCGCGGATCACTTCCTGGTCGGCGCGCGGCGTGGCGGGAACGTGGGCCAGCTCCTCCGCCATCGTGCGCCCGGTGATCGTGACGCAGTCGCCATGCAGCAGGCCAGCTTCGAGCAGGATCTTCAGCACCTGCGGCACGCCACCGGCCTTGTGGAAATCCACGGCGACGAAACGGCCGGACGGCTTCAGGTCGCACAGCACCGGCACCTTCTGCCGGACGTGCTCGAAGTCGTCGATGGTCCATGGGACTTCGGCCGCCGACGCAATGGCGAGATAGTGCAGCACCGCATTGGTGGAGCCTCCGGTGGCCATCACCAGCGCGATCGCATTCTCGATCGACTTGCGGGTGATGATGTCCCGGGGCTTCAGATCCTTCTTGATCGCTTCGACGAGTACCGCCGCCGATTGTTCGGCGGAGTCCGCCTTTTCGGCATCGGGCGAGGCCATCTGGGACGAGCCCAGCAGGCTCATGCCCAACGCCTCGAACGACGACGACATTGTGTTCGCGGTGTACATGCCACCGCACGCGCCCACCGACGGGCACGCGTTCTTCTCGATGCCGTCATAGTCTTCCTGCGACATCTTGCCTTGCGTGAACTTGCCGACGGCTTCGAACGGCGACACGATGGTCAGCGTCTCGCCCTTCCACTTGCCGGGCTTGATCGTGCCTGCGTACACGTAGATCCCGGGCACGTTCATCCGTGCCATCGCCATCATGCCCGCGGGCATGTTCTTGTCGCAGCCGCCTACGACCAGCACGCCGTCCATGCACTGGCCGTTGACGGAGGTCTCGATCGCGTCGGCGATCACTTCGCGCGACACCAGCGAATACTTCATGCCTTCCGTGCCCATGCCGATGCCGTCGGTCACGGTAGGCACGCCGAACACCTGCGGCATCGCGCCGGCGGCGCGCAGGCCGTCCATCGCGCGATCGACCAGCGGCTGGATGCCGGCATTGCACGGGTTCATCGTGCTGTGGCCGTTGGCCACGCCCACGATGGGCTTCTCGAAGTCGCCGTCGCCGAAGCCGACGGCGCGCAGCATCGCGCGGTTGGGGGAGCGGGCAATGCCTTGGGTGATGAGCCGCGAACGGCGGTTGAACGGCATGGGGTTTCCTCGTTTTGAACCGCACGGACGCACGGTTTGTATAATTGACGAGGATTCTAGCGCACGCGCGCACGCCCTCCTGGCGTTCCCTCTTCCCCCGGCGCCCCGCTCCCCATGTTCGTCCACCCCCAGTTCGACCCGATTGCCTTGCAGGTGGGCCCGCTGGCCGTGCGCTGGTATGGGCTCATGTATGTCGCCGCCTTCGCGCTGTTCCTGATCCTGGGCAAGGTCCGCGCGCGGCGCAACCTGCTGACGGGCTGGCACCCGCGTGACGTGGACGACATGCTTTTCTATGGCGTCTTCGGGGTCATCCTGGGCGGGCGCCTTGGTTACGTGCTGTTCTACAAGCCTGCCTACTACCTCGCGCATCCACTCGAGATCCTTCAGGTCTGGTCGGGCGGCATGAGTTTCCACGGCGGACTGCTGGGTGTCCTGGTGGCGCTATGGCTCTTCGCGCGCCAGCGGGACAAGCGCTGGCTCGATGTCACCGATTTCGTGGCGCCGCTGGTGCCGCTGGGGCTGGCCGCCGGGCGCCTCGGTAACTTCATCAATGGCGAGCTGGTCGGTCGCGTCACGAGCGGGCCGTGGGCGATGGTGTTCCCGCAGGTGGACGCGATGCCGCGCCATCCGTCGCAGCTCTATCAGTTCGCGCTGGAGGGGGTCGCGTTGTTCGTTGTGCTGTGGTGGTACGGCAGCCGGACACGGCCACGTGGCGCGGTCTCGGGGCTGTTCCTGATGGGGTACGCCGCGTTTCGCTTCACGGCGGAATTCGCGCGTGAGCCGGACAATTTCCTGGGCCTGCTGGCCGGTGGCTACACGATGGGCCAGTGGCTGTCGCTGCCGATGTTCGGCGCGGGACTGGTGATGATGATCTGGGCGTACCGTCATGCCGCCAGTGCGCAACAAACGATCGCTGATCGGATGCGCTGAACTGCGCGGCGTGCCACGCTGTCTCTACTCGATGCGCCGGTAATCGCCGTCCAGCGCTTCGTAGCCGCCGCGGCGACCGGCCGCGACCGGTTGGGGCCCGAGGCCGCGACCGACGTTGAGCGGTAAGGCCAGCAACATCAGGGCGACCACATCGGTGACGATGCCCGGCAGGATCAGCAGGAACGCGGCCAGCACCTTGCGCCCGCTGTCGAGGAGCCCGCGCAACACCGATTGTTCGCCATGCAGCGCGGCGACGGTCCGCACGCGAAACGCATTGCGCTCGTTGCGCAGCAGCAGCAGTCCGGCCAGGAACGATCCCGTCAGCAAGATCCAAAGCGGCACGCCGGTCCAGCGGGCCACGCGGGAGGTGATGTAGAGGTCCGCGACCGGCAAACCCAGTAACATGAGAAGGATCAGGAAGCGCATGATGAGCACAATGTATCACTGGCATCGCCAAATCGAAACGGGTCGCGCCACGACGCGAGCGTCGGTGTCGCGCGCGTGCCACCAGCTGCTGGTCGCTCTGTTGCTGGCCGTGCCGCTCGGTGCCGCGGCGGCTGACCCCAAGCTGCTGCCGCCGGAGGAAGCCTTCCGGTTCTCGGCGCGGGCGCTCGACGAGCGGACGATAGAAGCCCGCTTCGCGGTGGCCGACGGGTACTACCTCTATCGCGACAAGATGCGCTTCGCCGTGACGCCGGACGCCGCCGCGCTGGCCGCGCCGCAGTTACCGGCCGGCAAAATGAAGGAGGATCAGTTCTTTGGCAAGGTCGAGACGTTCCGCGAGGGCGTCGTGGTCAGGCTGGCCATGACGGGCACCGGTCCGGGCCAAGCGGTGGTGGTGGCCGCCGAGTCGCAGGGGTGCGCCGACCAAGGGGTGTGCTATCCGCCCAACGTACAGAAGGTCACCATCGTGATGCCGGCCGCGGGCAAAGGCCCCGGTCCGCTGGTGGAGGCCAATCCGCACAAGAAGCGCTGGTTCAACTAGTGCGGCCTGGTCTGCGTCCGACCGCGTTCGGCGAATTCGCCGGCGTCGCGCCGCCATTTATGTCGTGGTTTACGTGTAAGTACACACTCTCGTTAAAGCGGTTTATCCATGGGTAATACTGCACGTTGGGTTCTGATCGTCAGTGCCGCGCTGGCCGCGCTGGGGGCTGGGCTTTACTTCGGGCAGGAACAGCGCACCGAGTCCCCGGCGCCTGAAGCTGCCACCGGACTGATGGGGCTGGCGTTGCCCGATCCCGCCGGCAAGGAGCAGCGGATGGACCAGTGGAAGGGCAAGGTGCTGGTCGTGAATTTCTGGGCCACATGGTGCGCGCCTTGCCGCGAGGAGATGCCGGAGTTCATCAAGGCGCAGAAGGAATTCGGTGGCAAAGGTCTGCAATTTGTCGGCATTGCCGTCGATCAGGCCGATAAAGTCGCGCAATTCGAGAAGGAAATCGGTCTCAACTATCCGTCGCTGGTGGGTGGCTTCGGCGCCATGGAATTGTCGAAGACGCTCGGTAACAAACTGATGGCACTTCCATTCACGGTGATCGTCGATCGCAAAGGGGCCATTGTCCACACGCAGCTCGGCCTGCTGAAACCCGACAAACTCGAGTCCATTGTCAAGCAGTTGTTATAAAAATTTCTGCATTGTGACGTTATGCTGGACAAACGTCGGCTAACTCCGGCAAACTCCGGCCTCATTTGATGACTGAGATGAGGCGACGGCGGCACATGGCCACTTCTCCCCGCAAGACGGCCACGCGCAAGTCGGCGGCCACGCAATCCGGCAGGTCGTCCAGCGGCGACACTGTGCTGGTCTTGAACGGTCCGAACCTCAACCTGCTCGGCACCCGCGAACCCGGGATCTACGGGCACGACACGCTGCCCGATGTGAACGCGCGGCTGGTGGCGCAGGGCAAGGCCGCCGGCGTGACGGTCGCCACGTTCCAGAGCAACCACGAAGGCGCACTGGTCGACCGCGTGCACGCGGCCCGCACGGAGGGCGTTCGCTTCATCATCATCAACCCCGGTGCGCTCACCCACACCAGCGTCGCGCTGCGCGATGCGCTGGCCGGCGTTGATATCCCGTTCATCGAGATTCACCTGACCAACGTGCATGCGCGGGAAGCATTTCGCCATCACTCGTACTTTTCCGACAAGGCCGTCGGCACGATCGTCGGCCTGGGCCCGCGCGGCTACGAGTTCGCGCTGGCCTATGCCGTCACCCGGCTGGAGGGCTGACGTACCATGGATCTGCGCAAACTGAAGACCCTGATCGAACTGGTCGAGACCTCCGGCATTGCCGAGCTCGAAATCCAGGAAGGCGAAGAGCGCGTCCGGATCACCCGCGCGCTTCCCGCAGTTGCCGCGCCCGCCACCTCGACCGTGACGCAGGCCGGACCAGTTGCTGCGGCTTCGTTGGCCGGGCACGCGGCCGCGCCGGCCGTCGAGGCGCCGCCACCGGTCGCGGAAGGCCACGTGGTCAAGTCCCCGATGGTCGGCACCTTCTATCGCTCCGCCACGCCGGGGTCGAAGCCCTTCGTCGAGGTGGGCGATACCGTCACCGAAGGCGCCACGCTGTGCATCATCGAGGCGATGAAGCTGATGAACGAGATCGAGGCGGACAAGGCCGGCGTGATCAAGGCCATCCCGGGCGAGAACGGCCAGCCGGTCGAATTCGGCCAGCCGCTATTCGTGATCGGCTGACCGGCTCGCGTGGCGCTCACCAATGCGTCGGCCGCCAAGGGCACCGACAAACTCTTCGACAAGGTCCTGATCGCCAATCGCGGCGAGATCGCCCTGCGTATCCAGCGCGCGTGCCGCGAGATGGGCATCAAGACCGTGGTCGTGCATTCAGAAGCCGACCGCGACGCCAAGTACGTGCGGCTGGCCGACGAATCGGTGTGCATCGGCCCCGCGCCGTCGGCGCAAAGCTACCTGCATGTGCCCGCGATCATCGCCGCAGCGGAAGTGACCGACGCGCAGGCGATCCATCCCGGTTACGGCTTTCTCTCGGATAACGCCGACTTCGCCGACAAGGTGGAGAAATCGGGCTTCGTGTTCATCGGCCCGCGTCCCGAAACCATTCGCCTGATGGGCGACAAGGTCAGCGCGAAGGCGGCCATGCTGAAGGCCGGTGTGCCGTGCGTGCCGGGTTCGGAAGGCTCGCTGCCTGAGGACCCGAAGGAAGTCGTGCGCATTGCGCGCGCCGTCGGCTATCCGGTGATCATCAAGGCGGCCGGAGGCGGTGGCGGCCGTGGCATGCGTGTCGTGCACACGGAGGCTGCGCTGCTGCCTGCAGTGACGCTGACGCGTGCGGAAGCGCAGTCGGCCTTCGGCAATCCGATGCTGTACATGGAAAAATTCCTGACCAGCCCGCGCCATATCGAGATCCAGGTGCTGGCCGACCAGTTCAAGAATGCCGTGTATCTCTTCGAGCGCGACTGCTCGATGCAGCGGCGGCATCAGAAGATCATCGAGGAAGCGCCCGCCCCCGGCATCAACCAGCGCGCGCTGACGCGCATCAGCGAGCGTTGCGCCGACGCGTGCCGCCGCATCGGCTATCGCGGCGCCGGCACCTTCGAGTTCCTGTATGAAGACGACCAGTTCTTCTTCATCGAGATGAACACGCGCGTTCAGGTCGAGCATCCGGTCACGGAAATGATCACCGGCATTGACATCGTGCAGCAGCAGATTCTGGTGGCCGCAGGGCGCAAGCTCCAGTTCCGCCAGCGCGACATCGTCAGGCGCGGGCATGCGATCGAGTGCCGGATCAACGCTGAAGATCCGGTCACCTTCGTCCCGTCGCCGGGACGCATTACGTCGTGGCATCCGCCGGGTGGCCCGGGCATCCGTGTGGATTCACATGCGTACACCAACTATTTCGTGCCGCCCTATTACGATTCGATGATCGGCAAGGTGATCGCGTACGGCGACACGCGCGACCAGGCGCTGGCGCGGATGCGCATCGCACTGTCCGAAATGGTCGTCGAGGGGATCAAGACCAACATCCCGCTGCACCAGGAACTGATGCAGGACGACAAGTTCCTGCGCGGCGGCACCTCCATCCACTATCTTGAAGAGCGGATGGCCAAAAGGCTATGAGCGCGCCGGGCCGCCCCAAGCGCGAATACCGGAGTGCGCAGCACGAAGGTCGTCCA
>JBBQEY010000056.1:0-15727 GCA_038321425.1 Burkholderiales bacterium | reverse complement strand
CGTGAATCGCGAAGAACATGAGGCGGACGTCGCCCGAGTTGAGCAACGGCTCGCCGCCGGTCGCCTGCGAATCCAGCGCGATTGGAATGAACTCGGGGCGGCCGTGACGCGCAAGGCAACATGGGCGCCGTTGGCGCTTGGCGTGCTGGGTGCCGTAGTCCTGCTCCTGTCGCTACGGAAGGGGTCATCTGCTCGGACTTTTACCCGAATGCCCGTGGCCGCGAGCGTCCGCTCGTCACCTGCTCGATGGGCTTCCCTTCTAACCACGGCGACTGCCGTGGCTCGCATCATCACGTTGCCGCAGGCCGCCTCCTTGTGGCGGGCTCTGCGCCGACGTTCCTGATTGCCACCCCTTTTTCCGCTGCATTTCGAACATCGACCGAGGCAACCTATGTCCACACCCGAAATCGTTGAACCATCCGACCTATGGAAAAAGGTGCAGGCCACGCGTTTTGTCTTGCTGACGACGTCGGCTGCGGATGGCTCTCTGGCGAGCCGTCCGATGACGATCCAGCGCATTGACGAACCAGGTACCGTACTGTTCTTTGCTTCCTCGTCATCGCCTCTGGTACAGGGGCTGAAGGCGCGTCCCGACGTCAACATCGGCGTGGCGGACCCCGACGAAGACTTCTATGTCTCCATCGCAGGCCGCGCGGTGATCTCGAACGATCGCGCGCTAATCAAGGAACTCTGGTCGCCGCTGGCCAAGGCCTGGTTTCCTGGCGGCGTAGACGACGAGGATTTGGTGCTGATCGAGATCATGGCCGCACAGGCAGAGTACTGGAACGTGCAAGAGAGCGAGATGGTGCAGTTCTTCAAGATGGCCAAGGCGGCGTTCACCGGTACGCCGCCCACGGACCTTGGTGAACACGGCACGCTGGACATCGGTGGACAACCCCGTCCAACCGTGATGCGCTGAATTGATTCAGCACCCCAGGGCCGCTCACCGGGACTGGTACTGAGGAGATAGCAGGGCCTCCAGCGACGGCAGCGTATCGGCTTCATGCAGGGGTTTGTCGTCGCGAATGCGCAGCATCCGCGGGAATCGCACTGCCAATCCGCTCTTGTGCCGGCCGCTTCGGTTGATCCCCTCGAATCCCAATTCGAACACCATGCTCGGGATGACACGGCGTACGGGGCCGAACTTCTCCAGTGTGCTGCGGCGGATCACGCGATCGACCGACTTGAACTCGTCGTCGGTCAGGCCGCCATAGGCTTTCGCGAACGGTACCAGTTGCAGGCCGAATTGCGCCGTCGGCTCGCGCTTTGCGATCGCATCGACAATGGCCTGCACTTCCACCGCATCGACTGGTACTCGATTCCAAACGGCGAAGGTGTAGTCGGTGTAGAGGCCGGCGCGCCGCCCGTGGCCCGCCTGTGCATAGATCAGGACCGCGTCGACGGTGAATGGATCCACCTTCCACTTCCACCACGTGGCTCCCCCATTCCCGTCCTGCTTTCGGCGTCCGACGCCGTAGCGCGCGTCGCGATGCTTCAACATGAACCCTTCGACGCCGCGGGCGCGCGATTCACGGCGCAATTGTGCGAGGCTGTCCCAGTCCGGCGCTGTCACGACCGGTGATACGAGCAGCCCGGGCGTTACCGCGGCGAGCGCCCCAAGCATCGCGCGACGCTGTGCTTGCGGTGACTCGCGGACGTCGATGCCATCACGCTCGAGGATGTCGTAGGCGATCAGCGTAGCGGGTACCTCGGCGAGTATTCGCGGTGTCAACGTCTTGCGGCCGAGGCGCCTTTGCAGCAGCGTGAATGGCGCTACGGCCTGGTCGATCCATACCACGATCTCGCCGTCGAGCACCGTTCCCGAAGGTAACGCCGCGGCAGCCTCGACCAGCTCGGGGAACTGCTCGGACACGAGCTCTTCGCCGCGTGACCAGATCCAGGTCTGGCCGTCGCGTCGTACGACCTGGGCACGGATGCCGTCGTACTTCCATTCGACGATCCAGTCCGAAGGTGGACCGAGCGCGGCGTCGAGGTCGGTCACACTGGCAGCGAGTGGATGGGCGAGGAAGAAGGGATAGGGCTGGCCCCGGTCACCACCCGCCATGGCAGACGCGGCCGTGAGGAAGGCATAGCGTTCGGCGGTCGGCGGCGTGTGGGCGTCGGTGTAGCCCATCATTCGTTGCGCGACCAGCTTGGCATCGATTCCCGCCATTTCCGCCAATGCGCGTTGCACGAGCAGCTTGCTGACGCCGACGCGAAAGCCACCCCCGATCAACTTGGTCAGCAGGAATCGCGAGGGAGACTCCAGCGTGCTCCACCATTCGGCGATCAACGTTGTCTGCTGGTCCGGCGCCATGCTGCGTAGCGGTTGCAGCCGGGTTTCGATCCAGTCGGCGAGTCCCACGTCCGACACGAACGCCGGAGAGGGCAGGATGTAGGCAATGGTCTCCGCGAGATCTCCGGCCGCCTGATAGGCGGCATCGAAGAGCCAATCCTCGATGCCCGCCTGCTGGCAGGCAAGGTCGCGCAGCACGCGGGTGGGGACAACCTGGCGGGGCTTGCCGCCGGCCAGGAAGTAGGCGGCCCATGCAGCGTCGCGCGGCGGGGCTTCTGCAAAGTAGCGCTTTAACGCCTCCACCTTGGCGCGCGTGGCGGTCGTCGCATCCAGCGACGCGAACAGTTGCGCAAAACGCTTCACGACGAACTGCCGGAAGCGCTCATTTCGGATGCGCCTTCTGGAGGCGCGGGTGCGATTGCCTCGTCATCCACTTCCTCCGTGCCATAGGCCGTCTCAAATGATCCGGATTGAAGACCATGCTGAGCGAGCCAGCGCACCATCACGGCCTCGTAGCCATGCGTGACGATGACCCGATGCGCGCCCGTGGCCGCGATGGCTCGTTGCAGGCCCGGCCAATCGGCATGGTCGCTCAAGACAAATCCGCGATCGACGGCGCGACGGCGCCGTGCGCCCCGCAACTGCATCCAGCCACTGGCAAAGGCATCGCTGTAGTCGCCGAAGCGCCGCGTCCACGGTGACCCTTGCACTGACGGTGGCGCCACGATAAGGGCACGCTGCAGCATCGATTTGTCGTCGATCCCGGTCGCGATCGACGTGGAGGGAAGGGCGACTCCCGCGTCCCGGTAGGCGCGGTTGAGTGGTTCGACCGCGCCATGCACCACGATGGGACCGATGGACGGATCGACCCCCAACAAAATCCGCTGCGCCTTGCCGAAGCTGTAGGCCATGACCAAGCTGGCGCGGCCATTCGCCGCGTTGCCGCGCCACCAGGTATTGATGTCCGCAAACACCTCCGCTTGTGGCCGCCAGCGATAGATCGGCAGTCCGAACGTTGATTCGGTAATGAAGCAGTGACAGCGGACCGGCTCGAACGGCGTGCACGTGGCGTTGTATTCGCGCGGATCGTCGTAGTCCCCCGCAACGTAGTAGTCGCCGGACGCCACCCAGACCTCGCCACGATACTCGAGGCGAACCTGGGCAGAGCCCAGGACGTGTCCGGCAGGATGGAAACTGATCCGTACGCCATCGTGTTCCACGACGGCGCCGTAAGGCAGGGTCCGCAGGTCGACCGCGCCAAGGCGCGCGCGCAGCACACCGCCTGCGGGTTCTGCCGCAAGGTAGTGCGCATGGCCGCGGCGCGCGTGATCCGCGTGCGCATGGGTGATCACGGCATGATCGACCGCAGCCCATGGATCAATGTAAAAATCACCGGGCGGACAGTAGAGGCCCTCCGGCCGAAGCACGACAAGATCACTCAAGATTCCGCTCGCCATTCAGGAAGGTGCAGGGCGTCGTGTCTTGCGCCGTTCATATAGTGCCATCAGGGGCGTCACCGAGATGCCGTGGAGCACGATCGAGGCCACGATCACCGCAACGGTGATCCCCAGCAGCCGCTGTGCGTCCTGATCGTCCACGCCGTGGTTGATCGCGTACATCACATAGTAGAGCGAGCCGACGCCCCGGATGCCAAACCACGACGCCAGCGCGGTCTGTCCTGGCGCGAGCGGATCGTGCCTCAATGCCAGCATGACCGCTGCAGGTCGAACGACGAGGAACACCGTCAGGATGATGATTACCGCGTCGAGTGGAATGCGCACGACGGCGAACATGATGCCAATGATGACCACGACGCCGAATTCGAACAGGCTGGCCAAATGTTCATTGAATCGCTGCAACGGGGCGGCGGGCCGCGTGTTCGCGGCGGCGGTGGTTGAATCGGTATTATTCTCGGGCTTGGGATCGACGACTCCAACGCCCTTGCTTCGGGCGCCTGTTACGGTCCACTGCAGTGCAACCGAGGCACTGAACACGGCCAGGAACCCGTAAGTTTGTAGTGCCAGGGCGGTGCCATAGGCGACGGCCACGAGGCCGAGCCCGAGAAACGCGTCCGACCCGTTGGTGCTCGCAGCGTCGCCGTTGCGCGCCAGCAGCCATCGCCCCAGCGCCACGCCGAACACGCTGCCGATCAGCAGTCCGCCGACAACGGCCCACGCGAGATCCACGGCCCACCACCGCCAGCCGTACTCGCCCAGCGGATGCAGTCCCAGAAGCCCCAATCCGAGCATCACGAATGGAAAGGCCGCGCCGTCGTTGAGGCCGCCTTCGCCGGTCAGTCCGAAGCGCAAGCGATCGCGATCGCGATGATCCAGTACCTGCACATCGCCGGCCAGCACCGGGTCCGTGGGCGCGATGATGGCGGCCAGGAGGACCGCCGCGCCCAGAGAAAATCCCAGTCCCCAATAGGCGACGGCGGTCAGCAGCACGATGGTAGAGAGCATGGCCACCGAGGCGAGCCGGATGGGAATGCTCCAATGGCGGCCTCGCAAGGTGCTCCCGACATTCGACCCGCAAGCGAACAGCGAAACGAGCACCGCGACTTCGCTGATCGTCTCGAGCGCGTTCGAATGCAGGAACGGGTCGACGGAGACCCAGCCCGTTCCCGCGGGCCCGATGGCGATGCCGATGACCAAGTAGAGGATTGCGAGACTCAACGGCAGGCGCGCAATCAGCGCGCTCGCCAGGTTCATCACAATCAGCAGGCTACCGATGCCGATGAACCACCAGGTCAGTTCCATCGGGACCTACCGCACACAGATTCGGGACGAGCGGGGAGATGAAGATTTCGCGTTCATCGCGTCAATGCTAATGCGTCGAAGGCAAGGATGGGCTGCGCGCAAGCAGAATTCGCGTGTCAGCCAAACGCTCATTCGTCGCGCCTCGGCATGAGGCGCGCGGTGACGTAAGCCGATCCCTACGCGGAATTCGGATCCACACGAATGCCCGTGCACGGGAGGCGGCGATAGAGTCTTTGCATCGCTTGCCGATCGTGGTCTTGGCATCGCGACCAAGCGAATTTTCGCTCACAACCTCTGGAGGCACCATGTCGACGAAGCCCAACGAGTTCGGGGAAGGCAACTACAAGGCGTCACGTACTTACAACGAGGCGACGAAGAAATTCGTCGAGAGCGGGCGCGTCGAGGCTGCCGCTCAAGCGGCGGCACCCCGCAGCGAGGCCGAGGCCCGCGAGTTGCGGGACGCCGAGCGCGCCGGGCGGGAGCATGCCAACGTCCCCCAACCTCCCGTGCAGGAACCCCTTCCGCCGAAGCCGAAGGCGGACGATCCGGCTCCAAAGGCGCCTTCCCCGAAGCCGCCTATCGTCGCGGACCCGGCGGGCGCCTGACGAGGGACCCACCGTCGCGCAGAAGGACGGAGCGCGTCATAATCCCCGTTGCGCCGGGTGCCGGTCGTTTAGAACGCCTGCGCCCAACGGAGGACATGTCATGAAACTCACCCCGCAACAGCACGCGGCCTTCGACCGCGACGGCTACCTGTTTTTCCCGGGACTCTTCGCATCTGAGGAAATTGCGCGGCTCAACGCCGTGGTGCCGGCGCTCTATGCGCGCCGCGAGGCGTACAACGTCCGCGAGAAGGGATCGGACGCGGTCCGGACCAACTTTGCCGCGCACATGTACAGCGAACCCTTCGCGCGCTTGGGTCGCCATCCGCGGATGATCGAACCGGTGCAGGACCTGCTGGGCGAGGCCCTGTACATGCACCAGTTCAAGATCAACGGCAAGATGGCCTTCGAAGGCGATGTATGGCAATGGCATCAGGACTTCGGCACGTGGAAAAACGACGACCTGATGCCGACGGAGCGCGCGATGAACATCGCGATCTTCTTAGACGACGTCAATCCGTTCAACGGTCCGCTGATGTTCATCCCGGGCAGCCACAAGAAGGGGGTGATCGACGCGAAGCACGACGTCACCACCACCAGCTACCCGTTGTGGACCGTGGACCACGACCTGATTCGGCAACTTGTGGCGCGTGGCGGTGGGCCGGGCCACTTCGGTGCCGATGGCCGCTATGTGCCCGGCGGCATTGTGTCGCCTACGGGTCCGGCCGGGTCGATGATCCTGTTTCACTCATGTCTCGTCCATGCGTCGACATCGAACCTCTCGCCATGGAATCGCGTCAGCGTGTACTTGAGCCTGTGCGCGGTTAGTAACCACATCCGCCGTTTCAAGCGCCCGGAGTACATTGCGCACCGCGAGTTCGCGCCCATCAGGTGCCTGCCCGACGATTGCCTGGTGCGCGACTACCCGGTGGACTTGCCGTGGCGAGACGGCGTGCCGGCCAGCGCGCTGGTCACGTCATCGGACGTCCTTGCAGAAACGGCCTGAACGATGAGCCTGCATGCAAAGTTGCAGCAGCGCGCCGCGGCCGGCAACCCGGTGCGCGTCGGTCTCATCGGCGCGGGCAAGTTCGGGTCGATGTACCTGGCGCAGATTCCCCGCACGCCGGGCGTGCATCTGGTGGCCATTGCGGACCTGTCACCCGATGGCGCGTGCGCCAACCTCGCGCGTGTCGGCTGGCCGGTCGAGCAGATGGCAGCTTCCAGCATTGACCACGCGATCAAGATGGGGACCACCCACATCGGGGAGGATTGGCAGGCGCTGGTCCGCCACCCCCAGGTCGACATTGTCGTCGAGTGCACGGGACACCCGATTGCCGCCGTCGAGCATTGCCTCGAATCTTTCGCGCACGGCAAGCATGTGGTCAACGTCACGGTGGAAGCGGACGCCTTCTGCGGGCCGCTGCTGGCGCGCAAGGCCGCCAAGGCAGGCGTGATTTATTCGCTGGCCTTCGGCGACCAGCCGGCATTGATCTGCGATCTCGTCGACTGGGCGCGCACGTGCGGCTTTCCCGTCGTGGCGGCGGGGCGCGGGCACAAGTGGCTGCCGCACTTCTGCGAGTCCACGCCGGAAACGGTGTGGGGCTACTACGGGCTGACGCCGGAACAGGCCGCGCGTGGTGGGCTCAACCCGAAGATGTTCAACAGCTTCCTCGATGGCTCGAAGCCCTCCATCGAATCGACAGCGGTGGCCAACGCGACGGGCCTCACGGTGCCAAGCAACGGGCTCCTGTATCCACCGGCCAGCGTCGAAGACATTCCATTCGTGACGCGGCCGATCAGTGAGGGCGGCGCACTGGAGCGCAAGGGCATGGTCGAGGTGATTTCCTCGCTCGAGGCCAACGGGCGCGAGATTCCCTATGACATCCGGATGGGCGTGTGGGTCACGGTAGAGGGCGAGACCGACTACATCAGGAACTGCTTCGAGGAGTACAACGCACATACGGACCCGTCCGGGCGTTACTTCACGCTCTACAAGCGTTGGCACTTGATTGGTCTGGAAGTCGGCATGTCGGTGGCGAGCGTCGCGTTGCGCGGCGAAGCCACCGGTGTCGCCACCTGCTGGAACGCCGACGTCGTGGCCACCGCGAAGCGTGACTTGACGCCAGGCGACATGCTGGACGGCGAGGGCGGTTACACCGTGTGGGGCAAGCTGCTACCCGCAGCTACGTCCATGAAGATCGGCGGGTTGCCGTTGGGCCTGGCGCACGACGTCAAGGTGGTGCGGCCGGTGCGCAAGGGCGAAACCTTGTGCTGGGATGACGTAACGATGGATACCACGACGCAGGCCTTTGCCGTTCGCAAGGCGATGGAAACTGCGTTCGCGCCACAGCGCGCGGTGCCTGCAGCGGCCCTTGCAGCGTCAGCCGGTTAAGGATTCCTTCACGACGACTGCAAACACCTCAACGTTTGCCGACTTGCCCTTGAGCGGCACAGGCCCCAGCGCTTCCACGTCGATCAGGCCGCCCAGCATGGCGCGCGTGGCATCGTCGATCAGGATGGTGCGCTTCGCCACCTTCGTATGCGCCTCGAGGCGCGAGGCTACATTGACCGTGTCGCCGATGCACGTATAGGCGGCGCGATCGTTGGTGCCGGTGTAGCCCGCCACCATTTCACCCGAAGCGATGCCGATGCCGATCCGGATCGTCGGCTTGCCGATGGCGACGCGCTCCTGATTGAACAGATCGATCAACTCCACCATTTCCTGCGCCGCGCGGACTGCGCAGGCTGCGTGGTCGGGAAGTGGAACGGGCGCGCCGAAAACAGCCATCAAACCGTCGCCCATCATCATGGTGACAATGCCGCCTTGTCCGCCGATCGCGTCGAACATCAGCGCGTAGTAGGTGTTGAGCAACTCGATAGTTTCTTCGGGTAGCTGCGTTTCGGCAAGCGATGTGAAGTCACGAATGTCAGAAAAGAGCACCGTGGCGGATACGCGCTTGCCGCCCAAGGCGAAACCGGAACTCTGCAGGTCCTGCGCTACCTCGGGTGTCGCAAAACGACGTACCAGGGCCTTCTGTTGATCGCGCAGCCGCTTCTTTTCAAGACTGGCGCCGATGCGCGCCTTGAGAAGCACCGGATTGACCGGCTTGGCGAGGTAGTCTTCGGCGCCGAGTTCGATGCAGCGCACGACGTTGGCGATGCCTTCAAGCGATGACGTGACGATCACTGGCGTGTCACGCAGTTGCAGATCGGCCACCATCTGCTCCAGCACCTGAAAGCCTTCAATCTCCGGCATTTCCATGTCTAGCAGCATCAGGTCGTAGCCATTCTTGCGCAGCATTTCCAGCGCTACGCGGCCGTTCTCGGCGGACGCCACGGTGTGACCCTGCAGCTCGAGGCTGCGCGTTAACAGCAAGCGATTAACCTTGTTGTCGTCGACCACCAGCAGGCAGGCGCCGGGTTGATGCCGATCACGCATAGCGCAGTGCCGCAAGGGCCGCCGCGACACGCGCGAACTCGGCGTCGAGATCATCCAGGGGTTTGGTGCCGCCTTCCTTGACGTTGCCCAGGCCCGCCAACTCGAGCGCGCGTGCCTGCGTGGCAAAGGTGAGCGCACCAAAGGTGTTGCCGTTGGATTTGAGCGTATGCGCGGCGCGCCTGAACGTGGCGGCGTCGTTGGCGGCCAGTGCTGCGCGCAAGTCGTTGAACGAACTCTTGGCTTCGTTGGCCGACTCGGCGGCGGCGCGAGCCTCTTTGTTTTCGTCGAACAGGCGCGCGTTCTCGAGGGCGATGCCGACATTGGCTGCAATGGTTTCGAGCAGCCGTTGATCGGCGTCGTCGTAGGCGCCTTCGCGCTGCGTGCTTTGCACGCTCAATACACCGTCGCAGCGGCCGCCGACCATGATCGGCACGCCCAGATAGGAGAGGGCCTCCTTGCCCATACGGCGCGTGCCCAACTGCTTCGTCTGCTGCTCGACATCGAAGTCGAGCTTCAACGCGCGTCCCGTTCCGATGATCTTGCTGGTAAGGCCTTCGCCGTAGGGACGTGACTCCACCATCTCGCCGTAGTGGTAGGGGAAATTGATCAGGTTCGATGCGCGATCGTAAAGCGCCACATAGGCCAGGTCGGCGCGGAACACACCGCGTACCTGCTCGCCAACGACTTCGATCAACGCGTCGACGTCGCGCTTGCCGGCCAGTTGTTGCGACACGGTGTTGACCGTGGCCAGTTCCTGGGCCCGGGTTTGCGCTTGCGCAAAAAGGCGGGCGTTCTCCAGCGCCACGCTCATGCTGGCGGTGATGGTTTCCAGCAAGCGGATTTCGGCGGGTCCGAAAGCATTATCACACTGGTGGTTCTCGAGGCCAACGCCGCCCAGGATGCGGTCACCGACCAGCATCGGTACCGCCACGATGCTGCGTGCCCGATCGGTACCGGGAAGGACGGGACAATTCTCGGCAATTTGTTGTTCAACCGAGTTATAGACCAGGACGCGCTTCTCGCGCAGAAAGCCGTGCCACCAGTCACCGGGGAGTGGCACAATGGGTTCCTGGTGCAGGCGGACACCATGTTCGAACGTATAGAGGGAAGTCCAGCGGTCGGTCTCTTCCTCCCACCAGTTGATGCTGATATCGCCGGTCTTGAACACCTCGCGCAGCTTGTCGCCCACCACATCGACGATCGCCTGAAAACCGAGCGCTGCACCAACAGACTGCTGGATGCTGGTGATCACCGCCAACTCGGCGTTGCGTTGTTCGGTTTCCTTCAGCAGTCGCTGCGTCTCATCGAAAAGTCGGGCGTTCTCCAGCGCCACGCCGAGGCTCGCGGCTACCGTCGTGAGCAGTCGCGCCGCGGCCTCGCCGAATGCATTTTCGCGTTCATGGTTCTCGACATTGATGACACCGATCACACGATCGCCCGACACCATCGGCACGCGCATGACCGACTTCGAGGCATCGGTGCCGGGAATGGTCCCGATCCCCATGGCATCCATCTCTGCACGGCTGGAAACAATCAGCGGTTGGCGGTGCTTGAGCACCTGGGCGACGTGAGCCTTCGTGAGATCGGGATGCCATGGTGGAAGCGACAAACGCTGGCCATGTTCATAGCCATGCGGCGTCCGCATCTTTCAGCAGCCGCAGGCTTGCCGCGAGGTCTGGCTCGTTGAAGGTCAGGATGTTGGAGGCATTGCCCGCGCCAAGTAGATCGCCGCAACGCTGCGCCAATGCCAATGCCAGTGCCTTGTGCCCGGCGGCCGTGGCGTCGGCGGCCCGGCCCTGGCCACTGCGCGCGGCGGCGACGACAAACCACGCGCGTCCTTCTTCTTCCGGCCGTCCCAGCTTTCTGAACAGCTTTATAGCCTGCATGGCTGCCTTGGCGCACTGCCCATATTCCCGCTGTCGCAGCAGCGCGCTGGCAAGACGAAACAAACTGGTGGCCTCGAGGGCGGGTTGACCGCTCAGGCGTGCCGCTTCGAGCGCTTGTTCCGCGGTGGTCAGCGCGAGGCGCGTATTGCCGCGGTGGATCTCGAACGCCACGCGGCGGTTCAGTGCCTGCGCGAGGTGGGCCGGGTTGCGGCTGCGGCGCGCCCTGGCGATCATCGTCGCGGTGTCGGCGTCGGCCGCGGCCACGTCGCCTTGTGCCAGATGGCTTTCCGCCCGCAGGTCGAGGAGGTTCAACCGGGTTGCTGCGGCCAAGCGGGCGGCGGCCAGTGCGTGCGCGGCCACTTCGATGGCACGCGCGTGCTGACCCGCCGCCGCCAGCGCGGCGACCTGCTCGACCGCGGCAATGGCGGGCGTCACGCTTGGGGATGCCTTGATCTTTACCCCGGTTTTCTTCTTTTTCTGCATATCCGGCATCGGTTGTACAAGCTTTTGATCAAGTTATCGAGAATACCCACCACCGGCAGAACCATAAACGATCATCGTGACCAACGCTACTGTCCAAGCTGCATCGACGTCATGAGAACATGGCACGATGGCAACGACAGACGATTTCACTATTCGACCGCTGCGGCAGGATGAAGCCCGCCTGCCCATCGAATGGGCTGCAGGCGAGGGCTGGAACCCGGGGCTCCACGATACCGAATGTTTCTTTGCGGCCGACCCGCAAGGCTTCCTGGTCGGCCTGGTTGGCGAGGAACCCGTGGCGACGATTTCCGTGGTCAGGTACGCGACGTCGTTCGGCTTCCTGGGTCTTTATATCGTGCGCACGCCATTTCGCGAGCGAGGCTATGGCTTGCGGATCTGGATCGCCGGTAAGACCCACCTTGCGGGGCGCACCGTCGGCCTCGACGGCGTGGTGGCCCAACAGGAAAACTATAAACGCTCGGGCTTCAAGCTCGCGTATCGCAACATCCGGTACCACGGCCTCAATGGCGCAATGCGGGCGCTCGACGCGCGGCTCGTGCCACTGTCGTCGCTACCGGTGACCGAAGTGCTTGCGTACGACCGCGCCTGCTTCCCGGAGACGCGGGCCGCGTTTCTCCGCTGCTGGATCGCGCAACCTGGCAGCACGGCGCTGGGCATCCTCGGCGCCGGCGGCTTGAGCGGTTACGGGGTGATCCGGCCTGCGCAGGACGGCTTCAAGATCGGTCCGCTGTTCGCGGACACTTCGCAGTTGGCGCAGTCGCTGTTTGATGGGTTGCGCGCCTACGTGCCCGAAGGCGCATCGATCGTACTTGACACGCCAGAACTGAACGCCGCCGCCGTGGCCATCGCCGAGCGCCATGGCATGAAGCCCGTGTTCGAAACGGCGCGGATGTACACCAGCCGTGCGCCGGCGTTGCCGCTGGAGCGCATCTTCGGGGTGACCAGCTTCGAACTGGGCTGACCGCCCGGGCGTCGCGGGCGTGTCAGTCGGGCTTCAGCACCGACAGCGTGTCGAGGAATGCGGCGAATGCCGCGGGAAAGCTGACGTCCGTCTCGGGCAGCGCATAGAGATTGCGCAGCATCGTCAACTGCGATGCCGACAACGCGCCGGTGCCGTCGGTCACTTCCCAGAGCGCGAACTGCGTGGCCGAGGCCATGAGCGAATCGTTCGCTATGCCCAGGGGGCGCGGCAGGTTGATGATGGCGAGAATGCCCGGATTGGTCGTGACGGCACCGGTGACATAGGTTGCCGCGGGCGTGGCGGTACTGCGGGATTGCTGCAGGCAATAGAGGCTCAACAACAGGCGCACCGACCCATTGGCGGGCACCTGCACGACGTAAGAGTCGAGCAGCAGGCCATCCTGGTACGTGGCCGTCGACGACACGAACACGAAGCCCGACGGAACGGTGACCGTGACCGGGGCCGCGCTGCTGTTGCCGATCTCGAGCACGAGGTCCACCAGGCCGACCGCCGCGCCCCCGGTAACAGCCGGCGCACATTGCGCGTTGTCGCAGCCGCGGATCTCCCCGCGCACCTCGAACGGCGCAGGCACCGACGCGGTCGCCGGCACGCACATCACGAGACCCTCGAAGCTCCAGCCGATGAGTGACGTGAGCAACGCGGTATTGGTGGAATAGCGGTGGTTGGGATCGCCGCGCGCGCCGTCGTTGTAGGCCCGATACAAGGGCACCGTCCCGCCGGGACACGTGCCGCCGACGGCCAGCTTGACCGCGAATGCATCACCTTCATACGTCCACGCGGGATAGCTGATGCCATTGGCCGCGACGGCCTGGTAACCCGTCTTGACGAACGCGCACTCGGCAGGGTCGGCCGTGTAGAAGTGACTGTTGGGTCCGATGCGTGTGCCGTTGGCGCGATACTGGTCAGTGCCGAAGAAGCGGCAGACCGGCACGGCATCGGCCGGCTTGGTGGCGAGCGCCCACGCGTTGAACGATTGTCCGGTGCGCTTCCACGCACCACCGAAGGCGCCGCTGTCGAGATTGGTGATCTCGGCGGGTTCTGCGGTGATGAAGTAATGCTGCAGGCCGGCGTTGTAGTACTCGACCACCGTGACGACAGGCTCGCCGGCCTTGCGTGCGGGCGCGACCGCGCGATAGCCCAGCGCCGACGCCATCGCTTCGCGGATGGCGTCCTTGTCCACACCCGGTGGCGTCAGTGGCGCCGCGTGGGCGGTAACCGCCACGGCTGCCAGCAGCGTGCCGGCGGCAATGCGCGCCAGCACCCGTCGCAGCCGTTGTCCGACGTAAGCAATAGGCGAGGCGAAACAGGATCGATGGATCATGGAGTGTCTTCAGAAGTTGAGATGGTCGAGGAGCGCCCCGATTCTGGCACGAGTCACGACAACCGGGTAACCGACCCGCTCGCCGGCCTTGATACAACGCTAATTGATGAACCCTGGCAGCCGAAGCGCTTCAACAAGGCAGCATACTTCCCGCCGTACTTGTCGCGCACGGTTTAGCGGGTTACCCGGTAGGACCGTCAATTACCTTCCGCATGTGCGCTTCGTCGCGGAAGATGAAGGGTATGTTGAATACGTTCAGTTCGTCCACGACCGGGCCCGATCTGGTATGTTTATTCCAAGTTCAAGCCTTATTGCATAAACGTTCCATTTCCGGCAGCCGGATGGCTGCGCGGCCTTGGCGGGGCCGGTGCCGCATGGCAATCTGCAAGACTACCGATTTCGAGCCTGGATGCCCATGAGCAAGAACCCGAAGCAGGACGCCGGCAAGGCGGCGGTGCCCGCCGTCGCGGATTTCACGCCGCGCCGCGAATTCCTGAAAGCATCGGCAGCTGCGGCGGGCGCCACGCTGCTGGCGTCGTGCGGAGGTGGCGGGAGCGGCGGGGAGGCGGCGGTGCCGGCCCCGATCGAAGGTGTGGAGGTCGACCCGCTGTCACGCTTCGATCACCTGGTCGTGATCATGTTCGAGAACCGCTCGCTCGATAACCTGCTCGGCTATCTCTACCCGGCGGGGTCGGCGTTCAACGGTCTCAACAACGGCACGTACACCAACCCGGTGCCCGACTACATCGAGGACGGCCACACGGTCGTCGCTGCCGCGCCCAGCCCCGGCAAGGCTAACGACTGGCAAAACCCGAAACCCGATCCGGGCGAGGGCTATCCGCACATCAACACACAGCTCTTCGGCATCGTCGACCCACTCTCGAACCAGTTCGAGGCCGAGTCGAAGATGACCTTCCCCTACAACGCACCGGCGCAGGGCATGGTGCCGACGATGCAGGGTTTCGTCGTCGACTACTGCAACAATTTCAGGCATACGCAGAAGCGCACGCCCACCTACGACGAATACAAGGTGGTGATGGAGACGTTTACGTCAGCGCAGTTGCCGGTATTGTCCACGCTGGCGCAGTCCTTCGCTGTCTATGATGCATGGCACGCAGCGGTGCCGTCCCAGACATACTGCAATCGTTCCTTTTTCCATGCGTCGACGTCATCGGGCTTCGTGCTGAACTCGCCGGCCACGAGGTGGCTGGAATTCAACTCCGGGCCGACGATCTTCAACCGGCTGCAGGACGCTGGCCGCACCTGGCGGATCTACTTCGACCCGCGGCAGATTGTGTCGCTGACGGGGCTCATCCATGCGCGTGCGTTGAAGGCGTACTTCACGACCAACTTCCGCACGATGGAGCGGTTCGCCGCCGACGTGGCCGCCGGCGACCTGCCGGACTACACGTTCATCGAGCCCTGCATGGCGTTCTATCACAATGACTTCCATCCGCCGGGCAAGCGCGTGTCGGATGTGCGTGCGGGCGACGCGTTGCTAAACGATGTCTACACGGCCGTGCGCACCGCCCATTCACCCACCGGGGCCAATGCGCTCAACACGCTGTTGCTGGTGACCTTCGACGAGGGAGGTGGGTGCTACGACCACGCGCCGCCGGGACCGGCGCGCACACCATCGAACCCGCAGCTGTCGGGCGAGATGGACTTCCTGTTCGACCGTCTCGGCGTGCGGGTACCGACCATTGCCATCTCCGCCTATACCAAGGCGAATACGATCGTGTCGAACGAGATGCATCACGCCGCGCTGATTCGCACGTTGTGCAAGAAATATTCGCTGCCGATACTCACCAATCGCGATATCGATGCGCGCGACCTGCGCGATGCGATCAACCTGTCGGCGCCACGCTCCCCGTCGACGTGGCCCATCCCGGCAACGAACATCCTGCCCGGTGAAGCGGCACTTGGCGATCCGGCTTC
>JBBQEY010000055.1:0-16035 GCA_038321425.1 Burkholderiales bacterium | reverse complement strand
GTGTCCGGAGGCGCAGAAGGCCACGCGGATGGATATCCAGCGCGACTCCGGCAGCGTGCAGGGCGACGACGCCGAATGGGCAACCCGCGCGAAACGGAAGGAAGTGATCGTCGGCATGCCCCGGGCCTACGTCATCCAGGCCTACGGCAATCCCCAGGAGATGCGCCCAGGCCGTGCCGACGAAAAGGCTGTGGAGATCTGGCATTACCGCCGCAGCGACCTCAACACTGCGCTCGGTTTCAACAAGGGCGTGGTGGCATGGATGAACATGGACCTGCAGGACGGTCCTGCCGCGCCGCCCGATACGGAGCCGAGCGTGCGGCAGAACTTCAACGTGTCGCGCCGATGCGCCGACCTGGCGGCCGAAGCGGGCGCGCCGACGACAACCTTCGAGGAACTGGATGAAGGCATGGCCAAACGCGTGACGCGGCACGTATGGGAACCTGCGCCCGGCGATCGGGAACGTACGACGGTCACGTGCCTCGATGGCGTGGTGGCGCGAGTCGATCGGATTCCCAACCCCTAGCTGCCATGCACGGCGGCCTTCGCGCAGGTAAACGCCGGAACGTCATCACGTGCCGACTATTTGACCGAGGCGTCCTGCTGCGCCTGGAGGTCCTTGACGATCGCGTTGTACTCGTCGACGGCGGCATTGGAGCGCGCCACTGCGGCATTGGCGGTCTTGACCGCTTCGTCCGCCTTGGCCGAGACCTCGGCCACGTACTTCTTCATGCAGGTTTCCCACGCGGTGACTTCCTTGCCCCAGCCGCGGCGCTGGTTATCCGACGCGAGCCGACCCGGGTGGGCGTCCGGCTTCGGACAGTTGGCGGCGGACGGGGCGGCAGCAGGCGCTGCTGCAGGGGCGGTGGTCTGGGCAGTGGCTGCGCCGGCGGCGAAGAGCGCGGCAAGCGCCATCGAATGCATGCGGTTCATGGTGAGGGACTCCGGAGTTCGTTGACCGGACATTTTAACGCGAGGCATCGGGGCAGGCCAGTTGCAGCGGTGCGTGGAAACAGGCTTTAGCGGGTCAGGAGCGCGCTCAGCATCGCCAGGCCCACGCCGACAACGTCGACTCCTAGCGCCCGGTCGGCGTGGCGGCTCTCCGTTGCCATCGCCCGCTCGAAACGCGCGGATTCAATGACCGCCGTGGCGGCCACACCGGGATTGCTGACGGCCGCCCGCTGTGCCGCCGCCTGGTCGAGTTCGCGCAACGTGCGGGCGACGGCCGCGGTATCCAGGATGGCGATCGGCGCGCGGCAGTAGCGGCATGCCGCATCGTGTTCGAGATCCACGGGCGCTCCGCAGCTGCTGCACTGGACAACCCGCACCAGCGACTTCAAACGTGCGAGCTCCGCAGGGGAGACCGGCTTGATGAAGTTCTTCTCGCGCAGGAACTGGACGAATGGCGTGTACCGGCCATGGCCGCGGCGGCAGCGGTAATAAGTGAACCGGGTACTGCGCTGTACATCCTTTGTGAGGTCGAGCGGCGTCTCGCAGCGCGGACATTGCAATCGCGCTACCGGCTGCGTCACCGGCGCGCTGCCGGCCTCGTGGATGGCACGAAACAGGATCAACGTGCCTGCGGGCGAAAGTTGCAGGCTCTCCATCGCATCGAACCACAAGGCGTGGCAGTGCGCGCACAGATCGACCGTCAGTGCGCCTAGAGGCACGCGGTCGAGTTCGACGGCGCTCATGGGTACCCGGCATCCGGGACAGGCGAGGGCGGCGGCCGCCATGACGCAGGCGCGACGGGTCAGAGTGCCTTGGCGGCGAACGTATTGCACACGCGCGGATCGCCGGATTGCAGGCCGGCCTTGAACCAGCGCACGCGCTGCTCGGCCTTGCCGTGGGTGAACGCGTCCGGCACCGTGTAACCCTGGGTGCGCTTCTGGATCGTGTCGTCGCCGACCGCGGAGGCTGCGCGGATGCCTTCCTCGAGGTCGCCCGGCTCGAGCAGGTTGCGCTTCGCCGCATAAAACGCCCACACGCCGGCATAGCAGTCGGCCTGCAGCTCGAGGCGCACTGTCGCCGCATTGCGGCGGCGCTCGTCCATCCTCGCGGCGGCCTGGTCGAACTCGCGCATCGTGCCCAGCTGGTTCTGCACGTGATGGCCGATTTCATGGGCGATCACATAGGCCTGCGCGAAATCGCCGGGCGCGCCAAAGCGCGTCGACAACTCGCGGAAGAAATTGGTGTCGAGATAGACCTTGCGATCGGCGGGACAGTAGAACGGGCCGGCGGAGGAGCTTGCGTTGCCGCACATCGAGACCACGGAACCGCGGAACAACACCAGCTTGGGAGGCTCGTAACGCGAACCCATCGCGGTGAAGAGCGCGGTCCACACTTCCTCGGTGTCACCCAGAATGCGAGTGACCATTTCCTTTTGCGGATCGGCCGGCGGCCGCGCGGCCGAGCCGGGGTCGGGAATGCCGCTGGGCAGGGGAGCCGGCGCCGGCGCCATCGCCGTGCCGCTGTCTTCCAGCATGCCGAGGAACTGCAGCGGATTGACGCCGAACAGCAGGCTGACAATGACGATCAGAATCATCGCGCCACCGCCGATCTTCATCCCGCCGCCAAGCGGCATGCGGCCGCCGCGCCCGCCAGTGGATTCGCGGTCCTCGATATTGTCGCTGCGACGCATGTCACCCCAACGCATGATGTTTCTCCCTGGTGATGGTCGCGGCGATCAGCGCTTGGCGATGGCGCGCGCGAGGTCCTGGTACTCGTCGCAGTTCTTGCCGCAGATGCGCTCGAGCGCCACCAGGTGCTCGGTTGCCTTGGCGGTGTTGCCGGTCAACATGTAGGCCTCACCGATGTATTCGTGCGCGCCGCGATGTTTCGGGTCGAGCTTCAGTGCGTGTTGATAGTGCTTGAAGGCAAGCTCGAATTTCTTCTGGTTACGAAACGAGTAGCCCAGCAGGTTCTGCACGTCGGCATTGCCGGGTTCCGAGCGTGCCGCCATCTCGAGATGCAATACGGCGCGGTCCCAGTCCTTGGCCTTGATCGCTTCTTCGCCGAGTACATAGTCGGCGTTGGTGGACGACGACGACACCGTGTCGGCTGCCACCGCCGCAACGCGCGGGGATACTCCGAGCGCGACGGACAGTGCCATCAGCAGCAGGAACGTATGCATCGTGAGCTTCATCACCAACCTCTCAGGGCTTCAAGCTGCGATAGAGAAACGGCAGGCTCACGTCCATCCGGTAGTCGATGGACGAATGCGTGTCGTCGAATTCTTCATAGGTGTGCGCGATGCCATGCGTGGCCAGCGTCCTTGACAGCAGCCGCGCGCCGTAGTGCAGGTGGTATTGATCGCGCCAGCCGCAATCGACGTAGATGCCGTGCAGCGTGCGCAGGTTGGCCGCGTGGCGCTCCACCATGTGGATGGGGTCGTGACGCAGCCACCGAGCCCAGCGGTTACGCAGCAGCGCGCCGGTTTCGAGGTCCACGGGCAAGCGAAAGCCGAGCGGCGCGGCGGGGTCGGGATCATAGGACGCCGCCATCGCGATCTGCATCAGCGCATGGGCTTCGCCATCGGAGAGCTTGTCGCGGCTCCACACGTCGTCGAGGAAGCGGCGCATGCGGCCGTCGTCAAAGCCCTCCGCCCGCGGCTTGGTCTCGGGGGCGGGCCGTTGCCGCCCGGGGCGGCGTTGCGGACGGCGGTACCGGTCGAGTTCGTTCAGTGTGCGTGGCCAGTCGGTGAGATAGCAGTAGTCGAAGTAGGCGTCGCCGGAGTGGTCGGCGACGGCGCCCCAGTACTTCGCGTACTTCATCCCATGCACGATCGATCCGTAGCCGCCGGAGGACTTGCCGAAGCAGCCGCGGTGATCGCGCGAGGCCAGCGTCCGGAACTCGCGGTCGACGAAGGGAATCAGTTCGCGCGTCAGGTAGTCGGCATAGTTGCCGATCGCCGAGGAGTTGATGTACTGATTGCCGCCGAGCGCCGTGAAGCAATCCGGGAAAACCATAATGGTGGGGCCCATGCGCCGCTCGTGCAGCAAGCGCGCGGCGCGCTCCGGAACGTTCTCGTCGAAAGGGCGCCAGTTGACGTGGGCGAGGCCCGATCCGGTGAAGCCGACGAGATCCCACAGGACCGGAAACCGCTTGCCCCTGCCGCCGCGACTGCCCCGCGCGGTGCCTTCGTCGTAGCCAGGCGGCAACCAGACGGCGACCTTGCGCACATGGGGGTCAGAGAGCGGGTTGTCGGCCAGCACGTGCGACGTGTGCTCGACGATCACGGTCGTACCGGCAGCGGCGGAGCGGAGTTTGCGGGCCATGGTCTCGGAGGTGAACGTCGTGATGGCGCGCGGACGATCGTCCTTCTGCCTCCACCGATTGTGCCCGCGCGTCACCCGTGAGGCAACGTATCGTTGCTTGTCGTGGTGTCAGCGTCCGCCTACAGCCCGGCGGGCCTCCTCCATGGTCGCGGCGGGATCAATCGGATTGTTGCGATTCATGAGCTTCCAGCCCACGAGGTCGAACGTATCCGGCATGGCTTGGCGGCGGTTGCTGTAGTTCACGGTACCGACCAGGTCGACCATATCCCGCTTGCCAGCCTGCAGGCGCCCGCGGCCATCCACCGGCCGGTGCGACAGCCGCAGCCGGAACGCCAGTCCGCCGTTCTCGCCGGGGCGCACCGAGCCCGTCATTTCCCACGGCGGCCCGAATAGCGAGGCCATGCTGGGAGCCTCGGTTCGCAGGTACTGCGTAGTGCTGCGTGCCGAGATGTCGAGCGGTTTCGTGATTTCCGCGGGCCCAACCAGCGCGCCCAGGTCGAGCAGCAATGCTGCGAGCTGGGTGACGAGGATGGGGGACGACATCATTTCGTCCAGAATGGTCTCGTTCGAGGCGAACTTGTCCCGCGACCTGTAGGCGAACGTGTCGTCGTTGACGAACACCACTTCGCCGCCCCGGCGAGTCTTGTTGTGCGTCTCGCTGTAAGTGGTGTGCACGTCCCGGTTGACGGGCTGGTCCATGCTGTAGACGCCGACGAAGCCCGGCGCCTTCATCTCGACCCGCATCAGCGCGAAATCCGACCAGCGTCCTTCGGCACACAGCGCCGAGAACTTAGTGCTGCCGCACTGGCGCGGATCGGGTCCGGGCAGGCGGTGGTCAGTGGGCAGGTCGGGCAACGTCGCGGCGCCGGGCAGGCCGAAGGTGGCGGCCGGCGACGTAGGCGGCAGGCTCTGGGCCAGCGCGGCCCCCGTGGACGCCAGCGCCAGCAGGCCGATCATTGCGCCGCCGAGCAATTGCCGTCCGTCTGGCAGGAAATTGAAGTTCATCCGCGTGATTGTAATGGCGCAGGCGAGGCCGCCCCTGATGGACCGGACTTGCGGGCACTGCCGACCGACGAGCCGCAGGTTGGTCCCATGCCGACCGCTTCAACTGCGGCGGATCCGCTGCGACGTCCTCAGGAATCGAGCAGCAGCGAACCGCGGCAACGCTTGGCGCGACAGCGGCAGGCAAAGGCGGCGCGTTCCTTCTTGGTCAACTTGGCGTCGATCGACAGGCGATAGTCGTAGCTCAATTCCTCGCCGGCCCGGATCTTGCGCTTGGCCTCGATGAACACCCGGCCCTTTTCGTCTTCCTGCGTGGTGCAGTTGGGCTTGCAAGAGTGATTGATCCAGCGCGCCGCGTTGCCGCGTACCCGGGCGTCAATGACGCGACCGTCATCGAGCTCGAACAGGAAGGTGTGCGCGGAATCATCCGGGTCGCTGTCCGGAAGTTCCATCGCCTCGTCCCACGACGATCGCTTGCCCTTGTACTCGATGATCTGCTTGCCGCGACGGATCTCCTCGATGGCGAAGACGCCGCGACCATGGATGACCGAGTTGCGCACGGCGTACGCCTTGGCGGGTTTGGAGCGTTTTGCTGACTTGGCTTTGGGCATCGCGTGCATCAAGAGGAGGGAAAGCGCATTTTCGCACGAGCCACCGCATCGATGTTTGCGGCATGGTGCCGGCTCACCATGACCGGACGATGACGGCGGCGTCGCGTATCAACTGTCATGCACGCTGATGGAGATCAGCTGCAGCGCAGCCGTCGTGGTGTCTGAAGCCAGCCACAAGGACCCTTCCTGGCGCGTGAAATGCAATTGCATGTTGCGTTCGGCCAGCGTGCCGAGCGCGGTCACGCCGTCCGGCGGCACCGCATGAATGGTCAGGTTGCGCACCTTGCCCAGTGTTTCCGCGCTGCGCTGCCACCAGAGGTCGACGGCGCGGCCGCCATAGGCGTACACGATCACCTGGTCCGCGCGTCCGGCCGCGCGCCGCAGCACGCGTTCGTCGGGCAAGCCGACTTCGATCCAGGTGAGGATGCGGCCGGTGTCGTCGCGCTCCCACAGCGTGGGTTCGTCGTCGGTGGCGATGCCGCGTCCGAACTCCATGCGGTCGCTGGCGTGCAGCGCGAAGGCCAGCACCCGCACCATCATCCGATCGGCCGTTTCCGAGGGGTGCAGTGCGAGCGTCAACGCATGCGTGCCGTAATACGCACGGTCCATGTCCGCGACGCCGAGCGTGGCCTTGCAGATGGTGGCCTTTAGCGCCATGTCAGTGCAGGAAAGCCAGCAGCAACGGCGTGGTGAAGGCCGCCACCAGCGTGGACCAGACGAGACTGGCTGCAACAGGACCTTCCATGGCCCGGAACTGACGCGCCATCAGGTAGACGTTGGCGCCGATCGGCAACGACGCCAGCACGACGATCGTGCGCAACTCGCGCAGCGGCAGGTCCATCGCGCGCCCCAGCACGTAGACCGTGAGCGGCAGCAGTGTCAGCTTCATTGCAGTGATCGCCAGACTGGGTCGCCAGCCATCACGCACGCCGTATTGGGCGAGGCCCATGCCCAGCACGATCAGCGACATCGGCACGGCGGCCTGGCCGATCAGTTGCAGGGTCTGGTCGATGGGTGCGGGCAAGGTCAGTCCGGTGAAACCGAATGCGGTGCCGAGGAGGATGCCCGCCACTACCGGATTGGTGATGACCTCCGAGGCAGTACGACCGATGCCGCCCACCGAGAGGTCGCGGTTGCGGGCCCATTCCACCGAGATCGTGACCAGCGACCACAGCAGCAGCGAGTTGAAGATGAGGATCAGCGACACCACGGGCAGCGAATCGTCGCCGAGCGTGACCTTGACCAGTGGAATGCCCAGCAGCACCGTGTTCGAGAAAATGGTCCCCATCCCGAACAGTGATTGCTGCGCGCCGTCCATCTTGAAGGCACGCGCGGCCACCAGGCGCGCGACGACATAGGTGATCGCGCAACCGCCGAAGTAGGCCAACAGGATCCGCGCATCCACCGGGGGCAACCGCGGAAATTCGCTCATCAGCCGGAACAGCAGCGCCGGGATGGCTACTGCGAACACGAAACGGGTTAGCGCATCGGACGCTGTCTTGGGCCAGTCGCCCCAGCGCGACAGCGCATACCCAACCAGAACCAGCATAAACAGCGGCGCCGTCAGGCCGACAACACCAAGGAACATCGGCAGCGATGGCAGCATCAGGCGGCCACCACTGCCGAAGGTTCATGCAGGGCGGTGTCAGCGACCCTTGGTGCTGGCTTTGGTGCGGACGGCCACACGCGGCACGGTGACCGCGGGGCGCCGCACGGCGCTAGGCGCCAACGGCGCACCCTGCTTGCCTTTGGGAACGGGAAAATGAATGCCACTCTTGGTCTTCGTCATGCGGGCCGCTCCTCGCTGGCGCGGGCGGGGTCGCCCGCGCAACCCGATGTTAGATCAAATCGCGCAGGATCAGCGTGCGTTCTCCGGCTGGACCCGCTTGCAGCCGCACCTTCGTGCCCGCGGCACCCCGCAATGCGGCGCGTGCGGTGGCCAAGGACAGGGTGCCGGTGCCCTTGCCATTGATGGCGGTGATCCTGTCGCCAGCTTTCAATCCGGCCGCCGCTGCGGGGCTCCCGGCGACGACATCGACGACGATGAGTCCCGTGGGGCCGCGTTCGAGCCACAGGCCCGCGCGTTCGAACGCGTCGGCTTCGGCCATCGCGGCCGCCGGTTCGAGGTACACGACACGGCGCCCATAGTCGAAAGTTGGCGTGAAGCGGCGCAGCACGCCGTAGCCGATACTGCCGGCATCCGCTTCCGCGCCCGGCTCGGCAGCGGGTGCGGTGACCAGCACCGTCACGGGCTTGCCGACCGAAACGCCACCGATATCGAGTTCCTCCGCCCGTGCCAGCAGGCCCCGCACCGGACCCCTGGGCGTGGCGCCGGCGATCACGGCCTGCTTCGCGCCATACCTTGTCGCGAGGTCGTTCGCGGTGACGAAGGGCACGGCCAGCGTCAATGAGCCGCGGGCGCCGGTGCCGATGTCGAAGACGCCGTCGATGCCATCGATCCGGCCCTTGACTTGCGGCATCGTGCCGCGAAACGTGATCGGCACGCGGTGCGCCTTGCCGGCAAACGTGAACGCGACTGGATCGTGCAGCGTCAGCTTGCCTGCGGCATAGTCGATCGTCGCCGGCATCCGCTTCAGGACTTCGAAGCCGATGACACCCGCGACGTCGTCGACGCCTTCGACGCGACGCAGGAACTCCTTAAGGTCAAAAGTCGCAAAGACCGGCTTGTCGATGACCACGCCCCCGATGTCCATCCGGCCCGCGCGCACCACGCCCACGCTGCCGTCGCCGCGGCCAGGTGTTGCCGGTTCGGACTCCAGCTTCAGCGTGCGGGCGACATCGGGCAGCAGCACGTTGATGCTGCTGGTGTCGAGCAGCATTCGAAATGGTCCCTTGCCGTCGATGCGCACGCGCACGAAGAGATGGCCATCCACGGTCTCGATGGGCACGTTGACGGACGCCCTGCCGGCCGGAAACGCGAAGTCCGGCTTCGGTGGCGGCGGCTGCGTGAACGTGACGTCGGTCAGCGGCCGGTTGAACTGCATCGCGTCAACGACGAACACCTCGTCCTGCCGCGGGTCATCGCGCGTGGCGCGCACGCGATAGGGAATCTTCACGCCCTGAAGGTCGCGGAGATCCATGTAGATCTCGGTGCGCACCGCCAGCGCTTCGCGCTCGACGAGGCGCTCGATCAGGTGCGTCTCGACGTTGATCCACAGGTCGAAGGCACGTCCGCCCTCCGGCGTAATCCGGATCACGTGGAAAGCGGCACCATCGGCGCTCGCACGTTCCTTGTAGGACACGAGCGCCGTGCCGCGGTCTGGATACCAGAAAGCCAGCCGGTCGCGGAACGAGGCGTTCACTGCCAGTTCGCGCGCTGTCGGGTCCGTCTCGGCGCGCGCAACGCCGGCCTCGTCCTGCGTCCATGCGTTCTGGCCATCGAATCCGCCCGCGCCTTTGAGCGGTCCGATACTGAAGTTGAGCCGCGACCGTCCGGTCAGGGTGTCACTCCAACGTTCAGCGGCGCCCGTCAGGCCCGCGGCCTGGATCGTCACCTTGCTGTGCTGGTTGCGCAACGCGTCCCAAGCCTTGCCACCGCTCGCTTCCTTCGACATCTGCAGGATCGCGCGCAGATCGGGCGGCGGAGGCCCCCCCAACTGGGCGAAGGCTGCATGGGTAGCGGTGATGGACGCAAGCAGGAACACCTGCAACAGGCGCAACGGCATGAAGACTCCGGGTGAAGCGGGAACGCCGACAGCGGGCGCGACGCGCGATTATCGCCTGCGCGCCGGATGCGGTCCGCGCGATCCGCAAGTTCAGTGCGTGGCGGTGCCTGCAGGCGCGGGCTGGCGCGAGGCCAGCGTGTCGAGCGCGGCACTGACCGCGCGATCGAAAAGGGGCACCGGTTCGACCACGAGGTTGACCTTGCCGGCACCGAATTCGTAGGCAAGCTCCTCCGGCGTGTAGACGAAGGCTCGCGTCTTCGACCGACTGGTGAAGAGATACTTGGTGCGCAGCGGGCTTACCCACGTCAACCGCGCGTTGATCGTCCCGGCTTCCTTGGTGAAGGCGAGCCAGGTCCCCACTGCCATTTCGCTGACGAAGTCGTGGATATTGGTGACGGCAGTAACGGGCGCCACAGACACTGGTGGCGCGGCGGGTTCCGCCCCCATCACGACGGTGACGCCCGCCTGCGGCTTGATGGCCGCGATGTGCAACTGGTAGAGCGCCTCGAAAAAGGCCTTGGCGCGCTCCGGCGGTACCTGTTGCGCGACGCAGGCGCGGCGCAGCGCGCCAATCAGTGCCGGGATCAGCTTCGTCAGCCGGGCCTTCTGGGCCGAGCGTTCCTTGGCAACGATGCTCCACAGCATGTCGTCGAGCGTATGCACGCCGGCGATCCAGGCCTCGCTGTCCGGGCCGTGCTGCAGCCGGACGGTGGTCAGGTGTTCCGCCCAGGTAGTCTCGACGAAGGTACGCACGTCGAAAGGCACCTCGATCCCGGCCAGGCGATCGCGCAGGAACGCGCGCACGTGCGAGCGATCGAGTTCCTGCTCCTCGGCAGTGAGGGCCTCGGCCATGTCGACCGCCGCCGCATCGGTGACGCGCTGGCGTTCGGAGTCGATGAACGCAAGCAACCGCATGTTGGCGACACGGAAGACCTCGACGTCGATCTCGAAGTCTTTGCAGATGTCGTCGACGACTTCGGTGGCGAGTGCCGTGAACGCCAGGCGATAGTTTTCGTCGTGCGTCGAGCCGACCGCGGCATCCGCCAGGTTGTCCAGCAGCTGCCGTGCCGCATGGCGCCGGTCGCTGAAGAACGAGCGGTCGAGCAGCGCGGCCTTGACGATGGGGACCTGCAGCCGTCCAAACAGGCTGCGTAACGGATCGGGGATGGAGCGGTCGCGGAAGATGTAGTCGAAGAGCAGCGCGATCACATCCAACGTGATCCGGTCGGTGTCGTTCGAGAACTGGCCCTCGATCGCCGCGCGGATATGCGGAATGAGATTGAGCGGCACCACGGTGCCTTCCTGCACGCCAGCCGCAGGCGGCGGCGCCGCGCGCGCAATGGCGGCCGGCAGGTCGAGGCGTTGCCACTGCGCGAGCGTGGCGAAGAGCGGCGACGACGTGCCGAGCGCCATCAGCGGGTCAAGCGACGGGAATCCCCCAGGTGCCGCCGGTGCGGTGGTGGCGGGGGCGGGCGCGGTATAGCCCACCGGCGCCAGTTCACCATCGACGGCCGCGCCGCCACCGGCATAGCCGACGGGGGTGGTGTCGCCTGCCAGGCCGGGCACACCATCCACGGGCCCGCCGATTGCGCCGCCGCGTGCACCCACCGCGGCCAGCGCCGCCAGGCCCGCGAGGATCTTGCTCGCCGACATCTGGTTGGGGTCGTGCTCCCCGTCGCGCATCGACGCGAACGGCTTTTCGGCGAAGGCGAAGCCCGCCGGCTTGCCTGGCTCGGATAACGATTCAGGCACGACGATGTCGAGCGGCACCGCGCCGCCGCCATCCTCGAGCAACTTCGAGAACGTAGGCAGGAGATCGCGGTCGTCCTCCGGTCGCAACGCGCTGCGTGCCCGCAACGCGGCCTTGATTTCCGGCAGCACGCCGCGATCGGCCAGAAACCGGTTGATCGAGATATAGAGCTTGTTGATGTCGGGCGTCAGGTCCTCGAGCACGCGTTCCATGAACGGCCGCCACACGCGTGGATTGGGGTAGACGGCACGCGCGGAGGACCCCACCGCGTCGAGGATGTAGGTGACGGCAAAGGGATTGTCGATCTCGCGCGACGCCTCGGGCGGGAGCAGTGCATCGACCCGCAGGTCGAGTGCCGCCAGTTCGCGCTGCGTGAACCGGTCGAGGAAGCGGGTGACATCCTTCAGCGCAGTCTGCCGCTCGTGGTCGAAGGCGGTCAACACGCGCAGCGTGGCGAGCGATGCATCGGCGTCGGGCCGACGGCCACGGCGGCGTTCGCCGCGCAGCCGGCGATCGAACATGTCGATGAGTGTCTTGTCGAGTTGCTCGAGCCAGGCGCCACGCTTGGTGCGGAAGATCTCGACGTCACCATTCGGGATGTGGCTGTTGCTTTCGAAGAGGTCATCGGTTTCCGCCAGCGAAGCTCGCACCATGTCGAGAAGCTTCAGCCGGTATTGCGCGAACGATGCGCGCAACAAGGCCTGAGCTTCGATGGCCGCAATGCGCGGCATGGTGTCGGCGGTCGTTCCGAGTGGTGGCCGGGCGGTGGGAAATAGGGAAGCCATCCGTTGATTCTACTGCCGCGCCGAAATGGGGCGACCGCGATGATCGGCTCGTTGGTGCATTCCATCGGAACCTGAATCACGGTTACGCTTCCCTGCCGGCACGGGGTGGACCGGCCATGCGGATGTTGGTGGTCTACAAGGCGCAGCGGTGCACGCCGTACAATGCGCGCCTCGCTGCATTTCCTTTTCCACCCTGCCGGGACGTCCATGGATTTTGCGCTGTACACGCTGATTGCCACTGTTTCGGCCTACTGGCTTGGCGTGGGCGTCATGATCGTCCGGGTGCGGCGGCATGCGCGCCGGGTGGTCGGCGTGGTGCCCGAGCAGCCGCTGGAGCGCCTGATGGGGCTCGCCTGGATCCCCATCGTGGCGGCCTGGATCGCACTGCCCTGGCTGGCTTCCTGGCGCCCGCAGTCGGGGTTTGCGGTGCCGGAGTGGGCGCGTGCGACCGAATGGTATGCGGTCTTCCGCGCCGTGGCCGCGGTCGTGGCGGTCCTGTGCCTGGCCGCAACCATCAAGTGCTGGGCCCGGATGGGCAAGGACTGGCGGATGGCCGTGACGGGCGAGCCATCGCAGCCGCTCATCACGGATGGTCTCTTTGCGCGCATCCGGCACCCCATCTACGCGTTTTCCGTCCTGCTGATGTTGTGCACGATGGTGATCCTGCCCACGCTGCCCATGCTGGTCGTCGGAACGGCGCACATCGCATTGATGGTGTTGAAGGCGCGCAACGAGGAACGCCACCTGCTGGCCCACCACGGCGAGGCCTATGCGCGCTACCTGGCAAGGACAGGGCGCTTCGTGCCGCGCCGCCAGTAGCCTCGACCCGCCGGTCGATGCTGCGATAATGCGCGGCGTTGACCGATCCCAAGTGTCCTCAATCCAAGGTTTCGCACTGCATGTTTCCCGGTCTTCCCGGCGCCGGCCGGCGCCTGCTCGCAGCTCTTATCGTGGCCGTTGGCACGGTCTCGTTGATCTCGGTCGCGTCCGCTGCTGTGCCGGCGGCTGCGCTCGACTGCGGGCAACTGGCGAGCCCGGGCGCCATGCAAGTCCTGGCCACCATGCCGGCGCCACGCGTGATTGGTCTCAACGGCAGCGTGCCCATCGTGACGATGGAGTCCTTCGCGCGCTTCCTGCAGGCGATGGGCTATCCCGAGGCGTCGCTGCGCGGTCCGCGCGACGGGGCGCTGTCGATGAGCGGCTACACATCAAGCACGACGCTGGCGGGCATTGTGGCCTGGCACTACGAGCAGTCGGGGTTGCGGCCGATGCTGGTGGGCCACAGCCGCGGTGGCATGCTGGTCGTGCGCACGCTGCACGAACTCGACGGCGCCTTCGCGGAATCGATTCCGGTCTACGACCCGGTAGCGGACGTCGAATTGCCGCGCACCACGATCATCGACCCGTACACGCACGTTGCACGTCCGGTGGTGGGCCTGCAGGTTGCGTTTGCCGCCGCCATTGCCACCGGTACGTGGCCCCGCGTGCTGCAAGGACAGTGGTCGATGCTGTCGCGTTTGCGGCGCATCCCGGACGCCACGGAAGCATTCACCGGTTTCACGATCGCCTGGGATCCTATCGCGGGCAACGGCGGCGAGGTGGAGGTCTACGCGGCGACCGGACGCGCTGAAGTTCGCAACGTGCTGCTCCCCGCCGCCACCAGCCACATCGGCGCGCCGCTGGTCGAGCACCTGGCCGCGGACCCGGTGACGCGTCAGGCGATCATCGACTGGCGCCCCGGTGACGGCATGCCGCCGCTGCCGACAGGCGCAAGCGACAACCGTAACCTGCTGCAGGCGGCCGAGCTGTGGTTCTCGATCCGCCAGCACTGGTGCTTCGAGGGGCAGCGCCGGCTGCGCGCCCAGGGAACGAGCTGAGATGCTGGGACGGCTCAACCTGTTCCAGGCGGCGATGCTCCGCTGGCGCGAGCTTCATCCTTACAACGCGGTGCATGTGGCCGAACTGCCGCAGCCATTCGACGCGGAGCGGCTGCGGCGCGCGATCGCCGACCATATGAACGCCCTGGGCCTGACGGGTCTGACGCTCGATGCGGCCGCGCGCCGGTTCGAATATCGCGGCGGCCCGGCGGAGCCGGACTTCACCGTGCTGGCGCCAGGTCCCGATCCCGATGCAACACTCGATGCCGAGATGGCGCGGC
Source organism: Burkholderiales bacterium (assembly GCA_038321425.1). Lineage (GTDB taxonomy): Bacteria > Pseudomonadota > Gammaproteobacteria > Burkholderiales > Casimicrobiaceae > VBCG01. The sequence continues at coordinate 1,766 of JBBQEY010000055.1, read as the reverse complement.
AACTCAACCGGCCGTTTCCCGTCGACGGGACCTTCGACCCGTTTCGTTTCTTTGCGATGCCGACGGCTTCCTCGTTTCATCTCGGCATTGCCTACGACCACTTCGTGGCGGGTGGCGACTCGATGGTGGTGCTGCTGAAGGGCATCGCCGCCCGCTACGCGGGAACCGGCGAGGCGTTGCCGGCACCGGAAGTTCACCCGCGCGGCTATGCGCGACTCTTCCTGCGCAATGCGGCAGCGTTCTACCTCGGCCAGTTCTCGTTGCCCTGGATGATCTTGCGGGCGCGGCGCTCGATTCGCCCGCGCTACCCGTACGGGGACGACGGGGAAAACGCGTACCTGTCACTAACCGTGCCGTCGCCGGTGCACGCGGCCATCGCACGTACCGCCCGCGAATGGGGCGTCACGCAGAACGACCTGATGGTGGCGATGCTGCTGAAGGCCGTGGCACCTGAGATCGAGGGGCGTGACCTGAGCCAGCGGCGGCATGAGATCGCGATCGCCTCCGTGTTCAACATCCGGCGCGAGGTGGCGCCCGGCCCCGAACGCGCCTTCGGCCAGTTCCTGAGTTCATTCCTCGTCTCGCATGCGGTACCGCCAGGCGTGTCGCTGCGCGACGTGGCCATTGACATCCAGGCGCAGACCCGGCGGATCAAGCGCGGCAAGCTGTATCTGCAGACGCTCTATGCGATTGCTTTCGGCGGCCTGGCGTGGCGCTACATGCAGCCCCACCAGCGCAAGCACATGTACGCTAAGAACTACCCCGTCTGGGCAGGCATGACAATGCTGAATGTCGACGCCCTGTGGCGCGATGCGCCGGGCACGGCGGCGATCACGCGGTATCGGCGCGCCGGCTCGACCGGGCCGTTCTCGCCACTGGTGGTCACGCCCGCCGCGGTCGGCGACTGCCTGCAGATCGGCATCAGCTATCGTACGGCGGCATTCCGCCGCGAGGATGTGAATAGAATTGGAGCAGCCTTGGTCGCCTGCGCCGCAACCCTTTAGCGTCTTGCCTTTATCAACATCGTGATCGGATCGCGTTTCCGTCGGTTGTTTCTGCTCCTGCTTCCGGCACTGGTTGCCGGTGGTTGCGGCTGGGTGCCGCTGCGCGGACCCGAGGACGAGGTCCAATTGCCGCCGGCGCCGGTGGTGGACCGGGCGCTGTCCGCGCGCATCATGGCGCTCGACCCTGAACGCATTTCCGAAGCCGACGTGATGGACGTGCTGCGCCGCGGCCCCACGCCACGGATCATGCTGCTGCACGGCGGCATCTTTCCCGTCCACCTGTCGATGACATCCTTCGGCAACTTCCTGGTCGGCATGGGCTATCCGGAGGACAAGATCCGCGACCCGCGCTCGGGCGACTGGTCGTACAGCCCCTATGCCGATGCCGAACGCCTTGCGGGGATCATCGCGTGGTACTACGAGAAGGACGGCATGCCGCCGATGCTGATCGGCCACAGCCAGGGCGGCATGCAGGCCATCAAGGTGCTGCATGTGCTGGCCGGCGGTTACGCGCCCCAAGTCCCCGTCTGGAATCCACTGACCGATTTTCCGGAGGGCCGGACGACGATCCGCGATCCGCTGAGCGGCAAGGAACGCCCGGTGGTGGGGCTGACGGTCGATTACGCGTCGGCGGTCGCGGCGGGTGGAGCGGCGTTCCTGCTGCCCAACCAATGGACGCTGCTCGGCCGGCTGCACACGATTCCCGATTCGGTCCACCACTTCACCGGCTACGTGATTGGTGTCGACCTGTGGGCGTGGACG
>JBBQEY010000054.1:0-16056 GCA_038321425.1 Burkholderiales bacterium | reverse complement strand
GCGGCCAGTGCCGCCATCGCCTCGTCGTAGCGCGCGCCGCGGGAGGATTGCTGCCACACCTCCCCATCCCACTCGAAGCCGTAGCGTTCGAGTACGTGCAGGATGGCGGATGTGGCGCCGGGCCGGCTGCGTGGTGCGTCGACATCCTCGATGCGCAGCAGCCATTCGCCACCCACGGCGCGTGCGTCGCAGTAGCTCGCCAGCGCGGCCAGCAGCGAGCCGAAATGCAGCGGACCGCTGGGACTGGGGGCGAAGCGGCCGCGATAGCGCGCAGCGGGCGAGGACGACGCGGAACCGCTCACTGCGCCGCGGGGGCGCCTACGCTGATTGCGGCCGTTGCCGTTGAAACCACAAAGGCGAAGTGCCGGTTCATGGCCGCCATCACCGCATTGGGATATTCCGGCCGGCCGAGGCTGCCGTTGTAGCGGCCCAGCGCCCGATAGTAGTCGCCCTTCTCGATGTCGAGGTAGTGCCGGAAGATCACCGCGCCATAGCGCAGGTTGGTGCGCAGGTTGAAGAGGTTCTGGTCCGTGACGCCGATCGCGCCGACCCAGAAGGGCATCACCTGCATGTAACCGCGCGCGCCGACGATCGATACCGCGTACTTCTTGAAGCCGCTCTCGTGGTACATGATGGCCAGCAGCAGCTGCGGATCGAGCCCTGCGCGCCTGGCTTCGTAGTGCACGGTGGCGAGCAATTCGCGGCGCTCGCGTTCATTGGACATCTTGTGCGACACGCGACGCGACATTTCGGCGAGCCACGACTGCAGCTCGTTGCGATTGGCGTAGTCGTTGGGAATCGGCGCGTCGGCGATCGCCTTGGCCAGCCCCGCGACCACCGAGGGCGCGAGGCTTTCCTCCCGCTGCGCTCCCGCGAACACGGGCGGCGCGGCCAGCGCCAGCACGAGCGCCACCATCGCCACGTGTCGCATGGAGTGCGGGGGGCTACCGCGGAGGGCGGCGGTGGCGGCGGCTAACATGTCGTGGGTCGTGGAGCGGTTCGATACCTTATGGAGCTATTCGTTCGCGGATGAAGGCGCCGATCTCGCTGACGGCGACCGGCGTGGCAGCGGTTTCCGTGCGCGCCTGGTACTCCACGCGGTCTTCCTTAAGCCCCCGGTCACCGATCGTGATCCGATGCGGGATGCCGATCAATTCCAGGTCAGCAAACATCACGCCCGGTCGCTCGCCCCGGTCGTCCAGCAGCACTTCGATCCCGGCGGCGTCGAGCTCCGCGTACAGCTTGTCGGCCGCAGCCCGCACGGCGTCGCTGCGGTCGTAGCCGATCGGGGCGATGGCGACGGCAAACGGCGCCAGGGGCAGCGGCCAGATGATGCCGCGGGCGTCGTGGTTCTGCTCGATGGCGGCGGCCACGACGCGGGTGATCCCGATGCCGTAGCAGCCCATTTCCAGCACCTTCGATTGACCGTCGGCAGCAAGATAAGTTGCGCCCAGCGCGGTCGAATAGAGGTTGCCCAGCGCGAACACATGGCCCACCTCGATGCCCCGGGCGATGGAGAGCGTGCCCTGGCCATCGGGTGACGGGTCGCCCGCCACGACATTGCGCAGGTCGGCAATACTGTCCGGTTCGCGGCAATCGCGGCCGAAATTGACGCCGCGCAGGTGAAAATCGGGCTCATTGGCGCCGCAGACGAAGTCATGCATCACTGCCACCGCGCGGTCAACGTGCAGTGGCATGTCGCGCGGGATGCCAACGGGGCCAAGGTAGCCGGGCCGGCAACCCGTAGCTTCGATGATTTCCTTTTCCGTCGCCCAACGCCAGCCATCGAAGCCTTGCAGCTTGCCGATCTTGATCTCATTGCCCATGTGGTCGCCACGCACGAGCAGCATCTGCACGCGCCCATCGGCCATCAGCATCAGGCACTTGACGGTGCGCGAGAGCGGCAGCCCCAACAATGTGGCCACATCCTCGCACGTGGACTTGCCCGGCGTAGGGACCTTGCCCATTGTCTCCGCGGCCGCGGGTCGCGCCGGTGCGGGTGCGATGGCTTCCGCCTTCTCGACGTTGGCGGCGTACTGCGACGTGTCGCTGTAAGCGATCGCATCCTCGCCCGAGTCGGCCAGCACCTGGAACTCGCAGGACACCGCGCCGCCGATGGCACCGCTGTCGGCGTCGACGGCGCGGAAACGCAGACCCATGCGCGTGAAGATGGCGACGTAGGCGTCGTACATGCGTTGGTAGGACCGCGCCATGCCGGCTTCGTCCACGTCGAAGGAGTAAGCGTCCTTCATCACGAACTCGCGCGCGCGCATCACGCCGAAGCGCGGTCGGATCTCGTCGCGGAACTTGGTCTGGATCTGGTAGAAATTGACGGGTAACTGGCGGTAGCTCTTCACTTCGCGCCGCACGATATCGGTAATCACTTCCTCATGGGTCGGCCCGACAATGAAGTCGCGGTCATGCCGGTCCTTCAACCGCAGCATGTTGGGCCCCATCTTTTCCCAGCGCCCCGTTTCCTGCCACAACTCCGCAGGCTGGATCACCGGCATCACGAGTTCAAGCGCGCCGGCGCGATCCATTTCCTCGCGGACGATTGCCTCCACCTTGCGCAGCGTCCTCAGGCCAAGCGGCATCCACGTGTAGAGGCCACTGCCGAGCCTCCTGATCAACCCGGCGCGAAGCATCAGCTGCTGGCTGACGATGTCGGCTTCGGCCGGGGCTTCCTTCAAGGTGGCGAGATAGAATTGTGATACACGCATGATGCTGTTTTTGTTGGGAAAAACGCATTGTAGCGCGAATGCGCGCCGCTCGCCGCGGCTTCCAACCGCGCGTGGGGCGCGGCCGCCGTGGAGGCCCTACTGGCCCGTGATCGTGCGGCGGCGCGCGAGGTCGATGTCGATGAACTGGTAATAGCTGCCGAATTCCGAACGGCGGTAGCCCAGCACCCAAGGCTGCATGAATGCGTTCTCGACGTCCACCATCAGCGGCAGCATCGGTGCCCACACCGCCACGATGGCATTCATCACGTGCGCGGCCTCCATGCGCCCACCCGTTGTTGGCGCGCGCAGGAAGCGTTCGAACGCGCGATCGTAGGCATCGAACCTGAACTGCGATTCATTGATCTCGCGTGGATCCGGCCCGTACAACTGCCGGAAGCCCATCCCGGTCGGGGACGTCGAACGGCCGTGGATGACGATCTGGAACTTGCCCGCCGCCGTGTCCTTGAAGAGGTCCTGGGTGGCCATCGTCCGGAACGCTATCCGCACGCCGATCGCGTCCATGTTTTTCTTGAGCAGCGTCTGCACTTCGCGCCAGACGCTCCCGGGAAAGATCAGCAACGTTAGGGTCAGTGGCCGGCCGTCCGGCAGCAGCCGGAAGCCCTCGGCATCGCGTTGGTGGTATCCCGTGCGATCGAGCAGTGTATTGGCCAGTGCGGCGTCGTAGCGACGTGGCGGCGCCTGGTCATCGAAGCCGAACAGCCCGGGTGCCAGGATCTGGCTGGAGGTGATGCCCTGGCCGGCATACACGACGCGAATCAGCGTTTTCGAATCCACGCCCAACCCGAGCGCGCGGCGCAGCGCCACGGCTGCCGTGCTCATTCCGCCCAGCACTGGGTCTTGCATGTTGATGTAGAGCGAGCGCACCGAGATGGTTTCGTACGGTTGGCGCCGGATGCCGCGCGCGGCCATCGCGGGATCGAGTTCGCCGTTGACGAGGAAGCGCTGCGCGCCTTCACCCCGCAACTCGACGACGTCCAACTTGCCGCGCTCGAATTCCAACAGTCGCGTCTGCTGTTCGTCGATGACATTGAACTCGATACGGCCCACCTGCGGCAACGACTTGCCCTGCATCGAGCGGATCAGTTCCGCATGCGCCGGGTTGGCGGACTGCGGATAGGTCACGGGCCGATAGCGCGTATTGGCTTCCAGCACGACCTTCGATCCACGTTGCCACTCGGCCAGCCGATACGGTCCCGTCCCGACCGGGCGGGACTGGATGTCGCCGCCCGCGGCGTCGACCACCTCGCGCGCGACGGCGCGCATGCCGACCATCATGTCGGTCATTGTGGGGAAGTTCGGCGCGACGACCTGCACCTGCAACGTGTGCCGGTCGAGCGCGCGCAGACCCTCCACGGGCGCGTCGTAGTCCAGTTTGGCGCCGGGATTGCGCGCCGCCTCGACCCATTTCCGCATGCCCACGATCAGGTCGGACACCAGCGGATCGCCACCACCGCGCAGGTTCGGGTCGAGGTAGCGCTTGATCGAGTAGACGTAGTCGGCGGCGACGAGCTCGCGCGGCTTGCCGCCGAAGGCGGCATCGTCGGTGAAGAAGATCTGCGGCTTCAGCTTGAATGTCCACGTCAGGCCATCGGCGGAGACGACCGGCGCCCCAGCCGCCGTGTTGGGAACCGGGCGCGGCGGGCGAGCGAAGAAATCCCAGTTGAACATCGCCTCGAAGATGGCCGAGCCGATGGTGTTCGAATACGTGTCCTGCCATTGCTGCGGATCGAGCGTGTCGAGGTCGCTCGTCGACAGGCGCAGCACCTTCGCGGGATCGGCGGCGGCATGGGCTGGCCCGGAGAACATTAAAACCGCGCCGATGCAGGCCACCGCGGCGCGACAGAGACGGGCGCGACGGGCGCGACGGGAAACGCTGGGGGGATGGGTTTGCATCGGAATCGGGCAGTGGCGGCGTATCATCGCAATCCATGCGGTGTGCGGCAAGTGCCGCGAACCATCGCGGAAGAGGACGCGCATCGTGGTAATGGTCTTGCCGTTCGTGATGGGCTTGCTGGCTGCGCTGCTCGCGATGTCGGGCTTTCGCACCGGCGCGATGCGCGTGGGCCTTGCCACGGTGCTGATCCAGGTGTGGTGGCTCGTCTACCACGCCACCGACAAGCTCGCGGTCACGTTGTAGCCCGACTGAGGACCGCACCGATGCCACGCGCGCTCGACACCCTCGCACTCACCGGCATCTGCGGCGTGCTGCTGGTGGCGTTCTATTACCAGTTTGCGTTAGGCGAGCTGCCGTGCCCGCTGTGCGCCTTGCAGCGCGTGGGCTTCATCATCGCCGGTGTGGCCCTGCTGCTCAACCTGCGCGCCGGCTATTCGCCCGCGCACTACGGCCTGGTGCTGCTGACGAGCGTGGTGGCCGGTTCCGCATCGTTGCGGCAGATCGCGCTGCATGTCGTGCCCGGTTCGGGCAGCTACGGGTCGGCGCTGTTCGGCTTCCACTTCTACACGTGGGCCTTCGTCGGCTATGGCGCGCTGGTCGTCTATACCGGGGTTGCGCTGCTGCTCGAGGGCAATCGTCCGGCGCGCGACCTGGCACACGACGTCTCGCGGGGCCGCAGCCCCATCGCCGCCGCGGTATGCTGGCTGTTCGTGGCATTGACCGCCGCAAATATGCTGGCTTTTGCCCTTGAATGCGGCCTCGGCCCCTGCCCCGACAATCCCACCAGCTACCTCTGGTGGCCCCGCGGCGGCTGAAGCTGCCTGAACCAGGCCCTAGCGCACGACCAGCACCGGCACCTTCGAGTGCGTCAGGACTTTCACGGTCTCGCTGCCGAGCAGCAGTGCCGAGATTCCGCGCCGGCCGTGTGACGCCATCACGATGACGTCGCACTTGCCTTTGCGGGCAGCTTCCATGATGGCTTCCCAGGGCTGCCCGGCGATGATGTGCTGCGGCGTGCACTTGACGCCGGCGGCGTCGGCCTTCTTGATCACGCGGTCAAGCACCTTCGCCGCATCGGCCTTGGCGAGCTTCGCGTATTCGCTGCGCGGGACCGGGTCAAGCAACATCCCTTCCATGTAGAGCGGCTGCGGGTAATCCGGCGTGACGTTCAGGGCCGTCAAGCGCGCGCCCGCGGCCTTTGCGAGACCGATTGCGTGCGCGACGGCCTTGTCGGAAAGCTTCGACCCATCGGTAGCAACGAGCAGGTGCTTGTACATGGCGAGTCCTCTTCTGGCGAACATCGAAAGAGCCATCCTACTCGGGAATTCGACGCCTGGTTTGATACGCGTCAACGACAGGGCGAATCGAATGCGCAGGTGCCAATTGCACCCGCCGCCGCGCTTGACCGACCTGCATGCATGGCCGTAGATTCGTTCGCATGTCGTTCATCCTTGCGCCCGCTGCCGCGCCTGCGGAGTCCGCGACCGCCGCTGGGGCGATGCGCGAGCCCTGCTATCACTGTGGCGAGAAGGAATTCCGCCGCGGCAGCTGGAAGGCGCCGGTGGCCGGCGCGCCGCGCGAATTCTGTTGCGCGGGGTGCCTCGCCGTGGCGGAGGTCCTGGGTAACGCCGGACTCATCGCGTTGTATGCGCGGCGCACGGAGCCCGCGCCGCGTCCTGACGGCGATGCGGGCAACGATGTTGCGGAGACCGCCGAGGCCGCCGCGGCGACCGGCCTGGTGCGAGCGCGCGACGATGGCACCCTTGAAGTCGCGCTGTTGATCGATGGCTTGAGCTGCGGCGCCTGCGGCGCGTTGTGCGAGGCCTGGCTGGCGCAGCAGCAAGGCGTGCAGCATGCCGCGCTGAACGACATGAGCCGCCGGATGGTGGTCCGCTGGGCGCCGGATGTCACCGGCCTGCCGGATATCCTGCGCGCCGTCGCGGCGCTGGGTTTCGCCGCCACGCCCTACGATCCGGCGCAGCGCGAACAGCGCGCCCGCGAGGAACGCCGCGCGCTGCTGAAGCGGGGCGCGATCGCCACGCTGGCAATGATGCAGGTGATGATGTTTGCAGGCGCCTCCTACTGGAGCGACGACGGCGTGGCGCCGGAGCAGCAGCGGCTGCTCGATTGGGCCAGCATGGTGCTGACGCTGCCGGTGCTGCTTTATTCGGCGGCGCCGTTCTGGCGTAACGCGTGGCGCGACTTGACGCATCGGCGCGCCGGCATGGACGTCCCGATCGTCCTGGGGCTTGCGGTAGCACTGGTTGCCAGTGCGCATGCAACCTGGCGAGGCACCGGTGCCGTCTACTACGACTCGATCACGATGTTCGTGGCGCTGGTGCTTGGCGCCCGCTACCTCGAACTGCTTGCGCGGCAACGCGCCGCCGCCGCGATCGAGACGCTGGCGCGACGCCAACCGGACATCGCGGTGCGCTTTTGCCGCTGGCCTGGCGTTGCGGTCGAGACGGTGCATGCCGCGCTGCTCGCGCGGGACGATCATGTGCTGGTGCGGCCCGGCGCGCTGGTGCCGGCGGACGGGGAGGTCGTGGACGGGCGGTCTGCCGTCGATGAGGCAATGCTGACCGGTGAAGCCCATGGCATCACGCGCGGTGCTGGCGACGCCGTGCTGGCGGGGTCGCGCAACGGCGAACAGCCGTTGGTGGTGCGCGTGATGCGCGCCGGAGCCGATACGCGGCTGGCGTCGATTCTGCGGCTGACCGAGCGCGCCGCGGCCACGCGTCCGGCCATCACGCGAACTGCCGATCGCGTGGCGACCTGGTTCGTTGCCGGCGTGCTGACAATGGCCGCGATCACCGCCATCGCGTGGATCGTCATCGAACCTGCGCGCGCGCTTGCCGTGACCGTGGCGGTGCTGGTCGTGTCGTGTCCATGTGCGCTGGCGCTGGCGACGCCGGCCGCGGCCACCGCGCTGACCGGCGCGCTGGCGCGCAACGGCGTTGTGTTCGGACGCGGTGACGTGCTTGAAACGCTGGCGCGCGTGACCCATGTCGTCTTCGACAAGACCGGCACGCTGACGCGCGGCGACGTGCGCCTCGTGAGCATGGCGGTTGCCGACGGCGCCACGCGCGACGAAGCCCTGGCGTTGGCAGCGGCGCTGGAGTCACGGTCGGAGCATCCGCTGGCACGCGGGCTGGTGGCGGCCGCCGATGGCGCCGTGATGCCCGAGGTCGGTGCGTTGCGCGCGGTCACGGGGCAGGGGCAGGAGGGGGTGACGGCTCGAGGTGGCGTGCGTATCGGCACGCCTTCGTTTGTCGCGGCGATTGCCGGACCGATGCCGGCGTCGCTGACGGCATTTGCCGACGCGGCGCCTGCGGCCACCACGCTGGTGGCACTGGGGGGCGATGCCGGATGGCAGGCCATCTTCGCGATGGCCGATCCGTTGCGCGAGGACGCGCGCGCCGCCGTGGCGGCGCTGCAGCGTGCAGGCATCGCGACAATGCTCTTCTCCGGCGACCGGCCCGCCCACGTCGATGCGGTCGCGAAGGTAACGGGCATCGCCGACGCGCGCGCCGCGCTGACGCCGGAAGGCAAGCGCGATGCGATCGACGCGCTGCAGCGCGCGGGTGCGGTGGTCGCCATGGTGGGTGACGGCGTCAACGACGGACCGGCGCTGGCCCAGGCGCAGGTGTCGTTCGCGCTTGCCAGTGGTACGCCGTTCGCGCAATGGACTGCCGACGTCGTCGTGCTGAACGACCAGGTGGTCCAGGTCGCGACGACATTGGCGGGCGCCCGGCGCGCCATGCGGATCCTGCATCAGAATTTTGCGTGGGCGATTGCGTACAACCTGGTGGCGATCCCTGCCGCCGCGATGGGATACGTGTCGCCGCTGGTTGCGGCGGTCGGCATGGCGCTGTCGTCACTGGTGGTCGTCGGCAATGCATTGCGGTTGACGGGCGTGGCGCCTCGCGGGGACGGGGCGCCGCCGGAGGAAACCGCCGCGCCTGCAGCGGAGGTCGCATGGAAATCCTGATGTTGTTGATCCCGCTCTCGGTGCTGCTGGTGCTCGGCATTGGTGCGTTGTTCTGGTGGAGCGTGGGCAACGGGCAGTTCGACGACCTCGATGGTCCGGGCCAGCGCGTACTGACGGACGACGATTCGCCGCCCGCCGGACCGCCCGGGCCTTGACGCAGGTCAACCCGCCGATCGACGCCGCGGTTTAGCATCGAGGACTTCGATTCGGGCGTCGGCGTGCCGCCCAATTTTGCACGAGGGGAGTGAACATCGATGGGCCCGGAGATGACCAGCAGTTCCGCCACGCTTCCGCTGCCGAACGCGCTGCCCTCGGCAACGCGATCCGGCGCAGCAGCGGTGGCGGCCCCCACGTTCAACTACCGCGTCGTGCGCCAGTTCACCATCATGACGATCGTGTGGGGCATCGTCGGCATGCTGGTCGGCGTGATCATCGCCGCGCAACTGCTGTGGCCGGCGCTCAACTTCGACATCCCGTGGCTCTCCTACGGCCGGTTGCGGCCATTGCACACGAACGCCGTCATCTTCGCGTTCGGTGGCAGCGCGCTCTTCGCGTCCTCCTACTATTGCGTGCAGCGCACCTGCCAGGCGCGGTTGTTCAGCGATCACCTCGCCGCCTTCACGTTCTGGGGCTGGAACCTCGTGATCGTGCTGGCGGCCATCACGCTGCCCATGGGCATCACCTCCAGCAAGGAGTACGCCGAGCTTGAGTGGCCGATCGACATCCTGATCACCGTGGTGTGGGTGTCGTATGCCATCGTGTTCTTCGGCACCATCGCGCGCCGGCGCACGCCGCACATCTACGTGGCCAACTGGTTCTTCGGCGCCTTCGTGATCACGATCGCGCTGCTGCACGTGGTGAACAGCGCGGCGCTGCCCATCAGTCTCACCAGCTGGAAATCCTATTCCGCCTATCCGGGCGTGCAGGACGCGATGATCCAGTGGTGGTACGGCCACAACGCCGTGGGTTTCTTCCTTACCGCCGGCTTCCTGGGGATGATGTACTACTTCGTGCCGAAGCAGGCGGGACGCCCGATCTACTCGTACCGGCTGTCCGTCGTGCACTTCTGGTCGCTGATCTTCCTCTACATGTGGGCCGGCCCTCACCACCTGCACTACACGGCGCTGCCCGACTGGACGCAGTCGCTGGGGATGGTGTTCTCGCTGATCCTGCTGGCACCTTCGTGGGGCGGCATGATCAACGGGATGATGACGCTGTCCGGCGCGTGGCACAAATTGCGCGAGGACCCGATCCTCAAATTCCTGATCGTCTCGCTGTCGTTCTACGGCATGAGCACCTTCGAAGGCCCGATGATGTCGATCAAGACCGTCAACGCGCTGTCGCACTACACCGACTGGACGATCGGCCACGTGCACTCGGGCGCGCTGGGCTGGGTCGCGTTCATCTCTATCGGCAGCATGTACTACCTGCTGCCGCGGATGTTCGGCAAGACGCAGATGTGGTCGGTGCGGCTCATCACCGTGCACTTCTGGATCGCGACCATCGGCGTCGTGCTCTACATCGCGGCCATGTGGATCGCGGGGGTCATGCAGGGCCTGATGTGGCGGGCCACCAATGCCGACGGCACGCTCACTTACGCTTTCGTCGAGAGCGTGAAGGCCACCTATCCTTTCTATGCGATCCGGCTGCTGGGCGGGTTGATGTTCTTCTCCGGCATGCTGGTGATGGCCTACAACTCCGTGCGCACCATCTCCGGGGCCACGCCGTATGACGCACCGATTCCGCCGGCGTCCTCGACTCCGGTCCACGCGTGAGACGGGGCCGCGGATGAAGCTCAATCAGGCATACATCGAACAGAACCTGCCGTGGTTCATCGTGCTGGTGGTGCTGGTGGTAAGCGTGGCCGGGCTGGTGGAGATCGTGCCGCTCTACTTCCAGAATGCAACCACGCAGCCCGTGCGCGGACTGCAACCCTACACGCCGCTGCAGCTGACCGGACGCGACATCTACATCCGCGAGGGCTGCAACAACTGCCACTCGCAGATGATCCGTCCGTTTCGCGCGGAAACCGAGCGCTATGGCCCGTACTCGGTCGCCGGCGAATTCGTCTACGACCGGCCGTTCCTGTGGGGCAGCAAGCGCACCGGCCCCGACCTCGCGCGCGTGGGCGGCCGCTACTCCGACGAGTGGCAGCGCGTGCATCTCAACAATCCGCGCGACGTCGTGCCGGAGTCGAACATGCCGGGTTATCCCTGGCTGGCGCGCGCGCCGGCGGACGCCACGACGATCGAGGCCAAGCTGCGCACGCTGCGGACACTGGGCGTGCCCTACACCGACGCCGACATCGCGCAGGCACAGGCGGCGTTGAAGGACCGCACGGAACTCGACGCGCTCGTCGCCTACCTGCAGAACATGGGGCTCACGATGAAGAACGCGAGGTAGCCATGGACTCGACTACGTTGTCCGCGATCGTTTCGACCGTGATTCCCTTCATCACCTTCATCGGCATCGTGGCATGGGCGTGGAGTCGCCGCCGCACCGCGACATTTCGCGATGCCGCGGAGGCGCCATTCGCGCTACCCGACGAGGATGCGCCGCCTGCGGATGGCGAGGCGTCGCAGCAGAGGCCGCGATGAACACGTTCACATCACCATTCTGGAGCATCTGGGTCATCGTCATCGTCGTGGCTTCGATCTTCGGCTGCGCCTGGCTGCTGTGGTCCACCGGGCGCATCAAGGTCAAGAGCAAGGGGCCCGCGGCCGATGGTGCGGTGAGCGTCACCGGCCACGTGTGGGACGATGACCTCGAGGAGTACAACAATCCGCTGCCCAAGTGGTGGTCCAATCTCTTCTGGATCACCATTGTCTTCAGCATCGTCTACCTGGCGCTCTATCCGGGGCTTGGCTCGTTTCCCGGGTTCCTCGGCTGGTCGTCGACGGGCGCCTACCAGCAGGAGCGCGCGAATTTCGACGCGCGCCTGGCGCCGTTGTATGCGCGCTACGCGGCGATGGACATCGAGGTCATCGCGCGCGATCCTGCAGCGCGCCAGACCGGCGAGCGACTATTCCTCACCTACTGCTCGCAATGCCACGGTTCCGATGCGGGTGGTGCGCGCGGTTTCCCCAATCTGCGCGACGGTGACTGGCTCTACGGGGGTACGCCGGAGACGATCGTGCAGTCGATCACCAAGGGCCGCATGGGCGTGATGCCGGCCCTCGGTGCTGCGCTTGGGCCCGAAGGCGTGCGGGATGTCGCGGCGTATGTGCGTTCGCTGAGCGGGCTTGCACACGACAATCTCCGGTCGCAGCTCGGCAAGCCGCTCTTCATGCAAAACTGCGCCGCTTGCCACGGCGCCGACGGCAAGGGCAACCAGGCAATGGGTGCGCCCAAACTCACGGATCAGGTGTGGCTCTATGGCAGCAGCGAGAGCGCCATCGCCGAGGGCATCATCAAGGGCCGCAACATCGACGCCATCGCCGGCACCAACGCGATGCCGGCGTTCGGCGAGCAACTGACCCCGGCACAGATTCGCGTGACGGCGGCGTACCTGTGGGGCCTGTCGAACCCGGCCGTGGCGGCGAAATGACCCGTCGGCCGCGCGCACGAGCGCCGGTGGCCGATACCATCGGCGGCGGCGGGTGAGCAACTCGCCGTCGCGCACGATCCCCATCGTCCCGGTGGAGGAAGTCGACGAGGTCGGCCTCTACGAGATCCGGCGCAAGATCTATCCGCGCGCCGTCTCGGGCATCTTCGCGCGCTGGCGGGTGTTCTTTGTCGTCGCGACGCAACTCGTCTTCTACGGCGCGCCGTGGCTCATGTGGAACGGCCGCCAGGCCGTGCTGTTCGACCTGGGCGAACGCAAGTTCTACATCCTCGGGCTCGTGTTCTGGCCGCAGGACGTAGTCTACCTGTCCGTCCTGCTGATCCTGTCCGCGTTATCGCTGTTCCTGTTCACCGCGATCGCCGGCCGGGTGTGGTGCGGCTTCGCCTGCCCGCAGACGGTGTACACCGAGATCTTCCTGTGGATCGAGCGCAAGATTGAAGGCGACCGGTTGGCGCGCATCCGCCTCGACGCGGAGAGCGTCAATGCGAAGAAGTTGGCGAAGAAGGGGTCAAAGCATGCGGCGTGGATCGTGCTGTCGTTGTGGACGGGGATCACCTTCGTCGGTTACTTCACGCCCATCCGCGAACTGCTTTTGGCCATCCCCGGCCGGCTCGGCGCGTGGGAGATCTTCTGGGTGCTGTTCTATGGCTTCGCCACCTATGGCAACGCGGGCTGGATGCGCGAGCAGGTCTGCAAGTACATGTGCCCCTACGCCCGCTTCCAGTCGGTGATGTTCGACAAGGACACGTTGATCATCGCGTACGACGAGGCGCGCGGTGAGCCGCGGGGCGCGCGCAGCCGCAAGGCTGATCCGCGCGCGGCGGGCTTGGGCGACTGCATCAATTGCGGAATCTGCGTGCAGGTGTGTCCCACCGGCATCGACATCCGGCAGGGGTTGCAGTACGAGTGCATCGGCTGTGCCGCGTGCGTCGATGGGTGTGACCAGGTAATGGACAAGATGGGCTATCCGCGCGGCCTCATCCGCTACGCATCGCAGAATTCGCTGGCGCAGGCGTGGTCGCGCAGCACGATGTGGCGGCGCGTACTGCGGCCGCGCACACTGCTGTACGCTGCGCTGCTGATGGCGATTGCGCTGGCGGCCGGCATATCGCTGGCCCTGAAGAATCCGCTCAAGGTGGACGTGATCCGCGATCGCGGCGCGCTGGCGCGCGAGGCGCGTCCGGGGGTCGTCGAGAATATCTATCGCGCCCAGATCATGAACACGTCGGAGACACCGCAATCGTTCAGGCTTCGGGTTGAAGGCTTGCCGGGGATCGCCGTGGCCGGCGTCGAACAGCCCATCGACGTCGGTCCTGCAGCCACCCGCCTCGTGCCTTTCCGCATCGAGGTGCCGATGGAGGCAGGCGCGCCCGGCTCGCACCGCATCGAATTGATCGTCGAGAGCGCCGGCGCCACGCCGCTGCAGCGGCGCGAACGATCCACGTTCATCCTGCCCCGCCCATGACCCACAACGCCCGATTGGTGGCACGCCCGTGGTACCGCGAACGGTGGACCTGGTTCCTGATGGCGGGACCCGCCATCGTCGTGGTGGCCGGATTCGTCACGCTGTGGCTCGCCATCTCGAGCTACGATGGCCTGGTGGCCGACGACTACTACAAGCGCGGGCTCGGGATCAACCAGATGCTGGAACGCGCCGACCGTGCCGCCGAGCTGTCCCTCGTAGCGGAGGTGGATGTGGCGCCCGATGGCAATGCGCGCGTCGTGTTGTCGTCGACCGGCGCACCGCTGCCCGCCGTGCCGTCAATGGTGCGCCTGACGCTGATCCATCCCACGCGCGCGGGCGCCGACCGCCGCGTCGACATGCAGCGCGGGCCGGATGGCATCTATCGTGGCGAGGCCGGTATCCTGCCGCCGGGACGGTGGCGCGTCGGCGTGGAGACCGAGGAGTGGCGGCTGCCGACAGTGGAAGTCGAAGGTGCCATCCGCGCGCAGCGGATCGGTGCCGCAGCACGGCAATGACATATCCATGGCAAAGCCGACACGCTGGGGACAGGCCGCGATGAATGATGACGAACCGCAGGTCCGGCGCACGATGTGGATCATCTGGCCGGCCTTCCTGGTGGCCGGAGTCGCCGAGATCGTGTTCTTCTCGATCTTCGACCCCTTCGAGCTGCATTTCTTCGGCGCGCCGCTCGACTGGTCGCGCCTGGCCATTTACACGCTGGGATTCTTCGGGTTCTGGGGGCTCGGCATCGCGTCGTCGGCCCTCACGCTCTGGCTTGAGCGCGCGCCGCTCCCGAAGCCGCAGCCGTTCGCACGGGGCGACGACCGTTAGTGGCCGCCGATCAACTGCTTCAGCATCACCATGTCGACGATCTGCACATTGCGCCCGCAGACCTTGATCAGGCCTTCTGCCGCAAAGCGGGAAAAAAGGCGGCTGACCGTCTCAAGCTTGAGCCCGAGATAGCGACCGATCTCCTCGCGCGTCATCCGCAACACGAAGTCGGTCGGCGAGTAACCAAGGCGCGCGTACCGCTCCGAAAGGCTCAGCAGGAACGCCGCGAGGCGTTCTTCGGCGCGCATGCTGCCAAGCAGCAGCAGCAGTCGATGGTCCGCGATGATCTCGCGACCCAGGATGCGATGCAGGTTATGCTGGAGTGCCGGCACCTGGTGCGCAATGTCCTCCAGCTGTGCAAAGGGAATCACGCATACCTCGCTGTGCTCCAGGGCCGTGACCTCGCTGGCATGCTGTTCGCTGCCCACGCCGTCGAGGCCGAGGATATCGCCCGGCAGGTGGTACCCCGCGATCTGCTCGCGGCCGTCATCGGTAACCACGGTGGTCTTGAAGGAGCCGACGCGGACCGCGAACAGTGCGGTGAAGGGCGCGCCATGCCGGAACAGGGGCTCGCCTTTGCGGACCTTGACGCGCTTCTGCACAATCGAATCGAGCGCTTCGACAGCGGACGGCGCCAATCCCAACGGCAGGCACAATTCGCGCATGCTGCAGTCGGCGCAGTGCGTGCGCAGCGCCTCGAGCGATACCAGGCGCGGAAACTCGGTCGTTGCGCGGGCGATGGCGGTCATCGGGGCTGCCGGTGGAGGAAGGTGGAATTCATGGCCCGAGCGCGGGGAGTGAGGCGTGAGAAGTCTAACGCCATCGATGCCGGAGTGTACCCGGGCCGCGCCATCAGGGGACCAGTTGTGCCGTCGCAAAGCGTTGCCGTCCCCAGTATCTGTCGATGCCGCAATCCGCACTGATCGGTGCCTTTCTTGCGGGCCTGCTGGGCGGGCTGCACTGTTTCGCCATGTGCGGCGGGTGGATCGCGCTTGCTTCGCGTCCGGCCACCGTGGCGCCGTTGTTGCCCCTCGCGGCACTGCGTCGGCGGCAATGGTTGAGTCACGCCGGTCGGCTTTGCACCTATATCGTGCTGGGGGCGCTGGCGGGCGCGGCGGGCGGCGCCGCATTGTCGCTGACGGTCGCACCAATACAACGTGCACTGTACGTCATTGCCAACATCTTCCTGTTACTGCTGGCCATTTCCATCGCCCGGCGCGGCACCGAAGTGATCCCGCTCGAGCGGGTCGGCCTCGCGCTGTTCCGGCGCTTGGCGCCGCTCGTCTCGCGCGTGGGCGGGCGCGACGGCGCGCTGGCGCGGTTCACCCTGGGGGTGGTGTGGGGTTTCACGCCCTGCGCGCTGGTTTACGGCGTACTGCCGGTGGCCTTGCTTTCGGGAAGCGCACCGGCGGGCGCGCTGGTGATGCTTGCCTTCGGTATCGGCACACTGCCCAACCTTGCTGCCGCAGGATGGATGCTGACCGTGGCGCAACGATGGTCGTCGCGCACGGGCATCCGCTACGGGGCTGCCGCACTCGTTGGCATATTCGCGCTGCTGGGGCTCTATCG
>JBBQEY010000053.1:0-16457 GCA_038321425.1 Burkholderiales bacterium | reverse complement strand
CCTGCCAGCCGCAGCTTCGGCTTGCAGGTGGCGCAACTGGCGGGCGTGCCGCCGGACACGGTGCGGCAGGCGCGCAATTATCTGGCGCGACTCGAACAACACGCGGCGCGCGACGATGGCCAGGGCGATCTTTTTGCCGGCGGCGCGGTGCCCGAGGCCCCCGCCGCGACGGATTTCCGTGCGGCCGAGGTGATGGATCGCCTGCAGGCGCTCGACCCCGACGCGCTGTCGCCGCGCGAGGCACTCGACGCGCTCTATGCGTTGAAGCGCCTCACGGGGCCTGCGGAGCCCGGTTCGTAACGACCTTGGTGCGAGGCACGACGGTTACGGCGACCGGGCCCGGGACTGGCGGTCAGTGATGGTGATGGCCGCCCGCGCCATGCGCGTGGCCATGCGCCACTTCGTCGGCGGTGGCGGCGCGCACTTCAAGCACGGTGCCGTCGAAGCGCAAACGTTGCCCGGCCAGTTCGTGGTTGCCGTCGAGGACGGCCTTGCCGTCGGCCACGCCGGTGACGCGCCAGACCACTTCCTGTCCGTCCTGCTCAGCGACGAGATAGCCGCCAATGGTGACATCGGGCGGAAGGTCGGCTAGCGGCTCGATCCGGATCATCTTCGCGTCGTATTCGCCGAACGCGTCTTCGGGCTCGAGCGTCACGGAAATCGAGTCACCGGTGGTCTTGGTGTTGAGCGCTTCCTCGATCTTCGGAAAGATGCCGGAGTGACCGCCATGCAGGTAGGTGAGTGGCTCGGGGGATTCCTCGATCAGCTTGTTGCTGGCGTCGAAGAGCTTGAACGTGAGGGTGACAACGGTATTGGCAAGGATATTCATCGAGGGCTCGGGATGGAGGGGAAACGGCCGTGAAGACTTCGGCAAACGCGGGGATTGTACGCGTCTCCCACGACGCCGCGGCGCACCGCGATGGTACGCTTGCACGGATGCCTCGCACGCCACCTGCACGCTCGCCCCTGCTCGGCGGGGCGACCCCCGCCTCGTTCCTGCGCCGCTACTGGCAGAAGGACGCGTTGCTGGTCCGCGGCGCGATCCCCGATTTTGCGGGCCTGCACACCCGCGCGCAGCTCGTCGCACTGGCACAGCGTGACGACGTGGAGTCGCGACTTCTGGTCCGCGAGGGCCGCCATTGGACCATGGAGCATGGCCCGTTCCCGGCGCGCGCGCTGCGCGGACTGCCAGCCACCCACTGGACGCTGCTGGTGCAGGGCGCGAACCTCGAGAGCGATGCGGCCGATGCGCTGCTGCGCCGCTTTGCGTTCCTGCCCTTCGCGCGCCTCGACGACCTGATGGTCAGCTACGCCGCACCGGGAGGCGGCGTCGGGCCGCACTTCGACTCCTACGACGTGTTTCTGCTGCAGGGTTTTGGTCGGCGGCGGTGGCGCTACGGACGGCAGGACGATCTGTCGCTGCGCCCAGGCTTGCCCGTCAAGATCCTGAAGCGATTCGCGCCGGCGCATGACGCGGTTTTGGCGCCCGGGGACATGCTCTATCTGCCGCCGGACTTTGCGCATGACGGCATCGCCGTGGATGCATGCACGACCTATTCGATCGGCTTTCGCGCAGCGTCGCACCAGGAACTGGCCGAAGCCTTCTTCGACTGGATGCGCGACGACGTCAAGCTGCCCGGCCGCTACGCCGACCCTGAAGCACGGCCCACGCAGGAACCCGCGCGGGTCGGCGCGACGATGGTGCGAGAGGCGGCCGCAGCGCTCACCCGCGTGCGCTGGAATCGTGCCGCAGTGGCGCGGTTCCTGGGCGCGATGCTGTCCGAGCCCAAGTCTCACGTGGTGTTCAAGGGGCCCGCGGACGCAATGCCGCGCGCGCGCTTCGATGCGGCGCTGCGACGCCATGGCGTGAAGCTCGATCGCCGCACGCTGTGGCTGTACGACGATGTCTCGATTTTCCTCAACGGCAACGTGCATCCATGGCCCGCCGGCGACCGGCAGCCGTTGATGCAATTGGCCAACCTGCGCGCGTTGCCTGCCTCCGCCGTCCTGGCGTTGAGCGTGGATGCACGCGCGTTCCTCCACCAGGCGCATGACGATGGCTACCTCCACACCGGATGAACCGGCTGCACCTCCCGAACCCAGTGAACGTGTCGTCGATACCATCGCGGCACAAACCGCGGCGCTCGACGAACTGATCGCGCTGGCGCACTCGCGGCTGCAGATCTTCGACATCGACCTCGCGCAATGCGGCTGGAACCGCGCGGCGCGCGCGGAAAACCTGATCGCCTTCCTGCGCCGCGCGCCGGGGGCCCGCATCGACCTGATCGTGCACGATCCGCGCTACCTCGAGTCAGCATGTCCGCGGTTGCGGATGCTGCAGCAGAACTACGCGCACGCGGTGACGATCTACCGGACAGGACCCGAGGCGCGCTCGGCGATGGACCCGCTGCTGCTGGCGGATGGCCGGCACTTCCTGCACCGGTTCCACATCGATCAACCGCGCGCATCGTATGCGATCGAACAGCCGCAGATGGCCCGGCCGCTCGTCACCCGCTTCGAGCAGATCTGGGCCACCGGTCAACCGGGAGTGAGCGCGACCGTGTTGGGGCTGTAGGCGCCACCCGTAGGCGCGGCGCATTGCCTGTAGGCGAGGCTTCAGCCTCGCAGGTCAGGCGCGGCGCATTGCCTGTAGGCGAGGCTTCAGCCTCGCAGGTCAGGCGCGGCGCATTACCTGTAGGCGAGGCTTCAGCCTCGCAGGTCAGGCGCGGCGCATTACCTGCGAGGCTGAAGCCTCGCCTACAGGTTCATGCCGTGCGCGCCGCCCTAAAGCGGTATGCGCCGCCCTACAACGGCACGCCGATCCGCTTGCCTACTTCGCGGTAATGACCGATCACGTCGCCGAGATCGCGGCGGAAGCGATCCTTGTCGAGTTTCTCGCCGGTGCGCGCGTCCCACAACCGGCAGCCGTCCGGCGTGAATTCGTCGCCCAGCACCAGCGGCCCCTTGAGGTCGTCGATGGGATGGCCGAACTCGAGCTTGTAGTCGACGAGATCGATCCCCGCATTGGCGAACAGCGGCTTCAGCACGGCATTGACCGCATTGCTGAGCGCGCGCATCTCCGCAATTTCGCCGGCACTGGCCCAGCCGAGGATCCGGATGTGGTCGTCGTTGCACAGCGGGTCGTGCAACGCATCGCTCTTCAGGAAGAATTCGAACACGGGCTCGGAGAGCTTGGTGCCCTCCTCGAGGCCGAAGCGCTTGGCCATCGAGCCGGCGCACACGTTGCGGACTACGCACTCCACCGGGATCATCTTCATCGCCTTGACCAGTGACTCGCGGTCGTTCAGCAGCGACACGAAGTGCGTGCGCACGCCGGCTGCCGCCAGCTTTTCCATCACGTAGGCATTAATTCGGTTGTTGGTCTCGCCCTTTTGCTCGAGCTGTGCGACCTTGACGCCGTCGAAGGCCGACACGTCGTCGCGGTAGTGCATCACCAGCCGGTGCGGATCATCGGTCGAGTACACCGTCTTGGCCTTGCCGCGATAGAGCTCGTTGCGCTTTTCCATGCAGGGGATTCCTTCGGAGGATCAGGCCAGTGCGCGCCAGGCGAAGCCTTCGGACTGGTCGGCTACGCCGATCCAGTCGGCAGCGCAGGAAAGCGCCGCAGCCAGTGCCGCGCGTGCGCGGTCGGGCGTATTGTTCTGTTGCGACAGGTGGGCGGCCACGATGTGCTGCAACCGGCTCGTATCAAGCGCCGCCAGCAGCGCGGCGGCGCCTTCGTTGTGCAGGTGGCCGAAGCGCCCCGAAATGCGGGCCTTCAGTGCCTGCGGATAGCTGCTGCCGGCCAGCATCTCGAGATCGTGGTTGCATTCGAGCACCAGCGCATCGCAGCCCGTCAGGCTTTGCTCGACGCACGGCGTCGACATGCCGAGGTCGGTCAGCACGCCGACCCGGTGGTTGCCGTCGGTGATGACGAATTGGACCGGCTCGCGCGCATCGTGCGGCACCGGAAACGGACGCACCTCGAGGTCGCCGATCACGAAGGCATCGTGGCTATCGAAGCCATAGACGCGTTCCATGCCGTCGAAGCGTGCGCTGGCCACGCCGCGCGTGCCGAAGGTCATCCATACCGCCACGCCATGGCGCGCGGCAAACGCGGGGACGCCGCCGATGTGGTCCGAATGCTCGTGGGTGACGAGGATGGCGTTAAGCGAATCGGGCTCGATGCCAAGACGCTGCAGGCGCGCGGCGGCGTCGCGGACGCCGAAGCCACAGTCGATCATCACGCGAGTGGTTCCTGCTTCGACGACGAGGCCGTTGCCTTCGCTGCCGCTGCCGATGGAGGCGAAGCGCACCGGGATGCCCGCGTTACTTCAGCTGTTCCTTGAGGAGGCCCAGTATTTTTTCACTGTTGGCGGTGCGGTCCGGCGCGCCGCCTGGATCCTGCACGGACACGACACTGGCCTGCGCGGATTCGGCGATGACGATCTGGTACTGGTCAGGCTTGTCCTTTTCGTCGGACTTCCAGAACTGCAGCTTTTGGAGCCATCCTTCGTTGTTCTTCTTGGTCACGATGCTGTCCGGATCGCCGTAGCGGACGAAGTAGACGCCGCGCGAACGATCGCGGTCGACGACGGTGAAGCCGATGCGGTCCAGCGCCAGGCCGACGCGACGCCAGGCACGATCGAACTGGTCGTCGACGGTGAGCTTGAAGGAGCCGTCGGGATTCTTGTCGATGCGCGCCTTGTCAGGCGCAATGGCGGCTTGCACGACGGCGGCGCGCGCGGCGGGCTCGGGCGTGCCGAACTTCATCATCATCCGCGTGAGCATCTCGGCTTCGAGCGCCGGATTGGGCGGCATCACGGCCCACGCAAACCCGGACGGCGACGAATTGTCGATCTTGCCGGTGGGGACCTGTTCCATGCCGCGGTGCGCGATGAAGACTTCCACGGTGCCGGGTTCGGCGCCGCGCTCGATGCGCGTGCGGAACTTGTCCTGCTTGTACGTCGCATAGAACACATCAAGATACTTGCCGATGGTGCGGCGGAAGAGGTCCTGCGGAATCTCCGCGCGATTCTCCGCGAAGTCCGTTTCCATCATGCCGACGTTGGGTTGCTCCACCGCGAGCACGAAGCCCGACTCCTGCCAGAACTCGCGGATCGTGTTCCATGCCTGCTCGGGCGAGGCCTTGACGACCAGCCAGCGTTCGCCGCCGGCGCGCACCAGCTTGGCATCCGGCGTGGTGGGCAGGAACTCGGTGCGCGTGCCCTTGTTGGCGCTGGCTGCTGCCTGGCCGGCTGCAGTGTTGACCTGGTAGCGGTCGTCGTAGCGCGGCGTGGTGAGGTCGGGCGGCAGCTCCAGCGCCGGGCCGGTCGCGGCGGATTTGTAATCGATGCGTTTGGTGGGCGCGATGCCCGAAAGCGTATCGCAGCCGGTCAGAAGCCACGGCAGCAGCGCAACCAGGACCAATGGCGCGGCACGCCGGAGGACCGTACGGGGAATCAAATGAAAGATCATGGCGGAGGTACCTCGGCGCTATGCGAGACAGCCGGCGTCGCGGAGTGCGGCGCGAACCGTGTCGTGGAATTGGGGCGAGAGCGGCTGCAGCGGCAACCGCAGTTCGTTCCGGATGTAGCCCATCTCCGCGAGCGACCATTTGGTCGGGATCGGATTGGGTTCGATGAAGAGCCGGCGATGCAGTGCCAGCAGGCGATTGTTGCATTCGCGCGCCGTGGCGACATCGCCCTTCAGCGCGGCCGCGCACATCTGCGCCATCAACTTCGGCGCGACATTGGCGGTGACCGAGATGACGCCATGGGCGCCCATCAGCATCAGCGGCAGCGACGTGATGTCCTCGCCGCTGTAGACCGCAAACTTGTCGAGGCCGGCCAAGCCGAGCGCGCGCAGCAGCTCGCTGCCCCGCCCGACATCGGACGTGGCGTCCTTCAATCCGACGATGTTAGGGACCTTCGCGAGACGCAGCACGGTCTCGTTTGACAGATCGGCGACAGTGCGTCCCGGCACGTTATACAGGATCATCGGCAGTGCCACGGCTTCGGCGATGGTGCGGAAGTGGGCGTAGAGGCCCTCCTGTGTGGGCTTGTTGTAGTACGGCACCACGGACAGGTGCAGGTCGGCGCCCGCCGTCCTGGCGTACTGCGCGAGCTTCAGCGCTTCGGCCGTTGAATTGGCACCCGTACCGGCGACAACCGCGACGCGGCCGGCCACGTGATCGACCGTGGCCTTGATCAGGAAGCAATGCTCGTCGAAGTCCACGGTGGGGGATTCACCCGTGGTACCGACAATGACGATCCCCGCAGTGCCGTTCGCGACGTGGAAGTCGATGAGTTTGCGAAGCGCCGGAAGGTCGAGCGCACCGCCCGGCTGCATCGGGGTCGCGATGGCGACCAAGCTACCGATCAACATAGGGTCAGAGGGGAAAAATGAAGCATTTTACTCCATTCGCCAACAGCGACCGTCCCCGGGCGAAGAGGCGGCCGAGGCGCGTCCGCCGTTTCGACCGCAGTTGACCCGCGGCGTTCCATTACGCCAGCCGCAGTGCAGGGGTAGTTGCCAGCATGGGCGGCCACGGATAGGCAGGTCCTACAGCCGCCAGCCGCGCGACGACGATCGTGCGGTCGCCGGAATCCTCCCGGCCCTGTTCGAACGCGACGACGGTCAACGGTTGGGGTGGTCCCGCCGCCAGTTGCAGCAATTCACCGTTGTGCAACAGAAACGCCGGATTCGATGGCCGGCCGAAGCGCTCGTTGCCTGCGGCGAAAGTGTCGTAGAGCAGCACGCCATCCGGCGCCAGCGCCGAGCGCAGATGCGGGAACAGGGGCCGGTGCAGGTAATTAGCCACCACGATTGCGTCGAAGGTTTCGCCGGCCAATGGCCAACCGTCGGCTTCGAGGTCGACCACGCGGGTCTCGATGCGCGGGTCGCAAGCATAGGCGGCAAGCGCGGCGGCATCGCGATCCACGGCCAGCACCTGCGCACCGCGCGCGGCCAAAAGGCGCGCATGACGACCGGATCCCGCTGCGAGATCGAGCACACGCGCGGTGGCGGGAATCAGCGCCGCGAAGCGGGCGATGAACGAGGATGGCTCCAAATGGTCATGCGGCATGACGGGTTCCTGACGTGCGGGACTTGCGCGGTACGGGCGCGGCGGCCGCCTCGAAGCTGCGAACAAAGTCGAGCGGTGGCAACTGGCGCCACGAGTTTTGCATGTTCTTTACTTATGCATGGCACGCAGATTCGTCGTCTGAAGGCTGATGCGGCCCGGCGCAGCATTACTCCCGACTGCGGCAAATGGTGCGACTCTACCGATTGCCGGATCTGGCGCCAAGGTTGCGCCACACGCAGGTCAAGCGATAACGAGCACTATCATGGACGATGGCCAGCGGACACGGCCGTATTGCTAATTGCCGCGCATCAGCATATCCGGCCGCAGCGCCGGTATTCAATCGCGAGGGCGCCTTGGCTATACTTTGCCCCGCCATGCCGCAACCCTCGTCCATTCGCGCCGTCGAGCCGATCGTCGTCGCACTGCCACGCGATACGCCCTATCGCGGTCCGCTCGGACCCGGCGAAGAGGTCAACGAACGCGGGTATTTCGTCCGTCGCGGAAACCGCACGATCTATCCCACGGTCGATCGTTCGGTGCTGGTCAAAGTCACGACCGCCGATGGCGCCGTCGGGTGGGGCGAGACCTACGGGATCATCGCGCCCAATGCCGCCGTGGCGCTGCTCCGCGACGTGATGATTCCGATGGTGCTGCGCCGTACCGCCGACGACCCTGCATCGATCTACAACGAGCTCTACGACCTGATGCGCGTGCGCGGCGGGTCCGGCGGCTTCTACGGTGACGCGTTGGCCGCGATCGACATCGCGCTCTGGGACGTGAAGGCGCGTCGTGCCGGCGTCTCGCTGGCACAGGCATTGGGCGGTGCGCGCGTGAACAGGATCCCAGCGTATGTCTCCGGCCTGCCGATGGCGACGCTGCCCGAGCGCGTCCAACTCGCGCAGCAGTGGCACGCACGCGGGTTCCGCGGCATCAAGTACGCGGCTGTCGTGTCGCGGGAAGGCGTCGCGGCGGAAATGCACGCGCTGCGCGCGGCGCTCGGTCCTGGCGCGGACCTGATGGTGGACCTGCATTGGCAATATCCGGCCGACGAGGCGCTGGCCCTCGCGCGCGCGCTGGCGGCGGCGCCCTACTTCATCGAGGCGCCATGCGCGCCCGAGGACGTGCAGGGCCTGGCCCGCGTGGCGAACGAATCCGGGTTGCGCGTGGCCGGCGGCGAGGAGTGGCGCAACGAATACGAGGCGGCGATGCGCCTCGATCACGCGCGCCTGGCCTTCGTGCAGCCGGAGATGGCACACACCGGGGTTTCGCAGTTCTGCGCCATCGCGAAGCTTGCGCATGCGCGCGGCGCGGGCGTGATCCCGCATGCCACCATCGGCGTGGGTATCTTCCTCGCCGCCAGCCTGGCCGCGGCATCGACGCTGCCCGCCTGCCCGTATCACGAGTACCAGCATTCGGTGTTCGACCGCAACCTGCAATTCGTCGACACCACGATGCGCTGCGCGGACGGCTTCTACGATGTCGCCGCCGGGCCCGGCCACGGCGTGACTCCGCGCGCGTCGCTGTGGCAACACATCGTGTCTGGGTAAGGACAACGCCCGCATTGCTCGCGATCCTGCTCGTAACCTTTCCTTTTTTCGCGCTGGTGCTGTGCGGCTACGTGGCCACGCGGCGCAGCCTGATGCCGCTGGCCGCCATTCCCGGGCTCAACACGTTCGTGCTGTACTTCGCGTTGCCGTGCATGCTCTACCGGTTCGGCGCGACGACCCCACTTGCGCAATTGCTGAACCCCGGCGTCGCCGGCGTGTACTTGCTGTGTGCGATCGTGATGGTGGCGTTCACGATCAGCGTGACGCGCAGCGCCCGCATCGGATGGAACGATGCGGCGTTCGGCACGTTGGTCGGGGTGTTTCCCAACACCGGCTATATGGGCGTGCCGCTGCTGGTCGCGCTGCTCGGCACTGCCGCTGCGGGACCCGCGATCGTGACGATCCTGGTTGACCTCTTGTTCACATCTTCGCTATGTATCGCATTGTCGCGGTTGTCGACGGCCGGAACGCACGGAGCGAGTATTGCGGCCCGCAACGCGTTGAAAGGTGTCGCGGCCAACCCGATGCCGTGGTCCATCGTGCTGGGTGGCGTGTCGTCGGCGCTCGGCC
The DNA here is from genome assembly GCA_038321425.1 of Burkholderiales bacterium. Taxonomy (GTDB): domain Bacteria; phylum Pseudomonadota; class Gammaproteobacteria; order Burkholderiales; family Casimicrobiaceae; genus VBCG01. The sequence continues at coordinate 7,253 of JBBQEY010000053.1, read as the reverse complement.
TCTCGCTGTGGAAACCCGTCGACCAGACGATCGGCCTCTTGGCCGACTCGGCTTCGCCCGTGGCGCTGTTCACGATCGGCGCGGTGTTGGCACGTTCGCAGATGCAAAGCCGCGCTGCGACGCCGCTGGCCGACTACGTGCCCATCGCGCTGATCAAGCTGATCGTGCACCCGTTGCTGGTGCTGGCCGTAGGCGTCGCCGCCATCGACCTCGGCGTGCCACTCGACCGTTTTGCGCTGACGGTGATCGTGCTGGTGGCGGCCCTGCCGTCGGCCAGCAACGTGGCGATGCTGGCCGAGCGCTTCGACGCCGACAATGGCCGCGTCGCGCGGATTATCCTCGTCTCGACGGCGCTCTCGTTCTTCACGTTCTCCGGTGCGGTCGCGCTGCTGACCTAGCCACCTACGGCTCGCGGGTCGAGCGTGTGCCAATGGTGAAGTTTCCCGGGTGACGAACGCGGCAGCCTCTCGGGTCGCGCGCTGCAGAAGTGTTCCAGTGTAGCCAATTCCGGAAAATCCGGCCGCGTTCACCTCGGCCGGAACCACGCCGGTATGCTAGCGTTGCCGGATGCGTCTGCCCTTCCCCGACCTGCTCGCCACGCGCAACGGCCGGCTGGTGGCGTTCTTCTCGCTGTATGTCACCGAGGGCATTCCGCTCGGCTTCACCGCCGTCGCGATGGCGACACAGATGCGGCGGCAGGGGCTGGGTCCCGCGGCGATCGGTGCGTTCGTCGCGTCGCTGTACCTGCCGTGGGCATTCAAGTGGGTGGCGGGACCCATCGTCGACACGTTCTCCTCCGATCGCTTCGGCCGGCGGCGGCTGTGGATCCTGCTGACGCAGATCGGCATGATGGCCACACTGCTGGTCGCGATGCCGGTCAATTTGAGCACTGAACTCGGCCTGCTGACGGCCATCATCCTGGTGCACAACGTGTTCGCCGCCACGCAGGACGTGGCCATCGACGCGTTGGCGGTGAACGTGCTGCCCGAGCACGAGCGTGGTGTTGCCAACGGCTTCATGTTCGCCGGCGCCTCGATCGGCCAGGCGATCGGCGGGGCAGGTGTGCTGTTTCTTGCCGCCGTCATGCCGTTCCAGACCACCTACCTCTTCGTGGTCGGCGCGATCCTGCTCGTCACGCTGTTCGTCGTGCTGCCACTGCAGGAGAAGGCCGGGCCGCCGCGGGCGCCTTCCGAGCGCAGCGCACTGGCGCGGGTGGCCAACGACCTCGCCCTCTTTGTGCGCGATGCGTGGCGCGCGGCGTGGCCGGCGGCTGGCTGTCCGACCGCTACGGACGCCGGCGCATGCTGGCACTCTTCGTCGTCCTGACCGTGATCCCGACGCTGTGGCTGGCGTGGACGATGCAGCAGGCGCAATGGATCCTGCCGGTGGATGTGCTGCTGCCCAACCGTCCGCAGGCCGGACCCGGACTCGTCACCACGTTCTGGCTTGCCACCATCACGTTCAACGTGTTCCAGGGCCTCTACTACGGCGTGCGTTCCGCGCTGTTCATGGACGTGACGACGCGCGGCGTGGCCGCCACGCAGTTCACCGCCTACATGGCCATGGCCAACCTCGTGATCAGCTACACGTCGTGGTGGCAGGGCCTGGCCATCGTCCGCTGGGGCTACCCGGTCACACTGGCGATGGACGCGGCGTTCGGGCTGGTGGTGCTGTTCTTGCTGCCGCTGATGAAGCCGACGGCACCCCCTGGAGCGCGGTCGGCGTGAGTACCGCCGTCGCGTAATGCGCTATTGCAGCGACTTCAGGTATTCGAGCTTGGCCGCGTAGATCTGGTGCGCGCGCTGCGTGGTGCTGCTCTTCATCGCGATGGCGAGGTGCGCCCGCGCGGGCTCGAGCTCGCCCAGGTTGAAGTAGGCAAGCGCCAGCCAGAAGTGGAACTCGTGGTACTCCGGCGCACGCGCCACCTCCTGAGCGAATGCTTCCTTGGCCATGCGTACGTTGCCGTCCTGCATCGCCACCAGTCCGCGGTTGAAGTGGCTGAACGCGGGCTCGGGATCGAGCTTTTTCAACCGGGCCGCCAGCTGCAGTGACTCCGTTCCGCGACCGAGGTCGTTCAACACCAGCACCTGGTTGGACATGGCCTGCGTGTAGCCGGGATCTCGCTCGAGCACATGGGCGAGCACGGCGTGGGCCTGCTGCGGGTTGCCATGACGGCGATAAATCGCGCCCAACGTGTTGTAAGGCATCAGCAGGTCGGGTGATTGCACGATAGCTTCGCGCGCCCACCAATAGGCGTCGTCGACCTGCCCGCGCGCCAGCGCCTCCACCGCGCGGTTGTTCATGAACATCGCGACGATCACGTCCTCGTCGATCGTGCGCGCCCCCGTCGCGCGCAGATCCTGCTGCGGCATGAAGTCGATCGTCATGCCGGTACTTTCGTGCGGCTTCTTGCCGACGCGCACGCCAAAGCCGCCTTCATCGGTGGCCCGCCGGCCCAGCGTGACGTTGACGTGGCCGATGGCCAGGTAGATATCCCCGCTGCGCGCCCACGCATCGTCGACGAATACCTTCTGGTACTGGACGTGCAGCCCCAACTCCTTCGCGAACGCAGCCGTCATGATTACCAGCGACAGGCAGTTGCCCGACCGCGCGGCGAAGGCCTCCGCGGCATTGCGGGTGGTCTCGGTGTCGTACTGCAGTTTCAGTTCACCCGAGGTGTAGAGCGCATCGACCATGGCCCGTTGCCGGCCCTTGGTCTTCATCGGACCTTCGACGTGGGTGTCGAGGTAGCGCCGCATCTCCGGGCTGAGCGCGAAGATGTCGTCCACGCGGATGCGTTCGGACGGCGCCGCGAAAAGCACATCGTTGAAATACTGGTCGGACCGGTGCTCCCGAGGCGCGGACGCACAAGCCGACAGCAGCACTGCACCCAGCGCAATGGCCAGATTCTTCATGGCACGCCTCCCCCTGCGGGACAGACCTGAATCCCATTCTAGCGCCGATCCCGCGCCGAGCTTCGGCTACAATGACCGGTTACCCTCGGGCCCCGCTGCGCAAAGCCACAAGCTAAGCGCCGCTTGCATTGGCGACCAACCATGTTCGCATTCTTCGAATCCCTCGTCCGCCCCACCGGGCTTCCGCAGGCCGCGCGGGCTCTACCTCGCGATGTTCGGCACCGGGCTGGTGGTGGCGCTGATCGACACGCTGGTCCCGGTGTTCATCGGCAGGCTGGTCACGCTGATGCAGGCGGAAGATCGCATCGCGGCATTCAGCGCGGCGATTCCGATGCTGGTCGGCATGGCGGCGCTGCTGCTCTTCGGCCGCCCGGCGGCGATGATGGCCGACAGCCTCGTCCGCAACAACGCCGTGCTGCCCGGCGTGACCAGCCTGATCCGCTGGCAGAGCCACTGGCACGTCGTGCGGCAGAGCTGGCCGTTTTTCCAGAACGACTTCGCGGGCCGCATCGCCAACCGGGTGATGCAGACCAGCAATGCGCTGCGCGAGTCCGTCGTCTCCAGCATCCGCGCAGTCTGGTACATCGGCATCTACGGCGTGTCGGCACTGGTGCTGATGGCCTTCGCTGACTGGCGCCTCGCCATCCCCACCGTGCTGTGGTTCCTGGGGTACATCTTCTTCCTGCGCTACTTCGTGCCGCGGATGCGCGACCTTGCGCGCACGAGTTCCGAGCTCCGATCGCTGGTGATGGGACGGGTGGTGGACAGCTACACCAACATCCTGACGGTCAAGCTCTTTGCCCGCGCGCGCGACGAGGACGATTACGTCCGCGAGGTGATCAACGACCACACGGGCGCCATCGCGGCGCACATGCGGCTCATCACGCGCTTCATGGCCGTGCTGACGACGATGAACGCGCTGCTGCTGGTCGGCACCGCCGGCATCGGCATCACGCTGTGGGGCCAGGGCCACGTCAGTGCGGGCGTGGTGGCAATGGCGCTGCCGTTGGCTTGGCAGATCTCCAACGTCGCCGGCTGGGTCAGCTGGGAAGTGACGGGCATCTTCGAGAACATCGGCGTCGTGCAGGAAGGCATGGAGACCATTGCGGTCCCGCATGCGCTGACCGATGTTCCCGACGCCCGCGAGCTGGAAGTACCGCATGGCAAGATCCGCATCGAGCACCTGTCGTTCACCTACGGACGCACCGACGGCCGGCGGGTGCTGGACGACTTGAACCTCGTGATCAAGCCGGGCGAGCGGGTGGGCCTCGTCGGCCGCTCGGGCGCCGGCAAGTCCACGCTGGTGAACCTGCTGCTGCGCTTTCACGACATCGAGCACGGCAGCATCCGCATCGATGGCGTCGACATCCGCTCGGTCACGCAGGAGAGCCTGCGCGGCGCGATCGGCATGGTCACGCAGGACACGTCGCTGCTGCATCGCTCGATCGCCGCCAACATCCGCTACGGCCGTCCCGGCGCCACGTTGGCGGAAGTCGAGCTCGCGGCGCGCAAGGCGCAGGCGCACGAGTTCATCCTCGACCTGCAGGACTGGAAGGGGCGCACCGGCTACGACGCGCATGTCGGCGAGCGCGGGGTCAAGCTTTCGGGCGGCCAGCGCCAGCGAGTCGCCATCGCCCGCGTGGTGCTGAAGGACGCACCGATTCTGGTGCTGGACGAAGCCACATCGGCGCTCGACAGCGAAGTTGAGCTAGCGATCCAGGACCAGTTGCTCGGCCTGATGGAAGGCAAGACGGTGATCGCGATCGCACACCGGTTGTCCACCATTGCGCGAATGGACCGGTTGATCGTGCTGGAGCAAGGCTGCATCGTCGAGGAAGGCTCGCACGACGAGCTGCTGCGGCACGATGGCCAGTACGCGATGCTGTGGAAGCATCAGTCCGGCGGCTTCCTGCCGCACGAAGTGCAGGAGGACGCAGAGGTCGTGGAGGAAGACGGGCCGGTCGATGATATGCGCGCGGCCGAAACGCCGGAGCCCAACACCAACGACGAGCCGATCCCCGCGCGGACCTAGGGCCTGCGGACACTTGAAGTGTCGACCCGCCCGCCTACGCCGGCACGAAGTTGAGCCACCCGGTGATGATGTACTTGTGCTGCGTCGGCGAGATCACGCCGGCATGCGTGTGCGTGAAATCGGGCGGCCAGATCAGCGTGCGTCCCTTGCGCGATTCGAAGGTATGGTCCTGGTACGTAAAGTGGGTGCCCCCGCCGTCCGTCACGTCGTTGAGGTAGGTCATCCACACCAGCATCCGGGTGCTGTTGGCGAGCGCGCTGCGCTCGAAGTGCGGCATCTTGAAGCCTCCGCCCGGCCGGTAGTGCTGGATGGCGGGCGATTCCGTCAGCCCATAGCGGCCGATGCTTTGCAGGATCGGATGCTGCGTCATGTACAGGTCGACACAGCGCTTCAGTTCGCTGAAATAGGCCGGCATCCCGTATTCGTCCTGCAAGGCCTCCGGGATGGCCGAGACCGCCACGTCGTAAGAGTCCTTTTTCGCGACGTCCACGACGACCGCGCCGGCCTTGCCCATGCTGCCGCGCTTCACGAGGCCGGTGCGGTCGCACACTCGGTGTAGGTCGACCAGACGGTCGCAAACCGCAGGGTCGATGGTGAAGTCGCCGACGAAACGCATGGCTTCAACCGTACCACGCGTTCGTATTGCACTGCAAAACGGACGTGCGCTTTCCAAACCCGGCGCGATTGCAGGTAACCTGCGCATTGCCAATCCACCATCGCCATGTCGCTCCCCGGGAAATCGCCGATGACCGTCCGGACCACCCCGCCGTTTCGCGCCGACCACGTCGGGCTGCTGTCCGAGATGAAGCTCGACGCGTATTTCATGGAGTACGACGACGACCGGTCGGGTGATTTCCGGCCGCTGCGCTTCCTGAAGCCAGGCAAGGTCGTGGTCCTGGGCCTCGTCACGACGAAGTTCGGCGAGCTGGAGAAGAAGGACACGCTGAAGCGCCGGATCGACGAGGCCGCACGTTACGCACCACTGGACCAGCTGGCGCTGAGCCCGCACTGCGGATTTTCAAGCACTGTGCATGGCAACAACATTGCAATCGAAGCACAACGCGCGAAGCTTCGGCTGGTGGTCGAGACGGCCGCTGAAGTCTGGCACTGAACAACCGAAGCCGCGCAGAATCAAACCCCAAGGAGACCACACGATGAACCGCATTTCCCGTTTGCTTTTCGTCATTGCCGCCGCGGTGGCCGCGGCGCCAGCCGTGGCGCAGGACGTCACGCTCAAGTTCCACCACATCTGGAATCCGCAGGCCATGGCATCGGTCAGTGTCATCGTGCCCTGGTGCAACAAGATCGCAGCAGAGTCGAACAACCGGATGAAGTGCCAGATCCTGCCGGCGATGAGCGCGGGCGGCACGCCGCCGCAACTGGTCGACCGCGTGAAGGACGGCGTGGACGATCTCGTCATCACGCTGCCCGGTTACACCGCCGGCCGCTTCCCCACCACCGAAGTGTTCGAACTGCCGTTCATGACCAACTCGGCGGAAGTGGGTGCACGTGCCAGCTGGGATTTCATCAACCGGCATTCGCTGAAGGAATTCCCGGGCACGAAGCTGCTGGCGACGTGGGTCCATGACGAAGGCTACGTGCACAACAACGTGCGCCCGGTCAAGGTGCTGGCCGATTTCAAGGGCCTCAAGATGCGGGCGCCGACACGGCAAACCAACAAGCTGCTGGCCGCACTTGGCGCCACGCCGGTCGGCATGCCGCTGCCCGCAATTCCCGACGCCGTCAGCAAGGGTACGATCGACGGTTTCCTGCTGCCGTGGGAAGTGATGCCGTCCTTGAAGCTGCAGGAAATGGTGAAATATCACAGTGAAACCGATCCTTCGCGGCCGGCGCTCTACAGCGCGGTGTTCGTGTTCGCGATGAACCAGGCCAAGTACGATGCGCTGCCTGCCGACCTGAAGAAGGTCATCGACAACAACGCGGGTGCGGCATTGTCGCAGCAGATCGGCCGGACGTGGGACGGCAGCCAGGCGGCGGGCCGCAAGGCGGCACAGGATCGCGGCAACAACTTCTACCTCGTGCCGGGAAGCGAACTCGACAACTGGGTGAAAGCTTCGGCCCCGCTGTACGACGACTGGGTCGCCGACATGGACAAGCGCGGCAACAACGGCAAGGCGATGCTGGCCGAGGCGCGCGAACTGCTCGTCAAGTACAAGAAGTGATCATGGCGCATCCGCGTCGCGATGGATTCGCGACGCTGTTGCGCCGCCTGGCCTCCATCTTCGCCTTGCTGGGAGCGGCCGCCGCATTGGCGGCCGCGATCATGACGGTGTCGAGCGTTGCGC
>JBBQEY010000052.1:0-17154 GCA_038321425.1 Burkholderiales bacterium | reverse complement strand
CACAACCGGGTCGACCAGCTGATCGTGTTCCAGTGCGGTGCCGATTTCAACTGCGCGCCGTTCAATGTCGACCGCGCCACGCTCGAGGGCGTGACGCTGGGCCTCGACCTCGGCTGGCGCGATACCCGAATCAAGGCATCGGTGGACCTGCAGAATCCGGAAAACGATCGTACCGGCAATCTGCTCCCGCGCCGCGCCAGGCAGCATGGCGCGGTGCAGGCGCTGCAGCAGTGGGGGCCGGTGCAGCTCGGCCTCGAGTACGTGGCCTCGTCGATGCGCTACGACAACGTCGCCAATACCGTGCGGATGGGCGGCTATGGCATCGTCAATCTCACGGCCGAGTGGGCGATCGCCAAAAGCTGGTCGCTATTCGCGCGAGGCAACAACGTGTTCGACAAGGACTACCAGCTGGCCGCCGACTACTCGACCGGCGGGGCGACGGTGTTGGCGGGCGCACGCTGGCAGCCATGAAGGCCGTCGTGCGCATCGTGGTGGCGACGTTGCTGACGACGGTCGCTGCCGGCGTCGCTGCTGCGGTGGTGAGTACGCGCGACGATGCCGGCGCGCAGGTCACGCTGGACGCACCTGCGCAACGCATCGTGAGCCTTGCGCCGCATGCAACGGAATTGCTGTTCGCGGCAGGGGCAGGAACGAACGTGGTGGGCGTGGTGGCGTGGAGCGATTTTCCGGCGGCGGCCAACACGATTCCACGCGTCGGCGATGCGATCGGCCTCGACCTCGAACGGATCGTGTCGCTGCAGCCTGACCTGATCGTGACGTGGCCGTGGACTGCGCCGGCGCAAGTGGAGCAGCTCCGCGCGCGCGGCATCCCGGTGTACCTGGTCGATGCGAAGAGCATCGGCGGCATCGCCGACAACGTCGAGCGGCTGGCCACACTGGCGGGGACGTCGGCCCGTGCGGCACCCGCGTTGGCCGACTGGCGCCGGCGCCTGCGCGCACTCGAGTCGCGGCCAGCACGGCCCATTCCATGGCGGGTGTTCTACCAGTTGGGCGACGCGCCGATGTTCACGGTGGGCGCGCCGCAGCTCATCACGCAAGCGATCCGGCTGTGCGGTGGCCGCAACGTCTTCGGCGCGCTGGCCGCACCCGCGCCGTCCATCGATGTGGAGGCGGTGGTGGCCGCGCGTCCGCAGGTGATCATCGCGGGCACCGACCATGCGGTGCCACCGGCGTGGTTGCAGACATGGAAGCGCTGGCCGGAGGTGCCTGCAGTCCGGGCCGGCAATCTCTTCACCGTCGATGCCATGTTGCTGCATCGCCCCGGGCCGCGCTTCATCGATGGCGTTGCGCAACTGTGCGTCGCGCTCGATGGCGCGCGCGCAACCTTGTAGGCGAGGCTTCAGCCTCGCAGCGATGCCGCGGCGCCAGACCTGCGTTGGAGGCTCTCCGAAGGGTGCATCCGCCGCAATCGGGTTTCAAGCCGGCAGGAACGCGGTGCCGCGCGGATGGGGCACGGCCACCAATGGCTGGCCATACAACGCGGATAAGCGCTCCGCGGTCAGCAAGTTCATCGCCGGACCGGCCTCGACGCGCTCGCACCCAAGAAGGATCGCATGTGTGGCGTATCGTGCGGCAAGTGCCAAGTCGTGCAATGCCATGATCACGACCTTCCCCTGATCGCGGGCCATGCGGGCCAGCAGGTCAAGCGCGCGCACTTCATGCGCGATGTCGAGGTGATTGGTGGGCTCGTCGAGCAGCAGGACGAGAGGATCCTGTGCGAGCAGCATCGCCAGCGCGACGCGGCGCCGCTCGCCGCCGGACAGCGTCTGCACGTTGCGCATCGCCGTGTCGCTCATGCCGACTGCAGCGAGTGCAGCGTGCGCACTGGCATGGTCGGACGCACTTTCAGGTTGCCAGCGCGGCACATGCGGATGCCGTCCCGCCAACGCGATCTCGAAGGCCGTGGCGGGAAACGCATCGACGGTGTCCTGCGGCAGCAGGCCCAACGCCAGCGCGCGCGCGCGCGGCGCGATCGTGCGCAAGTTTTCACCACGCACGGTAATCGTCCCCGCCGCAGGTGCGCGCAGCCCGGCGAGCGTCGACAACAGTGTCGTTTTGCCCGCGCCGTTCGGCCCGACCAGTACCCAGCATTCGCCGGCATTCGCGTCGAAGGCCACGTCACTGCACAACGTGCGGCCCGGCACCGTCAACGCGAGGCCACGGACGGACAACAACCCGGCGCTCATCAACCCGACCTTCGCAACAACCACAGGAACACCGGCACCCCTGCCAGCGCGGTCAGCACGCCCACCGGCAACTGCGCGGGTGCGATGATCGTCCGTGCCAGCGTGTCGGCGAATACCAGCAGCGCGCCGCCTGCCAGCGCGGACGCCGGCACCAGCCAGCGCTGGTCGTTGCCGATCAGCAGGCGCACCGCATGCGGCACCACCAGGCCCACGAAGCCCACACTGCCTGCCACCGTCACGGCGATCGCCGTGGCGAGCGCGGCGAGGCCATGCAGCGCGATCGTCAGCGGCCGCACGGGTACACCGAGGCTTGCCGCCGTCACGTCGCCGCGTGCCAGTAGCGTCGCATCGCGCGCCAGCGGCAGCGTCAGCAGCAGCAACACGACCAACGTGGCGAGCGCGATGCCGCCGTGCGTGCTGGACGCGAGATCGCCGATCAGCCAGAACAGCATGCCGCGCACCTGGGCCTCTGGCGCGGTCGCGAGCAACAGCATGATCAGCGCGCCCCATCCTGCCGCGACGACGACGCCGGTCAGCAGCAGCCGCGTGGCCGACCACGCGCCATCGCCACGCGCGAGGCCGAATACCAGCATGCTCGACACGATCGCGCCGCCGAAGGCCGCGGGCGTGACCAATGCCGTCGCGCCGATCAGCATTGCGCCGAGCGCGCCGCACGCGGCACCACCGGAGAGCCCCAGCACGTAAGGATCGGCGAGCGGATTGCGCAACAGCACCTGCATCAATGCACCGGCGACGGCGAGCAAGCCACCGACCGCGAAGGCCGCCATCGCGCGTGGCCAGCGCAACTCGCGGACGACGGCGGAGGCGGTGTCCGTGGCATCGCCGGTCATCGCATTCCACACGGCAGGCATGCGCACCGGCACGCTGCCGGCGGCCAGCGCGAAGACAACCGCGGCTGCGGCAAAGCCGGCCAAAAGGACCAGAACCGCGAGGGGAGAGAAGCGACGCACGCAGGACCCGAACGTGGGGATTTGGCGATTATAGGACGGGGGGTGCGAGGCGGCTGCGGCCTATACTTGGTGTTCCGCACCAATGACTCGAAATCAGCCGCGACGATGAACAAGGCCTTCACCCGCGAGTCCGAAGACGGCGACGATGCAGAGGACGATGCGCCGGAGGGCGCGCCGACGCTGCCGGCGGGCACGCGCAACTACATGACCCCCGGCGGCTTCGCGCGGTTGAAGTCGGAGCTCGACCATCTGGTCGGCACCGAGCGACCGGCACTGGTGGCTACGGTGTCGTGGGCGGCCAGTAACGGTGACCGCTCGGAAAATGGCGATTACATCTACGGCAAGAAGCGGTTGCGCGAAGTCGACCGGCGCATCCGCTTCCTGATCAAGCGCCTCGACCTGTCGCAGGTCGTCGACCCCGTCGGCCGCGACGAAGACGACGCCGGCCGCGTCTTCTTTGGCGCCACGGTTACCGTCGTCAACGGCCGCGGGGAACAACGCACCGTCAGCATCGTCGGCGTGGACGAAATCGACACCACCCGGGGTTACATCAGCTGGGTTTCGCCGATGGCGCGTGCGCTGCTGAAGGCAAGCGAAGGCGACACGGTGATGCTGCAAACGCCCGGCGGGACCGAGGAACTCACGGTGTTGAAAGTGGCGTACCAGCCTCTCGACATCGCCATGCCAGGTGCGGAACGTACGCCTTGATAGTCGCCACGAGGACCTCCCTCACGGGCGCCGGTGGCCGCCCGATGAACGGAATGACGGGCGGTTGACGCCCGGCGCGAGCGCCGCCTATAGTCGGTGAAAAGCGCTGGTGCCGTCGAAATCGTACAATGGATATCGCCATGGAAACCGACCTTGCCCAACTCGAACAGAAGCTCGCCACGCTGATCGCGCACACGCGCGCCTTGCGTGCGGCCAATGAGGCCCTGCGCCGCGAGCTGGCCACGGCCCAGGAACGGCATCGGGAAATGACCATCCGTACCCAGCAGGCCGGCGCGCGCCTCGATGCGCTGATTGCCCGGATGCCGGCCGAATGAGCGCCGTTAGGGGAGAACATCGATGAGCACGCGCAGCGTCCCGGCGGCGGACCGCACCGTCCAACTCGACATTACGTTGGTCGGCCGCGAGTTCAAGGTCGGTTGCAAGGAGCACGAGCGCGCCGAGCTGATGGAGGCCGTGGCGCTGCTCGACACGCGGATGCGCGAAATCCGCGATGGCGGCAAGATCGCCGCGGTGGATCGCATTGCGGTGATGGCCGCTTTGAACCTCGCCAACGAGCTTCTGCGCGAACGCCGCGCGCGGCCTACCCCTGCCGCGCCGGTAAACGTCGTATCGGCTAACGTTGACGATGGGCACGCGCAGCGTAGAATCCAGTCGATGCAGTCGGCCATCGACCAGGTGCTGGCAGGACAGGAGAAATTGTTCTGAGGGCACAACGCTGGTACGCGCTGCGATGGTTGCCGTGCTGTAGGTGTATTCGCCAGTCTTACGTTCAATGTTCCCTGGGGTGCTCGAGCCCGCCATATACTCTTTGAACCAATGCTCTCGTAGCGAGGCTGCCTTTGCCTTTGTGGACTGGTGTGCGCCCCCATGTGGAAGCGCCTGAAGGTTCCGGCAGGCGGCCATTCTTGAACCCAGGTTCAAGATGACGGTGGGCACGGCATCATCGGGGGACACCTTTTCATGCGCGCGGCGCCCGCTTCGGGCGCCGTTCGCTTTGGTCGAGGATTTCATGCATGTCGCGACGATCGATCAATTGGATTGCTGCGTCGTCATTGCTGCTGATCGCGGCGCACGCACTGGCGCAAACCATGTCGCCCGCTGATCAGGTCAAAGCCGACTATGCCGCGCTGACCGGCCGCTGGCAGCTCGTGTCCGGCACGGTGGACGGCAAGCCGGTGCCCGAAGCCACCGCGCGCGCCACGGTGCTGATCACTGACCACGACATCTTCCGCTTTCCCGCCGATGCCGGGGTGGGCACGGCGCCGCAGGGCAAGTTCACGATCAATCCCGCGACGAAGCCGAAGCAAGTGGATTCGTTGTCAGAGGTCGGCCCCAACAAGGGCAAGGTCACGCGCGGCATCTACGAGATCATCGACGCCAGCAACAAGCGCGCGTGCTGGGGCCAGCCCGATGGTCCGCGCCCAACGGATTTCACCAGTGCGGCTGGAAGCGGACGAACGTGCCAGAGCTGGCGATTGATCAGCAAGGCGCTCGGTCGATGAGCGTGTACTCGCGTCGGACGGCCTTGGCTGGCGGAAGGCGCGCATGCAGTACTGGCTGATGAAATCCGAACCGGCCGAGGTCTCGATCGTCGATCTCGCTGCCGCGAAGAAGCAGTCCACGGCGTGGTTCGGCGTGCGCAACTACCTGGCGCGCAACTACATGCGCGAGATGAAGCTTCGCGATCGCGCGTTCTTCTACCATTCGAGCTGCCCCGAGCCCGGCATCGCCGGCATCGTCGAGGTTTCGAAGCTGGCGTATCCCGATGTGACGCAGTTCGAACCCAACGGCAAGTACTACGACCCGAAGGCCACGAAGGACAATCCACGCTGGTTCAATGTCGACGTCAAGCTGGTCGAGAAGACGCGGCTCGTGCCCATTGCGCAAATGCGCGCAACGGCGGCGCTTGCCGACATGGTGACGTTGCGCAAGGGCAACCGTCTTTCCATCACGCCGGTCACGGCGCAGGAATGGGCGGCCGTATTGAAGCTCTTGAAGGCGGCGAAGTGAGTCGACACGGCACGGCGCCGTGAGTTTCGGACTGCTCGGGGTACTCGTCACGCTGGGCGTGGTCGTCGGCTTCCTGGCCGGACTGTTGGGCATCGGGGGCGGCTTCACGATCGTGCCGGTGCTGATGGAAGTATTCGAACGCGAAGGCGTGCTGACATCGCATGTGCTACCGCTGGCGATCGGCACGTCCTCCGCGACGATCATCTTCACTGCCATCGCGTCCACGCGGGCGCATCACCAGCGCGGCGCGGTCGACTGGCCGACGATGCGCGCGCTGGCGCCCGGATTGGTACTGGGTTCGCTGCTGGGTCCGCAGATCGCCGCGGCACTGCCGGCGCGGCTGCTGGCGGCTATTTTCGGACTCTTCATCTGGTCGGCGTCGTACCGGATGGTGCGCAACAAGCCGCCGCAGGCCGACCGCGAGTTGCCGGGCGCAATGGGGTTGTTTGGCGTTGGCGGCGCCATCGGCCTGATGGCCGGCATGGTCGGCACCGGCGGCGCGTTTCTCGCGGTGCCGTTCTTCACCCGCTGCAACATGAAGATGCAAACAGCCGTGGCCACCTCTGCGGCGATCGGCGTGCCAGTGGCACTTGCCGCGACGGCAGGCTACATATGGGCCGGATGGGGCAAGGCCGGCTTGCCGGCGCATTCGATCGGCTACGTCTACTTGCCGGCGTTCGTGGTGATCGCGCTGGCGACCTCGCTGCTCGCGCCGCTGGGCGCGAAGATGGCGCATGCGTGGCCGGTGGCGAGGCTGCGCCGTGCGTTCGCCGCGATGCTGTTCGTGCTGGGCGCCTACATGATCTGGAAGGCGCTGCGCTGAAATAGCGCATCACGCGACATGCATGCGCCGTCGCAGCGAGGCTGAAGCCTCGCCTACAGCTTCCACCTACAGCTTCCGCCTATGGCGTCGCCCACGGTCGCGTGGTCGACCCTCCGCCGTCGCCGCGAGGCTGAAGCCTCGCCTACGGGGTCGCGTGCGAGGAGGGCGAAAGGTTGTAGCCTGATTGCGCGCTGGCCGTGCCGCCTGCCGACACCCGCACGGCGCAGTACTTGAACTCGGGGATCTTGCCGAAGGGATCGAGCGCCGCGTTGGTCAGGATATTGGCGGCGGCTTCGTAGTATGCGAACGGAATGAACACCGTCTGGCGTGGCGTGCCCGGGTCGGCGCGCGCGCGCAGCGCGAGCTTGCCGCGCCGCGATTCCACGGTAATCACGTCGCCGGGCAACAGCCCCAGCGCATCGAGATCGAGCGGATGGATCGACACGTGCGCATCGGGTTCGATCGCGTCCAGCACGCGTGTGCGGCGCGTCATGCTGCCCGTATGCCAGTGCTCCAGTTGCCGGCCGGTGATCAGCACGAATGGAAATTCGGCGTCGGGCTGCTCGGCGCCGGGAATGATGTTGGCGGGCACGAACCGGCCGCGACCGCTGGCGGTGGGGAAGTCATCGACGAAGATGATCGGTTCACCGGGGTCGCCTTCCTCCTCGCATGGATACGTGACGGCGCTTTCGGCCTCGAGCCGCACCCACGTGATGCCCGCAATGGAGGGCATCGCCTCGCGCATCTCGGCGAATACGTCGCGCGGATGCGCGTAGTTCCAGTCGAGCCCCAGCTGCCTCGCCATGTCGACGATGATGGCCAGGTCCTGCCGCGCGTCACCCGGCGGTGTCAACGCCTGCCGGCCAAGTTGCACGGTACGGTCGGTGTTGGTGAACGTGCCGGTCTTCTCGGGGAACGCGGACGCCGGCAGCACCACGTCGGCGAGGTACGCAGTCTCGGTGAGGAAGATGTCCTGCACGACCAGCATCTCGAGTTTCGCCAGCGCCGCGCGTGCGTGATGCACATCCGGATCGGACATCGCCGGGTTCTCGCCCATGATGTACATGCCGCGGATCGTGCCCGCATGCACGGCGTCCATGATCTCGACGACGGTGAGTCCCGGCTTGGGATCGAGCGGTGTGTCCCACAAGGCCTCCATGCGCGCGCGCCACACGGGCTCGTCGATCCGATGGTAGTCGGGCAGCATCATCGGGATGAGGCCGCAATCCGAAGCACCCTGCACGTTGTTCTGTCCGCGCAGCGGATGGAGGCCGGTGCCCGGGCGTCCCACCTGGCCCGTCATCAGCGCCAGCGCGATCAGGCAGCGCGCGTTGTCGGTGCCGTGGATGTGCTGCGAGATGCCCATGCCCCACAGGATGATCGACGCCTTCGACGACGCATAGAGGCGCGCCACGGCGCGGATCGTGTCTGCCGGGACGCCGCAGATCGGCGCCATCGCCTCCGGGCTCATGCCCTCGACGTTGGCGCGCAACGCCTCGTAACCCGTGGTGCGCGCGCGGACGAAGGACTCGTCCACCAGGCCCTCGTGCACGATCACGTGCATCAGCGCATTCAGCAGCGCCACGTCGGTGTCGGCGCGGAACTGCAGGAAGTGCGTGGCGAGCCGCGCGAGATCGGAGCGGCGCGGATCAGCGATGATCAGCTTGCTGCCGTTCTTCACCGCATTCTTGATCCACGTGGCGGCGACCGGGTGATTCACGGTCGGGTTCGCGCCGATGATGAAGATGACTTCGGCGTCGAGCACGTCCATCACCGGGTTGGAGACCGCACCGGAGCCGATGCCTTCCAGCAGTGCCGCCACACTCGAGGCATGGCACAGCCGCGTGCAGTGATCGACGTTGTTCGAGCCGAAGCCGGTGCGCACCAGCTTCTGGAAGAGATAGGCCTCCTCGTTCGAACCCTTCGCCGAACCGAAGCCGGCCAGGGATTTCTTGCCATGCGTGTCGCGCAACCTGGCGAGCGTGCCGCCAGCCAGCGCCAGCGCTTCTTCCCACGTGGCCTCGCGGAACACCGACAGCGGGTCGGCCGGATCCATCGTGAAGTCGGCCGATTTCGGCACGCCGGCCTTGCGGATCAGCGGCTTCGTCAGGCGCTGCGGGTGCTGGACGTAGTCAAAGCCGAAGCGGCCCTTCACGCACAGCCGCTCCTCGTTGGCGGGCCCGGCGCGGCCCTCGACGCGGAAGATCGCATTGTCCTTGACGTGATAGGTGAGCTGGCAACCCACGCCGCAGTACGGACACACGGATTCCACCGTCTTGTCGGCGGTGACGAGATAGGCGTCGCGTGCGGGCGCCAGCGCACCGGTGGGGCAGGCCTGCACGCATTCGCCGCACGCGACGCACGAGCTGTCGCCCATCGGGTCGCCTTCGTCGAACACGATGGCCGAGGCGCCACCGCGAAACGCAAAGCCGATCACATCGTTGACCTGGACTTCGCGACAGGCGCGCACGCACCGCGTGCACTGGATACAGGCATCGAGGTTGACCGTCATCGCCGGATGCGAGAAATCCGGCGCGGGCTGCGCACGCGCAGCGAAGCGCGGACGGCCGATGCCGAGCTTGCGCTGCCACAGCGTGAGCTCCGAATCGGGCTTGTAGACCGTGTCCGGCACGTCGGCCGCCAGCAGTTCGACGACCATCTTCTGCGAATGGACGGCGCGAGGACTGTTGCTCGTCACTTCCATGCCGGGCGCAGGTGTGCGGCAGCACGACGGCGCCAGCACGCGCTCGCCCTTGATCTCGACCATGCACGACCGGCAGTTGCCGTCGGGGCGCATGCCGTCCATGTAGCACAGGCGCGGGATCTCGACACCATAGCGATCGGCCACCTGCAGCAGCGTCTCGTCCGCGCGGCCGGATACGGGCTCGCCATTCAGCAGGAATTCGACGGTATGGGGGTCACGGGCGTTCATCGGCACTCTCCAATCTGCGCGGGCTTCATCGTTGGTGGCTCGGGCAGTCACGTGATCTCGGCAGGGAAATACTTCACGACGCATCGTATCGGGTTGGGCGCCGCTTGCCCCAGGCCGCAGATCGACGCATCGGCCATTGCCTGCGACAGGTCCTCGAGCAGCGCGGTGTCCCACCGACCATCGGCCATCAACAGGGCGGCCTTCTGCGTGCCCACGCGACACGGTGTGCACTGGCCGCAGGATTCGTCGGCAAAGAAACGCATCATGTTGAGCGCCGCGTCGCGCGCCTTGTCATGCTGTGACAGCACGATCACGGCAGCCGAGCCGATGAAGCAGCCGTGCGGCTGCAGCGTGTCGAAGTCAAGCGGCACGTTGGCGAGCGACGCCGGCAGGATGCCACCCGAAGCGCCGCCCGGCAGGTACGCATACAACGTGTGACCCGCCAGCATGCCGCCGCAGAATTCGTCGATCAGTTCGCGCGCCGTGATGCCGGCCGGCGCGAGATGCACGCCGGGAATGCGCACGCGGCCCGACACCGAGAACGAACGCAAGCCGTGCCGGCCATTGCGCCCGTGATCGGCGAACCACTGCGGGCCCTTTTCGAGGATGTCGCGGACGAAGTAAAGAGTTTCCATGTTGTGCTCGAGCGTGGGCCGCCCGAAGAGCCCCACCTGCGCCACATAGGGCGGGCGCAGCCGCGGCATGCCGCGCTTGCCTTCGATCGATTCGATCATCGCCGACTCTTCGCCGCAGATGTACGCCCCCGCGCCCCGCCGCAACTCGATCGCAGGCAGCGGCACCGGCGGGTCGGCTTGCAATGCGGCGAGTTCCTGGGACAGCAGTTCACGGCATGCCGCATATTCGTCGCGCAGGTAGATATAGATGGCGTCGATGCCCACCGCCCACGCCGCGATCAGCAAGCCCTCGATAAACCGATGCGGGTCGCGCTCGAGATAGTAGCGATCCTTGAACGTGCCAGGCTCGCCTTCGTCGATGTTGATCGCCATCAGGCGCGGCGCGGGTTCGGCGCGCACGATGCGCCACTTGCGCCCCGACGGGAAGCCGGCGCCGCCAAGGCCGCGCAAGCCGGAGTGCTCCATCGTCTGCAGCACCGATTCGACATCGCGGTCGCCATCGACGCATTGGCGCAGCGTCGCGTAGCCACCGGCGGCGCGATACTCGGCGAGGCGCAGCGCCGGCAACGGCGCTGCGCGCACCGCGCCGTCGGCCAAGGCGGCATGCACCTCGTCCGGTGTGGCGTGGTCGATCGGGCGCGTGCCGACGACGGCAGCGGGCGCATGGTCGCAGCGACCGATGCACGGGGCCGGGATCACGCGCACGTCCGGGCCGACGTCGCGCTGCAATTGCGCCAGCAGTTCGTGGCCGCCTGCCATCGCGCAGGAATAGGTGTCGCAGACGCGCACGGTGACGGCGGGAGGCGGCGCCTCGCCGTCGCGCAGCACGTCGAAGTGGTGATAGAACGTCGCCACCTCGTACACCTCGGTGGTCGCAAGTTTGAGCTCGGCGGCCAACGCGGTCATGTGCGCCGTGCTGATGCCACGGTAGCGGTCCTGGATCCGGTGCAGGAACTCGATCAGCAGGTCGTGCCGCCGCGGAAGTTCGCCCAGCAGGTCGCGGATCTCTGCCAGTGCCTGCGGATCGACCGCGCGGCCCTTCGGACGACCGCGCCCGCCGCGCTGGCGGCGCAGGCCCGACACATCGACTACTTTTCCGGGAACATCCGCCATTGTCGTCACGTCAGGAAGTCGCAATATTTGTCGACGAACGCCGCGAGGTCGAGCGTGTGCTGCCGCGTCAGTCGTTCGGCGCGTTCGGTGTCGCGCTTTTCCAGCGCGTCGATGATGTTCATGTGGTCGACGATCGAGCGGCTGGCGCGGTCGTCCTTCGAGATGGTCATCTTGCGGATCGCGCGGACATGGATCAGCAGGTTCTGTACCGTGTCCGTCATCAACTTCGACCCACCCAGCTTGAAGATGGCCTGGTGGAACGCGAGGTTCGTCTCCGAGTATTCCTCGAGATGCGCCGTGGGCGTGGTGTTCGCGAAACTGTCGAACATGTGCCGCAGCGACGCGATGTCGGCATCGGTGGCGTGCAACGTGGCGAGCCGCGCGGACATGCTTTCGAGCGCCGCCCACATCTCGATCATCTCGATGATGTCGCGCTTGGTCTTGCGCACGATGAAGATGCCGCGGCGCGGCAACGTGCGCAGGAAGCCTTCCTGCTCCAGCAGCGTCATCGCCTCGCGGATCGGCGTCCGGCTCACCCCCAGCGCGGAGGAAAGCTCGCGCTCGTCGAGGCGGATCTCCTCATGCTGGTCGTACACGTCGGCGTTGGCGATCGCCTGCTTCAGCACGACGTAGGCCTGGTCGCGGAAGCTCATGTTGGTGTTGAGCGGACGCACCGAGAACGACGGCGCCGCAGCGAGCGATATGGTCGACATGGGATCGGCTCCTGGCAGCGGTTGCAGGTCGGTTTCCGCGATGATCATGCTGGTCGTGCCTGTGGCGCCATCTGCGCGCGTCTGCGGTCGGTCCAGGCTACGCCGAGGTACCCACCGGTCACTCCGGCCCCATAGACGCAAAGCTTCATGCATGCTCTCCTTTGCCGGCTGCGGCGTTGCGGTCAAGTGTCTGCTGCACTTATGCTGCCTGCCAGTGTTGACGCATCTGAATATATCAGATACGGTATATCAAACGTGCATCAGAAAACAGCTGCGGGCATGGCCACGCGGCGAATTGCACGGTGTCGGCAGATACGCCGGCGCATTGTGGAGGAGGCACCATGAACAATCCGCAGTCGTCCTGCGCCCTGTGCATGCACGCCCGTGCGTGCGCAGCCGCCCGCGATGGCTTCGGCTCGCGTCTAGTCCCCTCGTTCTGAACTGCTCGTCAAGGCCATCGCACGCCTCGCGCGTTGGTTGGGCACATCACCTTAGGAGAAGCAGCATGCGAATCCGGATCAAGCAGGGCATCCTTGGCGCCGTCGCGCTGGTGGTATGCATGGCAAGCGCGCCAGCGATGGCTGCGTGGGAGCCCACCAAGTCGGTCGAATTCATCGTCCCGGCGGGAACCGGTGGCGGTGCCGACCAGATGGCGCGTTTCGTCCAGGGCATCATCATCAAGAACAACCTGATGAAGCAGCCGATGGTGGTTCTCAACAAATCCGGCGGCGCCGGCGCCGAGGGCTTCCTCGACATCAAGGGCAGCAAGGGCGACCCGCACAAGATCATCATCACGCTGTCGAACCTGTTCACGACGCCGCTCGCCACCGGCGTGCCGTTCAACTGGAAGGACCTGACGCCCGTCGCGATGCTGGCCCTCGACCAGTTCGTGCTGTGGGTCAACGCCGAGACACCCTACAAGACGGCCAAGGACTACATCGACGCCACCAAGGCGGCGGGCGCCGGCAAGATGAAGATGGGCGGCACCGGGTCGAAGCAGGAAGACCAGATCATCACGGTCGCCATCGAAAAGGCTGCCGGCGTCAAGTACACGTACATTCCGTACAAGGGGGGCGGTGACGTGGCCGTGCAGTTGACGGGCAAGCACATCGATTCGTCGGTCAACAACCCGATCGAGGCAGTGGCGCAGTGGCGCGGCGGTGCGTTGCGCCCGCTGTGCGTGTTCGACGCCACGCGCATGCCCTACAAGAACAAGGTGACGGCCGACATGTCGTGGAATGACATCCCCACCTGCAAGGAATCCGGTGTGGCGATGGACTACGTGATGTTGCGCGGCATCTTCATGGCGCCGGGTGTCACGCCGGACCAGGTCGCGTTCTACGTGGACCTCTTCAAGAAGGTGCGGGAAACGCCGGAATGGAAAGAGTTCATGGAGAAGGGCGCCTTCAATCAGACATTCATGGCGGGCGCCGAGTACGCGAAGTGGGTCGAGGCTGCCGAAAAGACCCATCAGGACCTGATGAAGGAAGCAGGCTTCCTCGCCAAGTAATACCGCCGCAACAAGCGGCCCGCGCGCGCTCGTGGCGTGCGGGCCCGCGGTGCCACCACGTCGTCAACTTCGCGGAAGGCTCCCTTCGATGGAACCTGACAAGCAGGGCCTCGTCTCGACCAGGACCATGGAGATCGCCGTCGGCGCCATTCTCCTTGTGCTGGGCACGATCCTGATCATCGATGCCAACCGGCTCGGCACCGGCTGGGGTGACGACGGACCCAAGTCCGGTTACTTCCCGTTCTACATCGGATTGATCCTCTGCTTCAGCGCTGCCGTGTCGGTATTTCATGCGGTGCGGGCCAAGAACGCCGGGGAGGATTTCGTCGAAAAGGGCCAGGCCAGGCTGATCATGGCGGTCTTGATCCCGACGGTGATCTACACGATCGCGATCGGGCTCCTCGGCATCTATGTCGCATCGCTGCTGTTCATCACCGCGTTCATGGTGTGGCAGGGCAAGTTCTCGTGGCTGAAGAGCATCTTCATCAGTGCGATAGTGGTGATCGCGCTGTGGCTGATGTTCGAGGTCTGGTTCAAGGTTCCGCTGCCCAAGGGCCCGCTCGAGGCCCTGTTCGGCTACTGATTGACCGTACAGGCAAGGCGCGCCGTCCGGGTCCACGGTCCGGGGGTCACCGGGTCCTGCGCAACATCGGCATCAAGGGAGAGCAACGTTGGATGAACTGAACTCGCTGTTCGGGGGCTTCGCGGTCGCCCTGTCCTGGTACAACCTGATGCTGATGTTGATCGGCGTGCTCCTCGGCGTGCTGATCGGTGTGCTGCCAGGGCTGGGCGGGGCCAACGGTGTTGCCATCCTGCTGCCGCTCACGTTCACGATGCCCCCGGTGTCCGCGATCATCATGCTGTCCTGCATCTACTGGGGAGCGCTGTTCGGGGGCGCGATCACCTCGATCCTTTTCAACATCCCTGGCGAGCCCTGGTCGGTGGCCACCACCTTCGACGGGTATCCGCTGGCGCAGCAGGGGCGCGCGGGCGAGGCGCTCACCGCGTCGTTCACGTCGTCGTTCATCGGGGCGTTCGTGGCCGTGGTGCTGATCACGTTCCTGTCACCACTGGTCGCCAAGTTCGCACTCAAATTCGGTCCGCCTGAATTCTTCGCGGTGTACCTGCTCACGTTCTGCAGCTTCGTCGGCATGAGCAAGGGTTCGCCATGGAAGACGCTGGCCGCGATGATGCTGGGCTTCGGTCTCGCCACCGTCGGCCTCGATACCGTCACCGGCCAATTGCGCCTCACGTTCGGCTTCATACCCTTGCTGAAAGGCTTCGACTTCCTGATCGCGGTGATCGGCCTCTTCGGCATCGGCGAGATCTTGCTGACGATGGAAGAGGGCCTCGCCTTCAAGGGCACGCGCGGCAAGATCGATCGAAAGGTCGTGTGGGAAACGTGGAAAAAATTGCCTACGTACTGGATGACGATGGTGCGCAGTTCCATCATCGGCTGCTGGATGGGCATCACGCCGGGTGGCGCCACGCCGGCCTCGTTCATGAGCTATGGCGTGGCCAAGCGCATGTCGAAGAACGGCGACAAGTTCGGCACGGGCCAGCTGGAAGGCGTCATCGCGCCGGAAACGGCCGCGCATGCCGCCGGCACCAGCGCGCTGTTGCCGATGTTGACCCTCGGCATCCCGGGTTCGCCCACCGCGGCCGTGCTGCTGGGTGGTCTGCTGATCTGGGGCCTGCAACCCGGGCCGCTGCTCTTCGTCGAGCAGAAGGATTTCGTGTGGGGCCTCATCGCCAGCATGTACCTCGGGAACCTTGCGGGGCTGATCGTGGTGCTCACCACCGTGCCGCTCTTCGCCGCGATCCTGCGCATCCCGTTCTCGATCATCGCGCCAGTGATCATCGTGATTTGCGCGGTGGGCGCCTACACAGTGCACAACTCGATGTTCGACGTGTACCTGATGCTGGTGTTCGGGGTGCTGGGCTATCTCTTCAAGAAGCTCGACTATCCGCTGGCACCGCTGGTGCTGGCCCTGGTGCTGGGTGACCGCGCCGAAGATTCGTTCCGGCAGGCCATCCTGGGCTCGCAGGGTGAACTGTCCATCTTCTTCTCGAACGGCCTCGTCGGCACCATCACCACGCTGGCGCTGCTGATGCTGGTGTGGCCGCTGATCGGTCGCGTGATCGCAATGGTGCGGCCGGGCAAGGCCGCAGCGTGAACCCGACTTCGCAACGTGCAGGGAGACCGCGATGACCGTGATTGCAATGACCCAGGAAATGGCCACGCTCGGCACCGACGTGGCGCAGGGTGTCGCGCAGGCGCTGGGCTTGAAAGTCGTCCAGCATGAAGTGGGCGACACGGTGGCCGAGCGCATGCACGTCAAGCGCAGCCTGATCCGCCGTGTCCGCGAAGGCCAGGCGGGATGGCTCGAGAAGCGTGGCGTCGATGCCGATGTGTTCGCCGTCTACGCCGCGGAGGAAATCCTGTCGCTGGCGCAGGAGGGCAACATCGTGATCCGCGGCTGGGGCGCCACCAGCATCCTGAAAGGCGTGTCCCACATTCCGCTGGTGCGCGTCTGCGCGCCGCTGGCCAATCGCGTGCAGTGGTTGATGGAGCGGCTCGACTCCGACGATGCGGATCTCGCGCGCGAGGAAATCGAGCGCTCGGAAGCGGCGCACGTGGCACGCACGCAGCAGAATTTCGGTGTCGACCTGCTTGATCCGCTGCTGTACGACCTCACGCTCAACACCGGACGGGTTGCGGTGGAAAGCTGCATCGAGCAGGTGATTGCGCTGTTGCGGCGGCCGGAGTTCCAGCCGACACCGGCCAGCGCGGCGAAGCTGCGCAATCTGGCGCTGGAGGCTCGCGTCCGCGCGACGCTGAAGGCCAACGAGGCCACGGACGAAGTGAACATCACTGCGGAGGCGGACAACGGCGCCGTGACACTGCGCGGCATCGTCGTAAACGCCGCGGAAAGCACGCGCGCCGCCGAAATCATTGCGGGCGTCGATGGCGTGAAGTCCGTCGAGAATCAGTTGCGGTCCATCGAGTCCGGAATCCGGCGGTTCACCGTCAGCAAGTACTAGCAGCAGGCTGGCGACGAGTCATCCGAAGCTGCATATTGAAGATCCCTGATATATTATATATTGTGTTTTAAAAGTCACTTCGAGGTCACCGGCGCGCCGGCAACGGTACCGATTCGCGCGTGGCGACCCACACGCGGGCAATGGCCTGGCGGTGAAGCGGTCACTTACTTTCAGGAGCACACCATGTCCATCGTAACTGCTGCCAAGACTGGTTCGACTGTTGCCGACGACTCGCTGAAGGTCGCGAGCGGCGCCGCGATCGCCCAGGAAATCGACGGCTTCCAGCTCGTCATCGAGGCGTTGAAGCTCAATGGCATCGATACCATCTTCGGCCTGCCCGGCATCCCGATCACCGATCTCACGCGCCGCATGCAGAAGGAAGGCCTGCGCGTGATCGCGTTCCGGCACGAGCAGAACGCCGGCTATGCCGCTTCGATCGCCGGCTTCCTCACGCAGAAGCCCGGCA
>JBBQEY010000051.1:0-17384 GCA_038321425.1 Burkholderiales bacterium | reverse complement strand
CGTCGCCGAGGCCAAGCGCATGCTGTTCGGCAAGGTCGGCATCGATGTATTCGCCGGTCCGTCCGAGGTGTGCGTGATCGCGGACGACAGTGCCGACGCCGCCATCGTGGCGTCCGACATGGTGGGCCAGGCGGAACACGGGCATGAATCCCCGGCGTGGCTCATTACAACGTCGCGCGAGCTGGCCGATGAAGTCACGCGGCTGATGCCGCTGCTGATCGAGACCTTGCCGCCGACGGCGCGCGATGCTGCCGGCTCTGCGTGGCGCGATTACGGCGAAGTCATCCTGTGCGACACGCGCGAGGACGCGGCGCGGATCTCGGATCAGCTGGCGGCAGAGCACCTCGAGGTGCACGCGCGCGACCTCGACTGGTGGCTCAAGCGGCTCACCTGCTACGGATCGCTGTTCCTCGGCGAGGAAACCACAGTGGCGTTCGGCGACAAGGTGTCCGGACCCAATCACATCCTACCGACCAAGGGCGCCGCGCGGTACTCCGGCGGACTGTCGGTGCACAAGTTCATCAAGACGGTGACGTGGCAGCGGATGACGCGCGAAGCCAATCGCGACGTGGCGCAGGTCACCGCGCGCATCTCGCGCCTTGAAGGCATGGAGGCGCATGCGCGCACGGCCGATGACCGGCTGCGCAAGTATTTTCCGGCCGAAACCTTCGCGTTGGCGCACGATGCCTGACGATGGCAGGTAGCGCCGCAGCGTTGTTCGACCTGACCGGCAAGGTGGCGCTGGTCACCGGCGCATCCTCGGGTATCGGTCGCGCGATGGCCATCACTCTCGCGCAGGCTGGCGCGGCGGTGGTGCTGGTGGCGCGCCGCACCGGCGAGCTGGCCGGGACAGCCGCAGCAATAGCGGCGGCGGGTGGACGCGCGTCGGCACTACCGGTGGACCTTGCCGATCGCGCCGCGTTACGCGAGGCGGGGGCGCGCGCGGGGAATGTCTTTGGCGCCGTTGACATCGTCGTCAATGCGGCGGGAATCAACGTGCGGCGGCCGATGCAGGAGGTCACCGACGATGACTGGGACCGTACGCTGGCGCTCAACCTCACCGCGCCCTTCTTCCTGGTGCAGGCGCTGGCCCCCGCGATGATCGCCCGGCGCTGGGGACGCATCATCAACATCGGCTCGCTGCAATCGGTGCGCGCGTTTGCAGATAGCGCGCCCTATGGCGCCACCAAGGGCGGCATCATGCAACTGACGCGTGCGCAGGCGCAAGCCCTGTCGCGCCACGGCATCACGGCCAATGCGATCGCGCCGGGCTTCTTCCGCACGCCGTTGACGGCGCCCGTCTTCGCGGATGCCGCGCGCGCGGGCGCCATGGCGGCGCGCACGATGGTCGGTCGCAACGGCGAGATGGACGATCTCGCGGGCGCGTTGCTGTTTCTTGCCAGCCGCGCATCGGATTACGTCACCGGCCAGACACTGTTCGTCGATGGCGGCTTCACCGCCGGATAGGGGGGATCGAGGATGCGCGCACTGGTCTATACCGCTCCCAACGAGATGACGTTGCGCGACGTGCCGCAACCGGCGCTTGCCGTGGGGGAGGTTATCCTGCGCATCGATGCGGTGGGCATCTGCGGTTCCGACATGCATGCGTTTCATGGCCACGACCCACGCCGCAAGCCGGGACTTATACTCGGCCACGAACTCGCCGGCACGATCATCGAGGGCCCCGGCACCGGCAAGCGCGTGACCGCCAATCCGCTGATCACCTGCGGTGTTTGCGACTACTGCGTGCAGGGGCGCGACAACCTCTGCAGCAACCGCACGATGGTGGGCATGACGCGTCCGGGCGCATTTGCCGAGTTCATGGCGATCCCGGCGCGTAGCCTGATCGACATTCCGCAGGACATGACGGCGCGGCAGGCAGCGCTGACGGAACCGGCGGCCACCGCGTTGCATGCGATCGACGTGGCCACGCGCGCGTGCCACCGGCCGCCGGCGGAGGGACGGGTGCTAATCATCGGCGGCGGCGCCATCGGCATGCTGGCGGCGCTGCTGCTGCGGTCGCGCGGGGCATCGGTGACGCTGGTCGAAACCAATCCACTGCGGCGCGCCTCGGCTGCGCGTCACGCCGGCTGCGCCACGCTGGACCCGACGGCGGGACAGGCGCCTGAAGCGGGCGCGTGGCCCCTGGTGATCGATGCCGTCGGCGCCAAGTCCACGCGAACTGCGGCGCTGGCGGCGGTGGCACCGGGTGGCGTGGTGATGCATATCGGACTGCAGGACTGGGCGAGCGAGATCGACATGCGCCGGTTGACGCTGGCCGAAATCACGCTGATCGGGACGTATACGTATACCACCGCCGATTTAAGGGCCACAGTGGCCGCCCTCTATAATGGTTCGTTCTGCGACCTGGCCTGGGTGGAAGAACGCCCGCTTGCCGACGGCGCCGCCGCGTTTGCCGATCTCGACCAGGGCCGCGCCGCATCGGCCAAGATTGTGCTGCGTCCGCATTGATGCGGCGTGTTTGCCCGGAGACTGGATGGATGGTGCCTGACAACGAAATCGCGCCCGCGCTGGCGCTGCCCGATCTCGCCGCCATCCGCGCCGCCCACGCGCGCATTACGCCGCACATCCATCGTACGCCGGTGATGACATCGCGGTCGCTCGATGACATGACGGGCGCGACGTTGTTCTTCAAGTGCGAGAATTTCCAGAAGGTGGGCGCGTTCAAGGCGCGCGGTGCCTGCAACGCGGTGTTTTCGCTCACTGCAGCGGCGGCCGCCCATGGCGTGGTGACCCACTCGTCCGGCAATCACGGTGCCGCGCTGGCATGGGCCGCGCAGCGCCGCGGCATTCCCGCGCACGTGGTCATGCCCGAGAACGCGCCGGCCATCAAGGTGGCCAACGTGAAGGGCTTCGGCGGCATCGTGCATTTCTGCGCACCCACACTCGCCGCGCGCGAAGCGTTGTGCGCAGAAGTGGGCCGCACCACCGGTGCGGTCCTGGTGCATCCCTACGACGACCCGATGGTCATCGCGGGCCAGGGGACCGCCGTGCTCGAATTGCTGGAGGAACAGCCGGTCCTCGACATCGTCGTCGCACCGGTCGGCGGCGGCGGACTGTTGTCCGGCACTGCGATCGCATCCAAAGGCATGGCGCCGGGGATCACGGTGCTGGGTGCCGAACCCCTGGGGGCAGATGACGCTGCGCGCAGCCTGGCAGCGGGCGCGTTGCAGCCGCCGCCGGCCGCGCACACGATCGCCGACGGCCTGCGCGGCGCGCTGTCACCGCGGACGTTTCGCGCGCTGTCGGCGCATGTCTTCGCCATCGGCACCTGCAGCGAGGATGCCATCGTACGGGCGATGCGTGTGACGTGGGAGCGGATGAAGATCATCATCGAGCCTTCGTGCGCCGTGCCGCTGGCCTGCATGCTGGAAGGTACGCTCGCGGTCCGGGGAAAGCGTGTTGGTGTCATCCTCACCGGCGGCAACGTGGACCTCGACCGCCTGCCCTGGCAGGCCTGACACCATCGCAACGCGCATCGTGCGCCATTGGGGAACGCAATCATGAGCCAGCATCTGGCCCGCCGCGACTATCCACGTTTCCACTTGGCCTTTCCGGTCACCGACCTTGCGGCCGCCCGGGCGTTCTACGGCGCGTTCATCGGTTGCGCGGAAGGACGCAGTTCACCGGACTGGGTGGATTTCGATTTCTTCGGTCACCAGATCGTGGCGCACCAGGTTGCGGCGCAGGATTTGAGCGATGTCAGCAGCCTCGTCGACGGCGACAACGTTCCCGTGCGCCATTTCGGCGTCGTCATGGCATTGCCGGAATGGGAAGCATTGGCCGCGAAACTGAAGGCGGCCGCGGTGGCGTTCGTGATCGAACCGCACATCCGCTTCAAAGGACTACCCGGCGAACAGGCGACGATGTTCTTTCTCGATCCTTTCGGCAATGCGCTCGAGTTCAAGGCATTTGCCGATCCCGACCAGCTCTTTGCCACCTGATCACTTCCGGCCCGTCGATGCCTGGGGGTCGGGGCGCGCCGGCACGCCGCTTCAAGTCTCGAGGACGCCATGCGCATCATCATCAGTGAATTCATGGACGACGCGGCGGTGGCGTCGCTGAAGGCATCGTTCGATGTCACCTATGAGCAGGACCTGGTCGATCGCCCGGCGGTGCTGCAGGCATCGCTGGCGGACGCCCACGCGCTGATCGTGCGCAACCGAACGCAGGTCAACGCCGCGTTGCTGGCGGCGGCGCCACGACTGCGGGTGGTGGGGCGGCTGGGTGTCGGCCTCGACAACATCGATACCACCGCCTGCGCAGCACGCAGTATCGCGGTGATTCCCGCGACGGGCGCCAATGCGCTGGCAGTCGCCGAGTACGTCGTGGGCACCGCGATGCTGCTGCTGCGCGGCGCCTATCAGTCCACCGGCGCGGTGGGCGCCGGCACGTGGCCTCGCGCGCCGCTGTCGAACGGCCGCGAGATCGCCGGCAAGACCCTCGGCCTGATCGGCTTCGGTGGCATCGGGCGCCTGACTGCGATGCTGGCACGCGGGTTGCGCATGCGGGTCATCGCGTTCGACCCGCAGGTCCCAGCGTCGTCGCCGCTTTGGGGCGAGCACGGCACGCTCTGTGTCACGCTGGGTGCTGTCATCGCGCAGTCCGATGTGCTGTCGCTGCACGTGCCGCTGGTCGATGCCACGCGCAACCTGATCGGCGCCACGCAACTGGCGCAGATGAAGCCCGAAGCCATCCTGATCAATACCGCGCGTGGTGGCGTCGTGGACGAAGCGGCGGTGGCCGCTGCATTGCGCGGGGGAGCATTGGGTGGCGCGGCCCTCGATGTCTTCGACCACGAGCCGCTGCCGGCCGGCTCCCCGCTGGCGGGATGCCCGAACCTGCTGCTGACGCCGCACATCGCGGGTGTGACGCGCGAATCGAATGTGCGCGTGTCATCCATGGTTGCCGACGCGGTGGCCGCCGCGTTGCGAACGCACTGACGGAGACACCTATGCCACGGTTTTCGGCTGCAGAACTGCATTCGCTGGCGGAACGCGCGTTGCGCCGTGCCGGCGCGGGTGACGCGATGGCCACGACCACCGCCGACGCATTGGTCGCGGCCGAACTGCAGGGCCTGCCCTCGCACGGGATGTCGCGGATCGCGCAATACACGACGCACCTGCGCAACGGCCGGGCCAACGGCGCGGCGTTGCCGGAGGTGGCCCGCAGCAAGGGCGCGGCGGTGCTGATCGATGCGCACCAAGGCCTGGCCTTTCCCGCGTGCGCGCTGGCCGTGCAGGAAGCCATCGCGCGGGCGAGCGAATTGGGTGTTGCGTTTGCGGGTGTCACCAACAGCCATCATTTCGGCGTGGCGGCCTGGCACCTGCTGCCGGTGGCGCAGGCGGGAATGGTCGGACTGGCCTTTGGCAACTCGCCGGCCGCGATGCCCGCCGCCGGTGGCAAGCGCCCGCTCTTCGGGACCAATCCGATTGCCGCAATTTTTCCGCGCCGCGGCGGCGCGCCCCTGGTGATCGACCTGTCGTTGTCGGAGGTCGCGCGCGGCAAGCTGATGGTGGCGGCGAAGGAGGGCAGGTCGATCCCGCTGGGTTGGGCGCTCGACAAGGAGGGCCTGCCCACGACTGATCCCGCAGCCGGCATGGCGGGCTCCATGTTGCCGATGGGCGGCGCCAAGGGTGCGATGCTGGCGCTGATCGTCGAGTTGCTGGCGTGCGCGCTGACCGGCGCTGCGATGGGCTTCGAGGCGGATTCATTTTTCGTCGATGCGGGTAACGCGCCGCGCATCGGGCAGGCCTTTCTCGTGGTCGACCCTGGCGCATTGGCCGGGCAGGCCGTGTACTTCGAACGTGTCGAGACGCTAGTGACGGCGATGCTGGAGGATGCCGGCGTGCGTCTGCCGGGCGCGCGGCGCGATGCGATCGCGGAACGCGCGCAGGTGGATGGCGTGGAGATTCCGCAAGCGTTGGCGGAGTCGTTGCAGCGACTAGCCGCGGGCTAGCGCAATCGCCTCTCGCAACGGATTGAACACGCCCGGCGTGGCGGCGATCACTTCGTTGGTGCGCAGGAAATCGGTGCCGCCGGCGAAGTCACCGACGCGGCCACCGGCTTCCTTCACGAGCAGCGCGCCGGCGGCCACATCCCACGGTTGCAGGCTCATGACCCAGAAGCCATCCAGCCGCCCCGCGGCGAGATACGCGAGGTCAAGCGAGCAAGCGCCCGCGCGGCGGATGCCCGCGCATCGGCCGATCAGCGCATTGAAGATCGGGAGGTACGCGGGCAAGCGCGGGCTTTCGCGCGTGGGAAAGACCGTGCCGACCAGCGCGCGATCGAGGTCAAGGCACGTGGACACGCGCAACGGCGTGCCGTTGCAGAACGCGCCCTTGCCTTTGGCTGCGGTGAACACTTCGTTGTGCACGGGGTCCATCACCACCGCATGCGTGATCTCGGTGCCGCGCACCAGTGCGATCGAAATTGCGTAGTACGGAAAGCCGTGGATGAAGTTGGCGGTGCCGTCGATCGGATCGACGATCCACTTGTATCCGCCGCCGTCGCGTGCGCCCTCGATATGACCGGATTCCTCGCCCAGGATCGCGTGGTCGGGAAACGCCGCGCGCAACGTGGCGACGATGGCGTTCTCGGCTTCCATGTCGGCGGAGGACACGATGTCGCCGTGCTGCTTCGAAAACGTGGGCAGGCGCTTCAAGTCGAGCGCGGCATCCGCAATGACGCTCGCGGCCGCCTGCGCCGCGCGGACGGCCACCGACAATACGGGATCGTGACTGGTCGTCATGGCTTGCCCACCCCCAAGGCTTCCTGTTCCATGCGCAGGTAAGTACCCCATGCATTGAGCCGGTTGGCCTGCGCAAAGGCCGGCAGATCCTTGAAACGTGACCAGTCGGTGCGCGCATACGCCTCGTTGAAAGGCTCCAGTTCCGCCACGGCCTGGCCCATCGACTTCCGCAAGTGCAGGAGGTAATCCCGCGTGAGCGTCAGGTCGCGGCCCACGTCGCGCGATGCGGGACCGTGTCCTGGCACCACCACCTTGGGATCGAGGGCGATCATCGCATCCATCGCGCGCAACCAGCCGCTGCTGTCGGCGTTGCCGACGAAGGGAACGCGTCCCGAGAACAGCAGGTCGCCGGCGAAGAGCAGCCGGTCTTCCTCGACGAACAGCATCAGGTCCTCGGGCGAATGGGCACTGCCCGCATGGATCATCCGGAACGTGAGGCCGCCCAGCCGGAAGCTGGTATCGCCGTCGAGCCATTCGGTCGGCGGGACGACCCGGGTGTTGTCATCCACCCACGGAAAGAGTTCCGCGCGCCGCTGCGCGAGGCGTTCGACCGATTGTCCGGATTGCAGGTAGGCCTCCGCCTTGCGGTGTGCAAAGATGGGCACGCCGGGTGCCTGCAGCGCCTGCAGGCCGTAGATGTGGTCGGCATGATAGTGGCCGACGACGATGCGGCGGATGGGTTGGGTGGTGACCTTGCGGATGGCCGCGCGCATCGCGTCGCCCAAGGCCGGCGTGCCGAGCGCATCGTAGATCACCACGCCATCGCTGGTGACGACGAAGCCCGCATTGGACATGAAGCCCTTGTTCTGCGCGCTGGCCATGCCGGCCTCGCCCTGGAAAAACCAGCCATGGGCCGACACCTGTTGCGGCACCAGCGTGATGGTGGTGACATCGCTGGCGACCGCACCGGGCGCGACGATCGCGAGCGCAACCCATGCCATCAGGCCCGCTACTTGCCTGCACACGCGGCGGTATGCACCGGTGACGGTTTGTGTAACGATTCCCATGGGCTTCATTCTATTCGTAGCGGCACGGCGCCGTCCCCGGGCGGCACATAGCGGGCCACGAACTTGCGGTCGATGTGGTCCTTCCAGCACCAGACCCATGCTCCTTCCACGGCAATGGGGCCACGGGTGGCGATCGCGTGGCGGTTGCCGGTCGAGATGAGGGCCAGCGCCTGCCGCTGCGGCCCATATTCCAGCAGGGGTTCCCCGTTCGCCGCGCGACGCAGGTTGGCGGCCAGGGGCGGGCCCTGCCGGACGGCGAAGACCCCCGATTTCGGCCGCGGGGTATTGATCTGGGATGCGCAGTCGCCGGCGGCGAACACGAAGGGATGCGTGGGGGACTTCAAGTGCGCATCGACCGCGACGAAACCGCGCGCGTCGCAGGGAAGTCCGGAGCCCGCGAGCCAGGCCGCCGGGGCGCCGCCGGTGGCCCAGACGATGCGGTCGGCCGCTATGCGCCGGCCATGCGTGACGATCACCGTGCCCTGTTCGACGGCGATGGCCGCGCTGTCGAGATGCAGCACGACGCCGCGCTCGACGAGGATGCGTCCCATGCGCGCCCGCGCGCCGGGGGAGTGCTGCGCCAGCACGTGTGCCTGGTCGGAGACCAGCGCGAACCGGGGTGCGGCCGTGCCGGCGTCCTGATGCAATCGATATTGCATCGCCAGCAGAGCCTCGACACCGCCCGCGCCACCGCCCACGACGGCAATGGTGCTGACATGGCCGGCGATCACGTCGGCGCGCATCCGGTCCCAGGCGTCCAGGAATGCTTCCACCGGTTTCACGCCCAGCGCGAAATCCGACGCGCCCGGTACCGTCATCGACGGTGTGGTGCCAATGTCGAGCGACACGAAGTCGAAGGCCTCGCGCGTGCCGTTGGCGAGCATCACGCTACGCGTGTGGAGGTCGAGTTCACGGACCTCGCCCTCAACCAGCCGGGCGCCGGCCCATTGCGTTAGCGGCGCCAACGCGATCGACGCCTCGGCGGCGGTGTAGTGTCCGGCAATGGTGCCGGGTAGCATGCCGGAATAAGGCGTGCGCGCAAACGGTGATACCAACGTCAGCGCGATGCCGGCATCCGGCTCGCGCGCGAAACGGCGCAACACCTCGATGTGGCTATGGCCGCCACCCACCAGCAGGATGCGTGCGGCACGTTGGTTCATCGGGCAAAGAGGCGGGACATGCGTGGGCGTGGGGTGAGGGGTGTGCGAAAAGGTTGCCACCGCGAATGGCCGACGGGGCGGCGTCGGGTCAGCTTGACTGTACTCCATCCGCTTCGGCCGGAGCGTTGCATTGCCGTCATCCGGACCCCGCAGTATGCTTGGGGTCCCGAGCGCCCTGCAGTTCACAATAAAGGCGCCGTCTCGCATCCATTCCGCTCAAGGAGGCTGTCCGTGTCTGTTTCCCTATCGCTGAAGGTCAATGGCAAGTCGGTCACTGCCGACGTCGACGCGCGAACGTTGCTCGTCGATTTCCTGCGCACCAACCTCGCGCTCACCGGCACCCACGTCGGTTGCGACACCGCGCAGTGCGGCGCATGCACCGTCCACATGGACGGCCACGCGGTCAAGGCCTGCAACATTCTCGCCGTGCAGGCCAACGGCACGGAGGTGGTCACGATCGAGGGCCTTGCGGCGGAGGACGGCACGCTGCATCCGATGCAGGCGGCGTTCAAGGAGTGCCACGGGTTGCAGTGCGGCTTCTGCACCACCGGCATGGTGATGAGCGCCATCGATCTCGTGGCCCGGCATCCCGGCGCCGACGAGGCCACGATCCGCGAGCAGCTGGAAGGCAACATCTGCCGCTGCACCGGGTACCACAACATCGTGCGCGCCGTGCAGCAGGGCGCCACGGCCATGGCGAAGTAGGAGACGACGATGGGAGCCAATGAACCGGGCGTGATCGGGCAATCGGTACGCCGCAAGGAAGACCTGCGCTTCATCACCGGCGCCGGGCAGTTCACCGACGACGTGAACATGGTGCGGCAAACGCAGGGCGTGTTCCTGCGCTCGCCCCATGCGCACGCGACGATCCGCAGCATCGATCTTGCCAAGGCCAAGGCGGCGCCTGGCGTCGTGGCCATCTTCACCGGCGCGGACCTGACGGGTGTAAATGGATTGCCGTGCGGCTGGCTCATCACGGGCACCGACGGCAAGCCGATGAACGAGCCGCCGCATCCGGTGCTGGCGCAGGGCAAGGTGCGCTATGTGGGCGACCAGGTGGCGCTGGTGATTGCCGAGACGCTGCACCAGGCCAAGGACGCCGCTGAACTGATCGACGTCGACTACGAAGTGCTGCCCGCGGTGGTGAACTGCGTGGATGCGTTGAAGCCCGGCGCGCCGCAGATCCACGAGCAGGCGCCCGGCAACAAGTGCTACACGTGGGCGCTGGGCGACAAGGCGGCGGTGGACGCCGCGTTTGCCAAGGCCGCGCACATTTCCAAGCTCGACATCGTCAACAACCGGCTCGTGCCCAATGCGATCGAGCCGCGCTGTGCGCTGGCCTCGTACGACCGCGCCGCCGATTCGTACACGCTCTACGTGTCGAACCAGAACCCGCACGTCGAGCGTCTGTTGATGACGGCCTTCGTACTGGGCCTGCCTGAAACCAAGGTGCGGGTGATCGCGCCCGACGTGGGTGGTGGCTTCGGCTCCAAGATCTACCTGTACGGCGAAGAAACTGCGATGGTGTGGGCGTCGAAGAGGGTGAACCGCCCCATCAAGTGGGCGGCTGACCGCAGCGAAGCCTTCGTCTCCGACGCGCATGGCCGCGACCACGTGACGCACGCCGAGCTGGCGATGGACAAGGACGGCAAGTTCCTGGCGCTGCGCGTGGTCACCAACGCCAACATGGGTGCGTATCTGTCCACGTTCGCGTCGTGCATCCCGACGATCCTGTATGCCACGCTGCTGGCCGGGCAGTACACGACGCCGGCCATCTACGTCGAGGTGACGGCGTCGTTCACCAACACCGCGCCGGTGGATGCCTACCGTGGCGCCGGCCGGCCCGAGGCCACGTTCGTCGTCGAGCGGATGGTGCATCAGGCGGCCGTGGACATGAAGCTGCCGCAGGATGAGATCCGCCGTCGCAACTTCATCCGCACGTTCCCGTATGCCACGCCGGTGGCGCTGACCTACGATATCGGCAACTACGACGCCACGCTGGATGGCGCCAATGAGTTGGCCGATGTGAAGGGCTACGCCGCGCGCAAGGCCGATTCCGAGAAGCGCGGCAAGCTGCGCGGCATCGGCTATGCGTCGTACATCGAGGCGTGCGGCCTGGCACCGTCCAATGTGGCGGGTGCGCTGGGTGCGCGTGCCGGGTTGTTCGAAGCCGGCGAAGTCCGCGTCAATCCCACCGGCAGCGTCACCGTCTTCACCGGCTCGCACAGCCACGGGCAGGGGCACGAGACCACGTTCGCGCAGATTGTTGCTGGGCGCCTCGGTATCGACATTGCCAATGTTGAAGTGGTGCACGGCGACACCGGGCGCATTCCCTTCGGCATGGGTACCTACGGGTCGCGGTCGCTGTCGGTAGGCGGCACCGCCATCGTCAAGGCGCTGGACAAGGTGATCGCGAAGGGCAAGAAGATCGCGGCGCACCTCCTCGAAGCCGCCGAAGGCGACATCGAGTTCAAGGATGGCAAGTTCACCGTGGCAGGCACCGATCGCAGCAAGGCCTTCGCGGAAATATCGCTGGCCGCATATGTGCCGCATAATTATCCGCTCGACAAGCTGGAGCCGGGCCTCGATGAAACAGCGTTCTACGACCCCACCAACTTCACGTATCCGGCCGGCACGCACATCGCCGAAGTGGAGATCGATCCCGATACCGGCGTCGTGGAAGTGAAGGCCTTCACCGCGGTGGATGACTTCGGCAACATCATCAATCCGATGATCGTCGAAGGCCAGGTGCATGGCGGCGTCGCACAGGGCATCGGCCAGGCACTGCTTGAACATTGCGTCTACGACCCGGAGAGCGGTCAACTGCTGACCGGCAGCTACATGGACTACGCGATGCCCCGCGCGGATGACTTGCCGTCGTTCAAGGTGGGCACGCGGGTGACGCCTTGCACGCACAATCCGCTGGGTGCCAAGGGCTGCGGTGAGGCCGGTGCCATCGGCGCACCGGCCGCCATCATGAACGCCGTGCACGACGCGCTGTCTGCCGTCGGCGTCACGCGCATCGACATGCCTGCCTCGCCGCACCGCGTGTGGCAGGCCATCCAGTCGGCCCGGGCTTAAGGAAAACGACCATGTACAGCTTCGACATGCACAAGGCAACATCGCTGGACAATGCGGCCGCGC
Source organism: Burkholderiales bacterium (assembly GCA_038321425.1). Classification (GTDB taxonomy): domain Bacteria; phylum Pseudomonadota; class Gammaproteobacteria; order Burkholderiales; family Casimicrobiaceae; genus VBCG01. Next base: position 5,301 of record JBBQEY010000051.1, on the reverse strand, counting down.
TGCTCGCGCAATCCGGCGGCAAGGCGCTGGCGGGGGGCCAAAGTCTCATTGCAGCAATGAAACTGCGATTAGCGCAACCGGGCGCGTTGGTGGATCTTTCCGCCGTGCCGGAGATGAAGGGCATCCGCAAGGAAGGCGACGCGATTGTCATCGGCGCGATGACGCGCCATGCCGAAGTGGCGTCGTCCAAAGTCGTGAAGGACGCGATCCCGTCGCTGGCTGCGTTGGCGGAAGGCATCGGCGACCGGCAGGTGCGCAATATGGGCACGCTCGGCGGCGCGCTGGCCAACAACGATCCGGCGGCATGTTATCCGGCGGCAGTGTTGGCATTGAATGCCACCGTGCATACCAATAAGCGGCAGATCGCGGCCGATGCGTTCTTCAAGGGCATGTACGAAACCGCGCTTGCGGATGGCGAGCTCATCACGTCGGTGAGCTTCCCCATTCCGAAGAAGGCGGCGTACGTCAAGTTCGTGCAGCCGGCGTCGCGCTTTGCGCTGGTCGGCGTGTTCGTCGCGCAGACCGGCAGCGGCGTGCGCGTGGCGGTGACGGGCGCGGCATCCAGTGTGTTCCGCGCGAAGGCGCTGGAGGATGCGCTGGGCAAGGCATTTAACAACGATGCCGCGCGTGCCGTGAAAATGGAGGCGTCGGGGCTGAACAGCGACCTGCATGGATCGGCTGCGTACCGTGCACACCTGATTCCGGTGCTGGCGGGACGGGCGGTGCTGGCCGCAGGGTAGTGACGCGCTGCTTGCAGTCCGGCGGGCGGCGGAGGTTTCGCCGCCCGTTGTCATTGATGATCGGTTCAATGCTGCACCGGCAATGGGTCCTTGGTATGCTTGACGTCCCCGATGCATGGAAGCGAACCCCGCAATGCCGCCGTCCGCCTCAACCTCCGCCATACCCGCCACCGTCGACGCCACGCTCGACCTGCTGACGGCGCACGACTACGTCGCCGAGCGTCGGCTGGCCACGGCTGTATTCCTTGCATTGAAGTTGCAGCGCCCGTTGTTCCTCGAAGGCGAGGCGGGCGTGGGCAAGACCGAGATTGCGAAGGTGCTGGCGGCCGCACTGGGCAAACCGCTGGTGCGCCTCCAGTGCTACGAAGGGTTGGACACCGCGGCGGCCGTGTATGAATGGAACTATCCGCGCCAGATGATCGAGATCCGGCTCGCCGAGGCTGCGGGCAACGTGACGCGCGACAGCCTCGCGCACGACATCTTCACGCGCGAGTTCCTGTTGCAGCGGCCGTTGCTGCAGGCCATCGATCCCGCGGATGGCGTGGCGCCGGTGCTGCTGATCGACGAGCTCGATCGCACCGACGAGCCTTTCGAGGCCTATCTGCTCGAAGTGCTGTCGGATTTCCAGATCTCGATCCCGGAACTGGGCGTGATCCGCGCGGCGCAGCCGCCGGTGGTCGTAATCACGTCGAACCGCACGCGCGAGATCCACGATGCGATCAAGCGCCGCTGCCTCTATCACTGGGTGGATTATCCGGACGCGTTGCGTGAGCTCGCCATCCTGCGGCGCAAGTGTCCGCGCGCGCCGGAGAATCTCGCGCGGGAGATCGTCGCGTTCACGCAGCGCTTGCGCTCGATGGATCTCTTCAAGGCGCCGGGCGTGGCGGAAACACTCGACTGGGCGGAGGCATTGATCACGCTCGACCGTGTCGCGCTCGACCCGCAGACGGTGGGCGATACGCTGGGCGTGCTGCTCAAGTATCAGGACGACGTGGGCGCGCTCTCGCCGGACGTGGCGGCGCGGCTGGTGGCGGAAGTGCAAGCGGAAGGCATCCGGGTTTGATCGTCGCCGGGCCTTCGCAGCAGGCGATGCTGCTGCCCAAGGGACGGCTCGCGGAGAACGTGCTGCATTTCGTCCGCGTGCTGCGGGCGACCGGCATGCCGGTGGGCCCGGCCAAGGTCATCGACGCGGTGGCTGCGGTCGAAGCGGTGGGACTCGCGAACCGGACCGACTTCCGCGAAGCCCTGGCGACGGTGCTGGTGACGAAGCACGAACAGTTGCCGCTCTTCGAGCAGGCCTTCGATGTCTTCTGGCGCAATCCGAAACTGCTGGAGAAGATGGTGGCTGCGCTGCTGCCGCGCGTCCATGGCCGCGTGCCGGATGAGGAGCCCCCGCCCGAGTTGCCGGCGCGCCTGGCCCAGGCCCTGCAGCCGAAGAAGGCGCCGGAGGCGCGTCCAGACGATGAAGACGAGGTCGAACTCGATGCGGCCTACACATTCTCCGCGCGCGAAGTGCTGCAGCAGAAAGATTTCGCGACGATGACAGCGGACGAGGTCACACAGGTGAAAGCGATGCTGGCGCGGTTGCGGTTACCGCTGCCGGAGCGACCGCAGCGGCGCACGCGGGCCGCCGCCCGCGGGTCCCGCGTGGACCTGCGCGCGACGTTGCGCGCGATGACCGGTGCTGCGGGTGCGGTGGCGCCGCTGGCATGGCGCGCGCGCGTACGCCGGCCCCCGCCACTGGTGGTGCTGTGCGACATCTCGGGTTCGATGGACCGCTATGCGCGGTTGCTTCTGCACTTCCTGCATGCGATCACCAACGATGGGCATCGCGTGCACACATTGGTATTCGGTACGCGGCTGACCAACATCACGAGGCATCTTGCGCACCGCGATGTCGACGTTGCGCTCACGCGCATCACGGGTGCTGTCGACGATTGGGCGGGCGGCACGCGGATTGGCGCGTCGCTGGAAGAATTCAACCGGCGCTGGTCGCGCCGCGTGCTGGGCCAGAATGCCGTGGTGCTGCTGATCAGTGACGGGCTTGATGCCGATGCGGGGGAGGGCCTCGCCTTCGAAGTCGAACGGCTGTCGAAATCCTGCGCACGGCTGATCTGGCTCAATCCGCTATTGCGGTATGCCGGCTTTGAAGCGCGGCCGGCGGGCATCCGCGCGATCCTGCCCCACGTGGACGATTTCCTCCCGGTGCACAACGTGGCGTCGCTGCGCGATCTGGCGGGGGCATTGGAGGGACGTGGGGGTACGCGTCGGTCAGGTCGGCAGTGAAGCGCGCGATGAAAAAATCCCCTGCGCAGGTGTCGGTGCCCGACTGACCCGAGGCAGCCTGCGTAGACAATCGACCCACCCGTGTTTGGTACGATACGAGACGAGAGTGCCGACGTACCGGCAACGCAGGAGTCTTGAAGCATGGAAATGACCAACACGCGCATCGTCCCCGCGCCGCCCGCGGCAGTGTGGACTGCGCTCAACGATCCGGAAACGCTCAAGGCCTCCATCCCCGGATGCGAGTCGATGGAGCGCGTCGGCGACGATGAATGGCGCGCCACGATGGCCGTCAAGGTGGGACCGGTGTCCGCGCGCTTTTCCGGCACGATGCGGATGACCGAGTCCACGCCGCCGACCGGTTACACACTGAAGTTCGAAGGGCAGGGTGGCGCCGCCGACTTCGCCAACGGCGAGGCCAAGGTCTCGCTTGCACCCACCGAAGGCGGCCAGACCGCGTTGACGTACGCCGTGAAAGCCCAAGTCGGCGGCAAGCTCGCGCAGATCGGCTCGCGCCTCATCGATGGCGCCGCGGCCAAGATCGCCGATGACTTCTTCGAACGATTTTCACAGCAGGTGGCGCCCGCTGGCGCGGCATTGCCGGCGCCGAAGGTTGCCGACGGCCGCGCGCTTGCTCCCGCGCGGTCGAACACCGGCCGCTATATCCGCTACATCGCCATTGCCGGCATCCTTGTCGTGATGGGCCTTTTGTACTCCCGCGTGATCAAGTTCTAGCAACTTGCCTTGGCCCGTGCGTGTAGTGCGGGCCCGGAGGAACAACGATGGACAGTGTCGATCTCGAAGTCTTGAAGCGCAGTGCCGAGTGGCTCGATGCCGGGCGGCGCGTGTTGCTGGTGACGGTCGTCAACACCTGGGGCAGTTCGCCGCGGCCGGAAGGCGCGATGCTGGCGGTGCGCGACGATGGGCATGTGGTCGGTTCCGTGTCCGGTGGTTGCATCGAGGACGACATCATCGATTGCACGCGCCGGCTGGGCATGACGCAGACGCAGGCTGAGGCCGTCACCTACGGCGTGTCCGCCGATGAGGCTCGCCGCTTCGGCTTGCCCTGTGGCGGCACCATCCGCCTGGTGCTCGAACCGCTGACCAAGGAGAGTGGCGTCCTCGCGCTGCTGCGCGAGATCGAAGCCGGTCATCTCGTCGCCCGGAGGCTCGATTTGCTGACCGGGATGACGTCACTGCATCCCGCGCAGGCCACCGATGGCCTTGCCTTCGATGGCGCGACGCTTACCACCGTTCACGGTCCCCGCTACCGGATGCTGGTGATCGGAGCGTCGCAGTTGTCGAAATACCTCGCGCAGATTGCTGTCGGCCTCGACTACCAGGTGACGATCTGCGACCCGCGCGAGGAGTATACCGAGACGTGGGACATCCCCGGCGTGACGCTGGTGCGCACGATGCCAGACGACACCGTGAGGGCGATGCGCCTCGACGAGCGTTGCGCGGTCGTCGCGTTGACGCACGATCCGAAGCTCGACGATCTTGCGTTGATGGAGGCGTTGAAGTCGCCCGCCTTCTATGTCGGGGCGCTGGGCTCACGTGCCAACAACGAGAAGCGCCGCGTGCGCCTGCTGGAGTTCGACGTCAGCGAGACGGAGATCGCGCGGTTGCACGGCCCGATCGGCATCTACATCGGCAGCCGCACGCCGCCGGAGATCGCGATCTCGATCCTGGCCGAGGTCACCGCCGTGAAGAATGGCGTGGCATTGCCCGACGCCGCCAAGGTGGGGGGGGCGAAGGCGGGGCTGGCCGTATCCGAGGCTTGTCCGCCAGGTTGATACCGGACCGCTGTACGTCTGCTGAATTCGTAACAGGCCGGAACGTAAACACGTGCTTCTTCCGGGCGTCAGCGCGACAGAAACACGACGCGCGTGGTACCGTTGCGCACTTTCGTCCCGTCCTTGCCTCCCATGCGCTTCCAATTCCCAAGTTTCCGCACCATCGTCGTGGTGGTTGCGGCCTTCCTCGCGTCCCCCGTACTGCTGGCGCAATCGACCCCGCCTGCGGTGGACCCGATGGTCTCCGACTGGCGCCGTGCCTGGAGTGCACCGGAGCCCTGGCGCACCGATCGCTTCTACTTCCAGACCAGCGTGGCCACCGTTCATTTCAGCTCCAATCCCGATCACGTCAACGACCAGAAGCTGATCTATGGCGAGTACCGGATGCCGTACTACTGGCTGGGTGGACAGTGGCTTGCCGGTGCGGCGTTCTTCGACAATTCGTTTGGCCAGGACTCGCAATTCGTTTTCGGCGGCTTGCT
>JBBQEY010000050.1:0-17446 GCA_038321425.1 Burkholderiales bacterium | reverse complement strand
CGGGTCGATGTGCTAGTGTGCCGGAAGTCTAGCGCCGGAGCGCCGCGTGCAGGGAAAAGTCGTGTTGATCACAGGCGGGGCCAAGCGTGTAGGCGCCGCCATCTGCCGCCGGTTGCACGGCAGCGGCGCCAACCTGATGCTCCACTACCGCGCGTCCGGCGGCGAAGCCCGGTTGCTGCAGGCGGAGCTCAATCATGCGCGGCCTAACTCGGTAGCATTGATCCAGGCCGATCTTCTCGACACCGGGAAACTGCCCTCGCTGGTCGACCAGACCGTGCACACGTTCGGGCGACTCGATTGCCTCATCAACAATGCGTCGTCGTTCTTTCCCACGCCCGTGGGCGAAATCGGCATCGACAGCTGGAACGACCTGATCGGCACCAACCTGCAGGCGCCGCTGTTCCTGGCGCAGGCCGCGGCGCCGTCGCTGCGCAAGGCGGGCGGCGCCATCGTCAACATCGCCGACATCCACGCCGATCGTCCGTTGAAAAGCTACGTGGTCTACTCGATCGCCAAGGCCGGCCTGATCGGCCTCACGCGTTCGCTGGCGCGCGAACTGGCGCCCGAAGTGCGCGTGAATGCCGTGGCCCCCGGGCCGGTGCTGTGGCCGGATGATGAATCCTTCGACGAGCTGTCGCGGCAGCGGATCATCTCGCACACGCCGTTGAAGCGGGAAGGTACGCCCGAGGACATTGCGGGCGCCGTGCATTACTTGTTGGCCGAGGCCAGTTACGTCACCGGCCAGACGCTCAACGTCGACGGCGGACGGAACATCGCGATTTGATCGCGATGCTGGCAATCGCTGTAGGCGAGGCTTCAGCCTCGCAGGGATCACGTTGCATTGAACCTGCGAGGCTAAGCCTCGTCTACAAGCCTCGCCTACCGGCCCTGTAGATCGCCGATCGCAGACGCGTCCACGTTCGACGCCAGCGTCTCGATCGCGGGCGCAACGATAGCGCGAATCGCCATGACCTTCCCCGCCAGCGCTTCGAGGTAAGGATCGACGATGCCGTGCGTGACCAGCGCCACGCGGGTGCGCTCGAAATAATCGAACGACGAGCCGAATGCACCATGCGCGGTGGCCAGCACCTGCGCTTCCGCGTCGAGCGAGAGCTTGCCGGCGTAATGCGGATGCGCGTGCTTGACGGTGAACGTCAGCGCCACAATGCTTCGATCGCCGGATTGCATCTTGACCCAGCGCGGCCGATACGAGCCCACCACCATTTCGCGCCGCCATAAGAGATGCAACTCGTCGAGCGCGACGGGTGCCGGCAGCCGGTACGCGACACCGGTGCACGCGCCGCCGCGATCGAGGCCCAGCACCAGGCCCGGCGCGACGGGCGTGCCGCGCGACGCCATCGAATGGAGGCAGAAACGGCGATGCACGCCGCGCACGATGCCGGGTCGCGCCTCGACGAACGGAAACAGCGGATTCCAAAGCAGCGAACCGTACGCAAATACCCACCAACCGGAACCCTTGGGGCGCAGCGCCACCGTGGTGGTCAGCGAATCCGAGAGTTGCTCGTCGTTGAGCGCATGTCCGGTGGCGCCGATCGCCGCGACGTAGAGATCGCGCATGCGGCCTGACTCGAGGTCGCCGCGGCACAATGTCGTCGGGTCAGTCTTCGGCATGCGGGTCACGTTGCCGCCTCTTCATCTCGATGTTGGCCTGGCGCCGCTTGGCCGCCACGGTCTTGCCATGCGGCCCGCCCTTGCCCAGCAGCGGCGAGCGCGCGACGGCGTTGCGCACTTTCGGTAATGGCGGCGGATGCAGCTTGGCGCGTTTCATCGCTTGGCCGGCATCGCTCGCTAGACGAGGCCGCGATACGGCAACCGCACTTCGCACCATGCTGCGACGGCCAGCAACCGGTCGTCGCAACCACGGGGCGCGGCGAGCTGCAGGCCCATCGGCATCTGCTCCGCGAAGCCGACCGGCAGGTTGAGCGCGGGAAATCCGAGCAGCGACCACAGCGTGCAGCATGACGGGTCGCCCGTGGTGGCAAGGCTCCACGGCGCGGGACCCGGCGCGGAAGGCGCCAGGATCGCATCGAAGCCGCTGGCCCAGTCGGTGAAGAATGCGATGGCGCGTTCACGCGTGGCCATGGCGTCGAGGTAGGCAGCATCGCTGATGGTCGCGCCCTCGTCGAGACCCGCATTGAGTGCCACGGTCATCCGCCCACGCTCGCGTTCCTGCAGCGAACGCAGCGCGCGCGCACCTTCGAACAGCATGATGGTACGGTGCACCTTGTTCGCCTCGCGCCACAGCGGTGGCACATCGCGCGGCACGACCTCGGTGCGCGTGCGCAATTGCGTGACGGCCGACTCGACGACTGCGTCGGCGTCGCAGTCGAGCTGCGTCCACGGGAAATCGCCGATATAGAGAAAGCGCGGCGTCCGCGGCAGCGCGGACGTGGCGGAGGCGACGCGGCCGGCATCCGCAAGCACGCTGGCCAAGCGCGCCGCGTCGGCCACGTTGCGCGTGAACGTTCCGACCACATCGAGCGTGGGGCTGAACACATGCGCGCCAGTGAACGGAATGACGTCGAGCGTGGGCTTGAAGCCGACGACCCCGCAATACGCTGCGGGACGGATGACGGAGCCATTCGTCTGCGTGCCGATTGCCGCCGCAACGTGCCCCGCCGCCACGGCGGCCGCGGAGCCTGCCGACGATCCGCCCGGCGTGTGCGCCGGGTCCCATGGATTGCGCGTTTTCGACGGATCCATGTACGCGAACGGCGTGCTGGTGGTCTTGCCGAACACGAAACCGCCTGCCGCGCGCAGCCGCGCGATGCATGCCGCATCCGTCGCAGGTTGGCGCGATGCGAAGATCGGCGTGCCGATCTCGGTGGGCAGGTCTGCCGTATCGATGATGTCTTTCACCCCCACGCCGATGCCGCCGAGCGGCGCACCGGCAGCAGGCACGCGCGCGGCTTGCGCGCGCACCCAATCCGGATCGAGCGCCGCCCATGCATCGATGGCGGCATCGGTGGCCGCAATACGCGCCAGCTGCGACTCGGCCAGGAGCTCGGGCGTGATCGATCCAGCGTTGATCGCCACGACCGCTTCCGTCATCGACCAGCGCCAGGGTTCAAAGGATGACCTTGGCGCTTCGCGCTCCGGAATTCGCGCTTGGGGCGGCCCGTCGCGCGATGACCCTTGCGCTTCGCGCTCCGGAATTCGCGCTTGGGGCGGCCCGTCGCGCTCATGCGAACTCATCGTTCGATCCCCGTGGCTTCCATGCGCACGAGTGGCGCCGAAGCGGCAGCCCGGGGCGTCGGGGCGAGGAACAGCGCCTGCAAATCGTTGAGGAACCGCTGCCCCAACGGCGTGGCCTTCAGTGTCGCAGGGTCAGCTTCGAGCAGGCCGCGCCGCACGCCCTCGGCCAACGGCGCCGCAATCAGCGCCAGCGGATAGCCGGTGCGCTGCACGAACAGCGTCGCCGGCACACCCTCCACCAGCCGCAGCGCATTCAGCATGAACTCGAAGCCCACATCGGCGCGCGCGACATCGACCGTTTCCTGTACCGGTGCGCCGTCGCCCGCTTGCGCGAGATACTGCCGCGGCTGCTTGTAGCGCACTTGCCGCACGATCCGATCCGGCATCGACAGCTTCGAATGCGCGCCGGCACCGATGCCCAGGTAATCGCCGAAGCGCCAGTAGTTGGCATTGTGGCTGCACTGGTGTTGCGGCTTCGCGTGTGCCGACGTCTCGTAGTGCGTGTATCCGGCGCGCGCCAGCGTGGACTCGACTGCGTCTGCGATATCGGCCGCGGTATCGTCATCGGGCAGCGGCGGCGGATAGCGGTGGAAAAGGGTGTTGGGCTCGAGCGTCAGGTGATAGAATGAGAGATGCGGCGGCGCGAAAGCCAGAGCGGCCGCCAGATCGGCCTCCGCACCGGCCACCGTCTGGTTCGGCAACGCGTACATCAGGTCGAAATTGACGTTGCCGAAGATCATCAACGCGGCCTCGGCCGCGCGGCGCGCCTCCTCCGCATCGTGCACGCGTCCCAGCGCCTTCAACTGCGCCGGATCGAAACTCTGGATGCCGAGTGAAAGCCGGTTGACGCCCGCGGCGTAGAAGTCGGCGAACTTCTGTCGCTCGAACGTGCCGGGGTTGGCTTCGAGCGTGACTTCCGCGTCGGGCAAAAGCGGCAACCGCGCGCGGATACCGGCCAGCAATCGGTCAATGGACGCCGCCGCGAAGAGGCTGGGCGTGCCACCGCCAATGAAGACCGACACCACCTTGCGGCCCCAGATCTGCGGCAGCGCAAATTCGAGATCGGCCAGCAGCGCATCGACATACAAATCCTCAGGCAACGCCTGCGGCGCTTCATGCGAATTGAAGTCGCAGTACGGACACTTGCGGATGCACCACGGGATATGCACGTAGAGTGCCAACGGCGGCAACACCTCGAAGCGCGGCCGCGCTGATGGCGCCGATACCACGCATGCGGCTGGCAAAGTGTTCAAAGCGTTTGCACCGCGTTGATCTTGCCCACCAATGTACGGATGGCATGCCCGCGATGCGACCGCGCATTCTTGATTTCGAGCGGCAGCTCCGCACCGGTCAACCCCGATTCCACGTCGAGAAAATGCGGGTCGTAGCCGAAACCGCCGTCGCCGCGTGCTTCGTCGATGATGATGCCCGGCCACGTGCCCTCGGCGATCAGCGGTTCAGGGTCGTCCGCATGCCGGACCAGCACCAGCACGCAGTAGTAGTGCGCGCGGCGATCCGCGACACCTTGCAGTTCGCGCACCAGCTTCAGGTTGTTGTCGGTATCGGAGCGCTGGTCGCCCGCATAGTGCGCCGAGAAAACGCCCGGCGCACCACCCAGGGCTTCGACGCACACGCCGGAATCGTCGGCCAGCGCGGGCAACCCGGACAGTGCACTCGCATGCCGCGCCTTGGCCAGCGCGTTCTCGACGAACGTGATGTGCGGTTCCGGCGCATCGGGGATGCGAAGCTCTGCCTGCGGCACGACATCAATCCCGAGCGGCGCCAGCAGCCGGGCAAACTCGCGCAGCTTGCCCGGATTGTTCGACGCCAGTACCAGCCGGGAGATCACCGCGCCAGTGCCTCGGCCTGGGCCGCGAGCAGGCCACGGATGCCGCCATCGGCAAGACGCATCAGCGTATCAAGCTCTGTGCGGCTGAAAGGCGCACCTTCCGCGGTGCCCTGCAGTTCGACGAAGCCGCCACCCGCGGTCATCACCACGTTCATGTCGGTGCCGCACTGCGAGTCCTCGCCGTAGTCGAGGTCGAGCATCGGCACGCCATCGACGATGCCTACCGATACGGCCGCGACGAATTCGCGCAACGGTGCGCCCGTGACCAGTCCGCGCTCGCGGCACCACGCTACCGCATCGGCCACCGCGATGCACGCCCCGGTGATCGATGCGCAGCGCGTGCCGCCGTCGGCCTGCAGCACGTCGCAGTCGATCTTGATCGTGCGTTCGCCCAGTGCCTGCATATCCGTGACCGCCCGCAGGCTGCGGCCGATCAAACGCTGGATTTCCTGCGTGCGGCCCGATTGCTTGCCCTCGGCCGCTTCGCGGCGCATCCGCGTGTTGGTGGCGCGCGGCAGCATGCCGTATTCCGCGGTGAGCCAGCCCTGCCCTTTGCCCTTGAGGAACGGCGGCACGCCCTCTTCCACGCTGGCGGTGCACAGCACGTGCGTATCCCCCATCTCGATCAGCACCGAGCCTTCGGCGTGACGTGTGAAGCCTCGGGTGACGCGCACAGAGCGCAATTGGTCGGCGCGGCGGCCGGAAGCACGGGGATCCATGGACAGCGGCCTTGGGTGACAGAGCCTCGATTATAGCGGCGATGCCTGGGCGAGCGCCGCGCGCAGCCCCTCCGCCAGCGTCTGCGGCGGCGCCCATTGAAAGCGCGACCGGAAGGCATGGGTATCCGCTTCGAGCGACCCCGCCAGCCGCGCCAGCGCCTCCTCGCGGCCGGCCAGCCGGGCCACGGTGCACAACAGTTGCGGCGGCAGCGCGAAGAGCCGCGCCGGCACGCTCAATGCGGTCCCGACGGCACGGACTAGCTCCGGCGTGGACACGGGCTCCCGGTCGGCCAGCAGATACGTCGTGCAGCGACCCTGCGCCGAAGCGTCGATATCGCCCAGCACCGCCGCCAGCGCATCCGCCAGATTGCCCGTCCCCAGCAGGCTGCGCCGGTTGACGATGCCGTCCAGCGGCAACGGGATTCCGCGCCGGATCGCGCGCACCAACGCCGCGAAGTTGGCCTTCGCATGCGGACCATAGGTCAGCGGCAGCCGCAATGCGGTCACACGCAACCCGGTGTCGGCCGCCACCTGCGCCAGCATCGCTTCAGCCTCCCACTTGCTGCGCGCATACGCATCGTGCGGATGCGGCACATCGGTTTCGCGAAATGGCCTACCCGGCGACGTGGCTTCGCCGTTGACCTTAATCGAACTGGCCAACACAAAGTGCGCGATGCCGCCGGCGACGGCCGCGCGTGCCAGACGTTGCGTCACTTCCACGTTCATCGCGCGATACGCGGCCTGCGCATCGGCGCGCGCCGGCACGTGCACGCGGGCCGCGAGATGCACGACCGCATCCGTGTCGCGCAGCATGTCGGTGAGGGCCGACTGGTTGTGTTGGGTGAGATCGCCGATCACGCGGACTTCGACGTTCGCGAATCCAGGCGGCGCATCGCGGACCAGCCCGCGCACGGCAAACCCCCGCGCGACCAGTGCCGGAATCACCGCGCGTCCGATGAAGCCGCCGGCGCCCGTGACCGCGACGTGCCGCACCGGTGCCGCTAGAACCATTTCCAGCCGTGCCGCCGGTAGAAGCGAAAGCCGCTGCGAACGAACCAGTTGATGTGCCGCCCGCCCTTACGCGCCGCACCGCCGCCGTGATGGCCGATCTGTACGCTCGGCACATACGCGGTCTTGGTGATGCGATTCAACCGCACGCTCCAGTCGAAGTCCTCGAAATACAGGAAGAACTTCGGGTCGAAGCCACCGGTGCGGTCGATGGCGGTGCGCCGCACCAGCATGAACGCGCCCGACAACGCCGGGATGCCGATCAATTCACGCGGCGGATCGACGTCCATCATGTCGCGCATTTCGTAGCGATCGAGCCGCTTGCGGAACATCCGGCGCACGAACGACGGCATGAAGCCGCGCAGCAACAGGTCGAATACGGCCGGATAGCGCTTGCACAGGTATTCGCGCCGGCCGTCCGGGCCTACGACCAGCGGCGCCAGCGCGCCCACGTCCGGGTGCTCGTCCAGCCAGCGCACGCCGTTGGCCAGCGCATCGGGTGCCACCTCCACGTCCGGGTTCAGCACCAGGTGATAGTCGGAGCCGGTCCCGTGCAGCACGAGGTTGTGCGCCGCGCCGTAGCCGATGTTGGCGTGGCCGCGCAGGTACGTGACATGCACGCCGGAATCGGAGAAGCGCATCTTGCCCAACCTGATCACCGCATCGGCCACCTCGCGGTCTTCGCTGTTGTCGATCAGCGCCAGATGCACGGTGCGCATCGCGCCGGACTCGCGACCGGCGCCAATGGCGAGCGCCAGCTTGCGCAGGCAGCGCTCGAGCAGCTTCATGTCAGGCCGGTGGGTGACGACGCTGATCTGCAGCGATGAGGGGAGCACGTGAGGGGCGTTGGCGCGATGGGGGACTAAGGCGACGGCGTACCGGGGAACCGCGCTGCGCTAGAATCGTGTGCGAATCACCCCCAACAGTCAACTCGCGCGCGGGTAGGGCGCCAGCACCGTGCCACTGCGACGCCACGCCAACCCGCCTTCCACGGTCACCTGATGCCCGCCCCTTCTGCCAATTCCCATCCGCTGCGTGCCAAGCTGGCCAGCGGCAGCCCCATCGCCGGCATCTGGATGGTGCTGCCCACCGCCCAAGCCAGCGGCACCATTGCGGCCGCCGGCTTCGACTTCGCCATCCTCGATTGCGAGCACGGCGGCTTCGATTTCGTCACGCTCGAAGCGTCGATCACCGCCTGCGAGGACGGCGGCATGTCGCCCATCGTGCGCGTGCCGGGTCCGGACCCGTTCTTCGTGCAGCGCGCGCTCGACCTCGGTGCCGATGGCATCGTCGTGCCGCAGATCCCGGACGCCGTGGCCGCGCAGCGCGCGGTGAAGATGGCGCACTTCGCACCTCTCGGCACGCGCGGGATGAATCCCTTCACGCGCGGTGGCAATTACGGCATGCCGCCGCAGCCGAAGTACGTGCCCGGCTATCCGTTCACCGGCGTGCTGGTGGAGTCACCCGAGGCCGCGTCGCACCTGGAGCGCATCGTCGAAATCGAAGCGCTCGACCATGTGTACCTCGGCGTGTACGACTACTCGGTGGCGCTCGGCATCCCCGGCCAGGTGGACGATCCGCGCGTGCAGGCATTCGTCGAACGCGCCGCGAAGATCGTCCGTGCCGCCGGCAAGTCGGTCGGCACCACCGCGATGTCCGATGCGCAGACCAAGCGCGTAACGTCGATGGGCGTCAACGTGCTGCTGTACGGCGCCGACACCTGGATCCTGGGACAAGGCGCCAAGGCCGGCCTCGAGATGTATCGCAATCACGGATGGAAGAGCCAATGAACGCACCGCTCAATGTCCCCCGCTATCGCGCCGACGCGCTTGTCACGTTCGCGCACGGGTTGCTGACGAAGATAGGCGTACGCGACGACATCGCACGCGATGTCGCCACCGTGCTGGTCGACGGCGACCTGCTCGGCCACACGACGCACGGCCTCGCGTTGCTGCCCGGCTATCTTGCCGAACTTGAGAAGGGCACGATGGCGAAATCGGGCGAGCCGAAGCTGATCAACCAGCGGCCTGCGGCGCAAACCTGGGATGGACTGCGGCTGCCGGGGCCGTGGCTGACCGTGCGCGCCTTCGATACCGCCATCACGATGGCGGAAACGTACGGCACCGGCACCGTGGTGATCCGCCGTTCGCATCACATCGCTTGCCTTGCGGCGTACTTAAAACGCGTCACCGACCGCGGCATGGCGGGGCTCCTCTATTGTTCCGATCCGTCGACATGCAGCGTCGCGCCATTCGGTGGCGTGTCGCCCGTGTTCACGCCCAATCCGATGGCAGCCGGCATTCCCACGTCGGGCGATCCGATCCTGCTCGACATCTCGGCCAGCTACACGACCAACGGCCTCACCAGCCGGCTGCACAAGGCCGGCGAACAATTGCCCCATCCATGGATCCAGGATGCGCAGGGCAATGCGACGACCGACCCTGCCGTGCTGTTCGAGGACCCGAAGGGCACGCTGCTGCCACTGGGCGGCCTCGACGCCGGGCACAAGGGCTACGCGCTGGCGCTGCTGATCGAAGCCAGCACCGCGGCTCTGGCGGGCTTCGGTCGTGCCGATCCACCCGAAGGCTGGGGCGCCACGGTGTTCGTGCAGGTGTTCGACCCTGCAGCCTTCGGCGGCACTGCCGACTACACGCGCCAAACGGACTGGCTGGCCGATGCCTGCCACAAGGCCACCCCCCGTCCGGGCGGCCCCGCCGTGCGCCTGCCGGGCGAGAACGGCATGAAGCGCCATCGCGAGCAATCGCGCCACGGCGTGGCCCTGTTTCCGTCGATCATGCCGACGCTGGCCCCATGGGGCGAGAAGCTCGGCGTGGCTGTTCCGCCCGCCACGTAGCGACTTTCGCAGGTCATCATTCCCCGCAGCGCGTTTTTCACGCACAATCGTCACCCCAGCATGTGTAGCGCAAACCTCCATTCGAGAGGTCAACCCATCCAGGAGGAAATTCAGTGAAATCGATTCGCACCTTGAGTATTGTCGCCGCTCTTGCAGGCCTGGCGGCGCTTGTTGTTTCGCCCGTCGCACTTGCGCAGAATTGGAAGCCGACCAAGCCCATCAACGTGATCGTTCCTTGGGCTGCCGGTGGCGCCACCGACCAGATGATCCGCGTGACCGCGGGTGAACTCGAAGAAGCGCTTGGCCAGAAGATCATCGTGCTGAACCAGCCTGGTGCATCGGGCTCGATCGGGACCAAGAACGCGCTGGACGCACCGAAGGACGGCTACACGTGGACGTCCGGTGCGCCAAAGGACCTCGGGTCCTACAAGATCCTGGGCATGGTCGACACCACCGTGCAGGACTGGAACCTGTACCTGCATCTCGCGTTGCCCACCATCGTCTCCGTGCCCGCGAACTCCCCTTACAAGAACATGAACGAACTGCTGGCGGCGCTGAAGGCGAAGCCGGGTGCGATCTCCGTGGCCACGGCCGGCGTGAACTCCAGTGGCCACACCGCGATGGAACAGATCGCGGCGGCCACCGGTGTGAAGTACAAGCACGTCACCTACGACGGCGGCAACCCGGCCGTGATCGCCACGGTGGCCGGCGAAACCGACATGACCACGCAGCTTTCGTCCGAGCAATCGGAAATGATCAAGGGCAAGCGCCTGCGTCCGCTGGCCGTGATCGGCGACAAGCCCATCGAGATCGAAGGCTATGGCACGGTCCAGCCGCTGTCGAGCTTCGTGCCGGGCTTCAAGGTGCCGGTCAGTTACTTCGGAATCTTCGTGCCGAAGGGCGTCCCGCCGGAAGTGACCGCAACGCTCGACAAGATCTGGGCGGAGAAAATCGCGAAGTCCGAAGCCATCAAGAAGTACGCCAGCTCCCGTGGCGCGCTGATGGTGGTCACCTCGGGCGCCGAAGCGCAGAAGATCGCGATGCCCGCCATCGCCGATGCCGCATGGCAGAAATTCGACGCCGGCCAGGCCAAGATTTCGCCGGCCACCATCGGCATTCCGAAGCCTTAAGCGCTTTCCGCATTCGCACAGGACGCAACCCCATGTCGAGCCGCACCCCGGATCTTGAAACCGCGCACGCATCGCTGCCTGCGCTGGCTTCGCGTTACATCGATGTCCCTGCGCTGCCGTGGAAGGCTTCGCGCTTCCCCGGCGTCGAGATCAAGGTATTGATGGAAGATCCGGTGACGGGGTTGCAGACCGTGTTGACGCGGATGGCGCCGGGTGCGGTGCTGACCGATCACATGCACGTCGAGATCGAACAGACGTGGGTGTTGGAAGGCAGCCTCGTCGACCACGAAGGCGAGGCCAAGGCCGGCACCTTCGTGTGGCGTCCGGCCGGCAGCCGCCATGTGGCCAGCGCCCCCAACGGTGCGCTGCTGCTCGGCATCTTCCAGAAGCCCAATCAATTTTTCTGAACGGCACAAGAACAATCGCAGCATCAAGGAGCAGGTTGAGTGAAATTCGGTGACTTTGCCAAGATCAAATCGCTGCAAACCCCGACCGGCTTCAAGGAGAACCTGCAGCGCCTGGGTCTCCCGATGCCCTGTGATGACATCGTTGGATCCGGCCCGGCATCGCCGCTGGGCGCATCGCTTTCGGCCGGGCCCTTCACGATCGGCAACCGCTTCGCGATCCAGCCGATGGAAGGCTGGGACTGCTTTGAGGACGGCAAGCCCTCGGACAACACTATCCGCCGCTGGCGCAACTTCGGACTTTCCGGCGCCAAGATGATCTGGGGCGGCGAGGCCGTGGCCGTGCGTCACGATGGCCGCGCCAATCCCAACCAGCTGATGATGACCGCGGACAACCAGTCTGCCATCGCGCAGTTGCGCGATACGCTGGTCGCCGCGCACCGCGAGGCGATGGGCGACGATAACGATCTCGTCATCGGTTTGCAGTTGACGCACTCGGGCCGCTTCTGCAAGCCCAACAGCAAGGTCCGGATGGAGCCGCGCATCCTGTACCGGCATCCGATCCTCGACCGCAAGTTCGGCGTGGCCGCCGACTATCCGCTGCTGACCGACGGCGACATCCGTGCCCTGATCGACGACTATGTGATTGCCGCCAGGCGCGCGTGGGACTGCGGGTATCAGTTTGTTGATTTGAAGCATTGCCACGGCTATCTCGGCCACGAATTCCTGTCGGCCAAGACGCGCCCGGGGGATTTCGGCGGCTCGCTTGAAAATCGCACGCGTTTCCTGCGCGAGCTCGTGTCCGGCATTCGCGCGGCGGCACCCGGACTTGAGATCGGCGTGCGTGTGTCGATCGCCGACCTCGTACCGTTCAAGCCCGATCCCGAACAATCGGAGCCCGATTCACTCGGCCCTGGCGTGCCTGATGATTTCTCGCAGAGCCTGCCGTATCGCTATGGTTTCGGCGCCGATGAGAGTGCGCCCGTCACGATCGACCTGACGGAACCGCGCGCGTTCCTGCGCATCGTTGAAGGCCTCGGCATCCAACTCGTCAACATCACGCTGGGCAGCCCGTACTACAACCCGCACCTGACGCGACCCGCGCTCTATCCGCCTTCGGATGGCTACAAGCCACCGGAAGATCCACTGGTCGGCGTGATGCGGCATCTTGAAACCGTCCGCGACCTGAAGTCGTCGTTCCCGGGCCTGGTGTTCATGGGCAGCGGCTACACGTACCTGCAGGAATTCCTGCCGCATGTCGCGCAGGCCGTCGTCCGCGAAGGCTGGGTCGATCTCGTCGGGCTGGGCCGCATGGTGCTTGCGTATCCGGAGCTGCCTGCCGATGTGCTGGCCGGGCGGGGGATGCAGAGGAAGCGGTTGTGCCGCACGTTTTCGGATTGCACGACGGCACCGCGCAACGGGATGGTGTCGGGGTGTTATCCGCTTGACCCGCACTACAAGAAGTCGCCGGCGATGGCGGTGCTGACGCAGGTCAAGAAGGCGGCGAATTTGAGTTAGGTTTGCGCTGAAGGCAGGACAACACGACGACGAAAGCTAGTCGTCGCGGCCCGCGGAAAGTGGCCCCGCCAGCCAACGGGCGAAGAACACCGCCGCGACGGCACCGGCAAGCTGCGCGGCGATGAATCCGACCACGTCACCCGGATTGATGCCGGAAAACGTATTGGTCGTGGCGCGGGCGATCGTCACTGCCGGATTGGCGAACGAGGTCGAGGCCGTGAACCAGTACGCGGCCGTGATGTACGTGGCGACCAGCACCGGGACCAACGCTGGCCGCGCGCGCACCCCTAGCCAAATCGTGACCAGCAACCCAAAGGTCGCCACACCCTCGCTCCACCACTGACTGGGTCCCGTCCTGATATGGGTCGACGCACTGAAGGCGGGCAGTTCGAACATCCAATGCGCGGCAACGACACCCGACAACCCCCCCAGAATCTGCACGATGACGTAGGGCAGAACTTCCCGCCTGGGAAATTCACCGATCAACGCCAGCGATATTGTCACGGCGGGATTGAAGTGCGCTCCCGAAATGGGTCCGAGTGTGGTGATGAGCACATAGAGCCCGCAGCCGGTGGCGAGACTATTGGCGAGAAGCGCAATGGCGCTGTTGCCGGCGGCCAAACGCTCGCCCATGATTCCCGAGCCCACGACCACCGCTAGAAGCAGGGCGGTCCCCAGCGCCTCTGCGGTGAACCGACGCGCAAGACTCATTGCTTGCCGATGTCCTGCATCTTCTTCGTCAGCATCAATCGATCCAGCTTGGCTAGCGGGAGACTGGTGAAGAGCTCGATTCGACGTTTGAGGATGAGTGCCGCACCCGAGAACGCCTTCAGCTTCGCGTCCTGCGTACCTTCCGCCAGCGATGGATCTTCCACGCCCCAGTGGGCGGTAATGGGCTGACCCGGCCACACCGGACAAACCTCACCCGCGGCGTTGTCGCAGACGGTGATGACGAAATCGAGTAGTGGGGCACCGGCCTTTTCGAATTCCAACCAATCCTTGCTATACAGGCCTTCCGTGGGCAGGCGAAGGTGCTTCAGCGTTTCCAGGGCCAGCGGATTGGGCGCGGTGCCAGGATGGCTGCCAGCCGAGAATCCCTTGAACTTGCCGCGCCCGACGTAGTTGATGATCGACTCCGCCATGATGCTGCGCGCGGAATTGTGGGTGCACAGGAAAAGCACATTCGGTACTTTGTTGTCCGTCATCGTTAGCCTCTAATCCTGAAATGTTGAATGCGTCAGTCGCTGCCACATTGGGCAGAGCAACCGCAAAACGGGGATCGAGAAGTGCAGCGCTAGGCGCGCTTGCGCTGCGTTGGAGCTTTCGGCTTGCGTTCGACAGCGCACGCCTGTCCCTGACAACAGTTCTCCGTCAGGTACTCCAGCAGGCTGTTCATTACTGCGTAGTTGGCGGAGTAGTGAATAAAGCGTCCCTCCTGGCGCGCCGTCACCATGCCCGCGTGAGCCAGCTCCTTCAGGTGGAAGGAAAGCGTCGCGCCCGCCACATCCATCCGCGCGGCAATGGTCCCGACGGTCAGTCCCGCCGGGCCGTGCTGGACCAGCAGGCGATAGATGCCGAGTCGCGAATCCTGCGACAGTGCGGCTAGCGCTGTGAGTGCTTCCGGTGTCTTCATGGCTTTCGATGGAAGTGCGGATTGAGGCCGCCCCCGTCAAGGCCACGCAGGGACTCTCGGTAGCGCCAGCCGCAATGGACTTACGGGTCATTTTGAGGCTTCCATGATTCTAGCAGCATCGAACTGTTACGCAAGCCTACGTCTGCGGGATTGCAGTTTCGTGACAGTACAATAGTTGTTTTAGATTCACGGGCATTTAGTTGCAATTGACACCCAATGTGGATCGACATAGGATGCGGTCAATATAGTTGCTAGTAGCCACCATGACACCCAATCTCGAAATCGATGGAAGTCTTCTCCGCGAAGTGACCCGTCTGTACTCCCGCGCGCAAAGGACCGCAGCCGACTGTTGCGGCACGACGCCGACCCAGTGCCAGGTGATCACCGAACTGGCCCGCACCGGGCCGATCCCGGTCGGCGAAGTGGGCAAGCGGCTTTGCCTCGAAAAGAGCTGGATTGGTCGCGCGATCGATGGCCTGGTCACGGAGGGGCTGGTCGCAAGGGCCCCCAATCCAGCCGACTCGCGCAGTTGGCTGGTCAGCCTCACGACCGCGGGCAAGCGTCGCCATCGTGCACTTAATGATCAACTGGAAGCGCACGCCGAGCGCGTGATCGGCGGGCTATCAATGTCAGAGCGTGCATCGGTCAATCATTCCCTCGGTCTCCTGCTGCGCGCCTTGCGCAAGGACGCCGGTGTTACCACCACGAGTTGCTGTGCGGTCCTGCCCGAAAGCGCTGACGCCGCCGCCTAACGCGATGGAGATGAGTATGAAGAGCGTTGTTCAGTCGGAGTTTCCTGTCGTTGTCATAGGCGCCGGGCCGGTTGGGTTGGCTGCTGCCGCGCATTTGCTCGAGCGCGGCATCGAGCCATTGATCCTCGAAGGCGGAGATTCGATTGGCGCCAGTCTGACCGACTTTGGTCACGTTCAACTATTCTCGCCATGGCGGTACAACATCGATGCGTTGATGGCCAGGATGCTGACGGCCGGTGGTTGGCAGGAGCCCGATCCCGACGAGCTTCCCTTCGCGATCGATGTTGTCGAGAAAGTCCTGCGCCCCTTTGCCGCACTGCCTGAGGTCAGTCGTTGCATCCGCTTGCAGAGTCGCGTGGTCGCCGTGACGCGCGACGGCTTCGACAAGGTCAAGACCGAGGGCCGCGACCAGGCTCCCTTTGTTGTCCGTGTGGCCACGCCCGACGGAGAAGTGGAAGTCCGCGCGCAGGCCGTGATCGATGCCTCCGGGACGTGGGGCAGCCCTAATCCGTTGGGGGCCAACGGACTTCCCGCCATTGGCGAGGAAGAAGCGGCTGCACAGATTCACTACGGCATCCCCGACGTGCTCGGTGGTGCGCGTTCGCGCTATGCAGGCAAGCGGGTCATGGTGGTGGGCGCCGGCCACTCCGCGGCCAATGCCTTGCTCACGCTCGCGGCGTTGGCGGAGCAGGACGACCAGACCCAATTGATCTGGGCCGTGCGCGGAAGCAACCTCGCGCGAGTGTTTGGTGGCGGCGATGCCGATGCGCTACCGGCGCGCGGCCGACTTGGAACGGAACTTCGCAAGCTGCAGGAAAGTGGTCGCCTGGATATGGTTACGGATTTCCGGATTTCCGCGGTGAGTCGTCGCGATGGCAAGCTGATCGTTCACGCCATCGGCGCGGACGGAACGAAGAAGCGGGTCGAGGGCATCGATGAAGTGATCTGCGCCACCGGGCAACGCCCGAATCTGGCGCTGACCAGCGAACTGCGCACCCGCTTCGATCCCTGGCTTGAATCGGCCGATGCGTTGGGTCCACTGATCGATCCCAATCTGCACAGTTGCGGTACCGTCCGCCCGCACGGGCATCGCGAGCTTTCGCATCCCGAGCCCGGCCTCTACATCATCGGCGTCAAATCCTATGGGCGCGCCCCGACGTTTCTGATGACCACCGGGTTTGAACAGGCGCGGTCGGTGGTTGCTGCCATTGCCGGCGATATGGAAGCGGCGGATCGCGTCGAGCTCGTGCTGCCGGAAACGGGCGTCTGCAGCTCCAACCTTGGCGACGCGGGCGGCAGTTGCTGCGACATCGAAACCTCTGCGCTCATCACCATTGACGAGCCAGTTGCGGTGCAGGCCGGTCGTTGTGGGCCGAGTCGTTGCGGAACGAGTTCGAATGCTTCAGGCAAGGCCGTCGGCATTCCCGTCAAAACCTCCAACAGCTGCTGCTGATGAGCTCTCGGCCAGCTCCGCCAGCTTCTTGGTGGAGCACGCGCGATAGTATTGGGCATCGACTTGCGGCGGAGCGCGGGGTTTCAACGTCATTCGACATGAGCGGCGCTGACCGGGCACGTCACGCGCCGATCAACGCGCGAATCTAAAACGATGTCGCCGGCATCGGGGACTGCCGGACGCGCCATTACCAGACTTCGCGTCCGATGGGCGGCCCGGTGTCTACGGGATCGTGCAGGTTTCCGGGCTGGACACCACGAGCCGGATGGCCGATCGAGGCGCCGGCTTCGCCCCCGGCGACGCGCCAATGGCCGGCAAGATCGCGGGCCGCGATCAATTGCGTGAAACACGCCGCCTTCAATAGCGCGGCAACCGCATCGCGCTGGTCGTAGCCATGCTCGACAAGCAGCGCACCGCCCGCCACCAGTCGATCGGACGCGCCGTTGATGATCGCGCGCAGTGCATCCAACCCATCACCTCCTGGCGTCAACGCGCTCGAAGGCTCGAAGCGAACATCGCCTTCCGCAAGATGCGGGTCGCCGCCGGCGATATACGGCGGATTGCTGACGATCAGGTCGCATGGCTCGGCGCCCACCGTGTCGTACCAGTCCGACGCGATGAACGTCACATTGCGAATCGCCAACCGCGCCGCATTGGCCCGCGCAACATCCAGCGCCGCCGCCGATACGTCGGTAGCGACGACGCGCGCACGCGGCCGCTCGTGTGCCAGTGCCAGCGCAATCGCACCTGAACCGGTGCCGAGATCGAGTACGCGCACATCGGCATCCACCGGCAGTCGCGCCAGCGCCAGCTCGACCAACGTCTCCGTTTCCGGACGCGGGATCAGCACGTCGGCGGTCACGCGCAGCGGCAGTCCCCAGAACTCCCGCCTGCCGGTCAGGTAGGCGAC
>JBBQEY010000049.1:0-17673 GCA_038321425.1 Burkholderiales bacterium | reverse complement strand
CAAGCCTGACACCCCCCGCCTGTTGCGGGCGCACGCGCGCCTCGTCGACGGCATCCTGCGCGAAGTGTTCGCGCAATGCGCAATGCCGGAGGGCCTGGCCGCACTTGCCGTCGGCGGCTACGGCCGTGGGCAGCTCTTTCCCCATTCCGATGTCGATGTGCTGATCGTGCTGCCGGCGGAAGAACCGGTGCCCACCGCAGCGATCGAGCGCTTCTTCGCCGCCCTCTGGGATATCGGCATCGAGTTGTCGCACGCGGTACGCACGCTCGATGAGTGCGACGTCGAGATGCGCGCTGACGTGACCATCCAGACCAGCCTGCTCGAGCATCGGCTGCTGGCCGGGTCGCGCCGGCTGTATCGTCAGTTCCAGCGACGCTTTGCGGCCGGCATGGACATCCGGGCGTTTTTCGCAGCCAAGGCACTGGAGCAGCAGCAACGGCATTTGAAATACCAGGACGCGATCTACAACCTCGAACCCAATGTCAAGGAAAGCCCGGGCGGCTTGCGCGACTTGTCCTCCGTGCTGTGGATCGCCCGTGCTGCCGGACTTGGCCGCAACTGGCGCGAGCTGGCCCGCAATGGCCTGCTGACGATCGGCGAGGCGCGGGCGGTGTCGCGGCAGGAGCGCCTCATCGGTGCGTTGCGCGTGCGCCTGCACTACCTGATGAACCGGCGCGAGGACCGGCTGGTGTTCGACGTGCAGGGCGCGCTGGCGAGGCAGCTCGGTCTCGCCGATACGCCGGCCAAGCGCGCCACCGAGCAATTGATGCAGCGCTACTTCCGCGCCGCCAAGCTGGTGCGGCAGGTCAACACCATCCTGCTGCAGAACCTGCACGCATCGCTGTATCCCGCTGCCACGTCTCCGGTCGCCATCGACGCGGAGTTCCAGCAGGTCGACGAGCTGCTCGACATCGTGGATGACGGCGTGTTCATCCGCCGGCCATCCGCCGTGCTCGATGCGTTCCTGATGCTGCAGAAGCATCGCGACCTGAAGGGCATGTCCGCGCGCACGTTGCGTGCATTGTGGCGCGACAAGCGCCTGATCGACGGCAAGTTCCGGCGCGATCCCGCCAACCGCGCGCGCTTCATGGCGCTGTTCCGGAACGAGCGCGGCCTGCTGCACGAACTGCGCCGGATGAATCTTTTCGGCATCCTGGGCGCCTACCTGCCGGTGTTCGGGCGCATCGTCGGCCAGATGCAGCACGATCTCTTCCACGTGTACTCGGTGGACGAGCACATCCTGATGGTGATTCGCAACCTGCGGCGCTTCACCGAAGCCCAGCACGCGCACGAATATCCGCTGTGTTCGCGCCTGATCGCCGACTTCCCGCGGCGCGAGGTGCTCTATCTTGCCGGGCTGTTCCACGACATCGCCAAGGGCCGTGGCGGCGACCACTCCGCGCTGGGCGCGCGCGATGCGCGCCGGTTTTGCCGCGAGCACGGGCTCGCGCCCGACGACGCCGACCTGGTCGCGTGGCTGGTGGCCGATCACCTCGTGATGTCGGCCACCGCCCAGAAGCAGGATTTGTCCGACCCCGACGTCATCGCCGGCTTCGCGCGCAAGATGGGCACGCAACGCAAGCTCACGGCGCTCTATCTGCTGACGGTGGCCGATATCCGCGGTACCAGTCCCAAGGTGTGGAATGCGTGGAAGGGCAAGCTGCTCGAGGATCTCTATCACGCTGCGCGCGCGGTGCTGGCAGGCACGTCGGCCACGCGCACGATCATGGACAGCGTGGAGGCCAGCCGCAACGAAGCCCTGCGGCTGCTGCGGCTCTACGCGGTGCCGAACGATGCCGAACGGGCGCTGTGGCGGCACCTCGACTCGCCGTACTTCCAGCGGCACAGCGCGGACGAGATCGCGTGGCACGCACGACACCTGTACTGGCGCGTCGAGTCGCCCACCCCGGTCGTCAAGGCGCGTCTCGCGCGCGACGGGGCGGGGCTGCAGGTCTTCGTCTACATGCCGGACCAGCCGGAACTCTTCGCCCGCCTGTGCGGCTTCTTCGGCCGCGCCGGGCTTTCGATTCTCGAGGCGCGAATCCATACCAGCCGGGCGGGCTATGCGCTCGACACCTTCACGCTGCACGATACGCGCGAGTCCAATCCCAGCTACCGGGAAACGATCCAGTACATCGAGTACGAACTGACCCGCCTCTTGGAACTGCACCCACCGCTGCTGCCGCCGACCGAAGGCCGGATCTCACGCCAGCTGAAGCACTATCCGCTCACGCCCGAAGTGCAGATCTTTCCCGACGACAAGGGCACGCACTACATCCTCGAGGTGGTGGCGGGCGACCGGCCCGGCCTGCTGGCACGCATCGCGTACACGCTGGCGCGGGCCAACGTGAGCGTGACCAGCGCCAAAATCAACACGTTGGGCGAGCGGGCCGAGGATGTTTTCCTGATCGAAGGCGCGCGACTACATGACGAGCAGGCGCTGCTGCGCCTTGAAACGGCGCTGTACGAGGAATTGAAGTCACCGGTGCCGGAAGCTTCGTAGGCGAGGGCTTCAGCCTCGCGGGTGTACCGCGGTGATTCACATGCTTCGTAGGCGAGGCTTCAGCCTCGCGGGTTTGCCGGGGCGTTTGACATGCTTCGTAGGTGAGGCTTCAGCCTCGCGGGTTTGCCGGGGCGATTCAAATGCTTCGTAGGCGAGGCTTCAGCCTCGCGGGTTTGCCGGCGGTGAACCTGCGAGGCTGAAGCCTCGCCTACAGGGAAACGATGCCGCTACAGGCGAGCAATCTCAATCGTCGCCGTCCACACCCGCAAGCTCCGGGAACAGCACCTCCGTGAACCCGAAGTTGCGCATGTCGGTGATGCGCATCGGGTAGAGGATGCCATCCAGGTGATCGCACTCGTGCTGCACCACGCGGGCGTGAAATTCATCGCAGGTGCGATCGATGACGCCGCCGGCCGGATCGCGGCCGCGATAGCGGAGCTTCGTATAGCGGGCCACGACGCCACGAAACCCCGGCACTGACAAACACCCTTCCCAGCCGTCTTCCATGTCGCCGCTCAAGGGGGTGAGGACCGGATTCACGAGTTCCGTGTAGGGAATGGGTTCGGCATCCGGATAGCGCGGATTGCGCTCCATGCCGAAGATCACGACGCGCAGCGGCACGCCGATCTGCGGTGCCGCCAGTCCCGCGCCATTCAGGGCCGCCATCGTGTCACGCATGTCGGTGATCAGCGCGGCCAACTCCGGCGTGCCGAAATGCTCGACTTCGCGCGCCCGTTCGAAGAGCCGCGGGTCGCCTATGCGCAGCACTTCGCGGATCATGGCGCGGCTCCGATACAAGGGGCCACGTGATCGAGCAGGCGTCGCACTTCACTCATCGCCGTCTCCAGTACCCCCGATATGCCCTGCATCGAAATCTGCTGCGAGCTGTCGGCGCGCCCGGCCGCATGATTCACCGCTACGCAAATGGCCGCGTAGGGCAGACCCGCTTCGCGCGCCAGCGCGGCCTCCGGCATGCCCGTCATGCCGACCAGCGTGGCGCCGTCGCGTTCCATCCGGTCGATCTCCGCGGCGGTCTCGAGGCGCGGGCCGTTGACCGCACCGTAGACGCCGCCGTCGGCCAGCGCGATGCCGGCGTTGGCCGCCGCATCGAGGCAGCGGGCGCGCAATTGCGGCGTGTACGGATGCGTGAAGTCGACGTGCACCACCTGCCGGTCGCCACCATCGAAGAACGTGGCTTCGCGTCCCGATGTGTAGTCGATGAGCTGGATCGGCAGCAGCAGGTCGCCTGGCTTGCCCCCGCTGATGATGCCGACAGAAGCCACGGCCACGATGGCGGTGGCGCCCTTCTCCTTCAGCGCCCAGAGGTTGGCGCGGTAGTTGACGCGATGTGGCGGAATCGTGTGCCCATGGCCGTGCCGAGCGAGGAAAACCACCGGGCAGGAAGCCACCTCGCCGAACAGCAGCGTGGACGAGGGATCGCCGTAAGGAGTGCGTACCACTTCGCGGTGGGCGACGGCCAGCGTTGAGAGGCGGGTCAGTCCACTGCCGCCGATGATTGCAAGCATGGAAATTGCTTTAAGGAATGCAACAGGTTGCGGGATTGGCGGCGAAACTGGAAAACACCGTCAATTCATGACATTATCATGGAGCTTGGCGACCTTGGATCAAGGTCGATGCACGGCGAATTGTACCGCCACAAAACCGTCCCCAAATCGCCCCCGGGACGCCAGGCGGAACGGCGTCGCAGCCGCCACGACGAAGGGACGTTCATGTACCTCGACCGCTTGTTCAAGCTGATGGCCGAAAAACAGGCCTCGGATCTCTTCATTTCATGTGGCGCCCCCATCAACCTCAAGGTGAATGGCGTTGTGCAGCCGGTGTCCACGCAGCCGATGGACATCGACACGGTGCGCCGCATCGCCTACGAGCTGATGACGAAGGAGCAGGCGCGCGAGTTCGAGAACACGATGGAGATGAACCTCTCCCATCTCGACCGCAGTGTGGGCAACTTCCGCGTCAACATTTTTCGCCAGCGTGGCACGATCTCGCTGGTGATCCGATACGTGCGCAGCAATGTGCCGCCCTTCGACATGCTGAAGCTGCCGTCGGTGCTGCTCGACCTCGTCACCGAAAAGCGCGGACTGGTGCTGGTGGCGGGCGCCACCGGGTCGGGCAAGTCGACCACGCTGGCGGCGATGATCGACCATCGCAATGCGTCGAAGCCGGGCCACATCCTGACCATCGAGGACCCGATCGAATACCTGTTCGAGCACAAGCAGAGCGTGATCAACCAGCGCGAGATCGGCGTGGACACCGTCAACTACACGTCCGCACTGCAGAATGCGCTGCGCGAGGCGCCCGACCTCATCATGATCGGCGAAGTGCGCGACAAGGACACGATGCAGCAGGCGCTGCTGCATACGCTGACAGGCCACCTGTGCCTCACCACGATCCACGCCAACAACAGCTACCACGCGCTGTCGCGGATCATCAATCTCTTCCCGCACGATGCGCGCTCGGCGGTGCTCTCCGATCTGTCGATCGGCTTGCGGGCGATCATCTGCCAGCGCCTGGTGCGCAACCTCGACGGCGAACTGCAGCCGGCTGTGGAGATCCTGCTCAACACCTCGCTGATCGCCGAGCTGATCAAGAACGGCGAGTTCGCGCAGATCAAGGAAGCGATGGAGCAGTCGCTCTATCCGGGCTCGCAGACCTTCGAGCAGGCGCTGTGCAAGCTCTACATCGATGGCGTCATCAGCTACGACGAAGCCATGATCGGGTCAGATTCGCCCACCAATCTCGCCTGGCAGATCAACCAGAACAGCCCGTCGTCGCGCGTGGCGGCGGAAACGTCCGGCAGTGAAGCCGAACGGCAGCGGCCCAGCGCGGACTTCGGCACGATGACCATCAACACCGAGCTCCTCGACCGCGCGCATTGATCGTCGCACGCGGGACGGCAGCTTCGTCCGATTTGTTAAACTGAGGACGATGGATACCGCTGCCCTGCCTACACTTGCGCTCGCCCGGGAACTGATTGCGCTGCGTTCCGTCACGCCGGATGACGCCGGCTGCCAGCAATACCTGCGCGCGCGTCTCACCCCGCTCGGGTTCGACTGCGAAACGATCGTCATCAACGGCGTGACCAACCTGTGGGCGCGCCGCGGCAATGCGCGTCCGCTGATCTGCTTTGCCGGACATACCGACGTCGTGCCCACCGGCCCGCTGGCGCAATGGGATTCCGATCCCTTCGTCCCCACGCAACGCGATGGTTATCTGTACGGGCGCGGCGCCGCCGACATGAAGGGCTCCATCGCCGCGTTCGTGACCGCCATCGAGGCCTTTGTCGCCGCGCATCCGGATGCGCGCGGCTCCATTGCCCTGCTGATCACGTCGGACGAGGAAGGTCCGTCTGTGGACGGTACCGTCAAGGTCGTCGAACGGCTGGCCGCCGCCGGCGAGCGCCTCGACTACTGCATCGTGGGAGAACCTTCATCGGTGGACCTGCTCGGTGACATGATCAAGAACGGCCGCCGCGGCACGCTCTCCGGCACGCTGACGGTCAAAGGCGTGCAGGGGCACATCGCGTATCCGCATCTGGCGCGCAATCCCATCCACCTGGCGGCGCCCGTGTTGACCGAACTGGCCGCCACTACGTGGGATGCTGGCAACGAATACTTTCCGGCCACGACGTGGCAGTGCTCGAACATTCATGCCGGTACCGGCGCCAACAATGTCATCCCCGGCACGCTGGAGGTGATGTTCAATTTTCGCTACTCGACGGCCAGCACGCGCGAATCGCTCGTGCAGCGCTTCGAGGAGGTGCTGCGCCGCCACGGCCTCGACTACGACCTCAAGTGGACGGGATGGGGCAAGCCGTTCCTGACCGCGCGGGGTAAATTGGTGGACGTTGCCGAAGCCTCGATCCGCAGCGTCACCGGCCGTGCCACGGAACTCTCCTGCACCGGCGGCACCTCCGACGGCCGCTTCATCGCGGACATCTGCGGCGAGATTGTCGAGCTGGGTCCGGTCAACACCACGATCCACAAGCTCAACGAACGCGTGCTGATCGCGGATCTCGAGCCCCTGTCGGCGATCTATCGCGGCATCCTCGAGCGCTTGCTGCTGCCGACGGAGCCCTCGGCATGAGCGCCGTCCCCGCGAACGAACTCGAGACGCTGCGCGACTGGCTGCGCTGGGCGGTGTCCCGCTTCACCGAAGCGGGCCTCGCCTTCGGCCATGGCAGCGCGCAGGCCTACGACGAAGCCGCCTACCTGCTGCTGCACGGGTTGCACCTGCCACTCGACCGCCTCGAACCGTTCCTTGATGCACGGCTCACGCAGGCGGAGCGGCAATCGCTGGCGCAGCTTTTCACGCGGCGCATCGAAGACCGGGTGCCCGCCGCCTACCTGACGCGCGAGGCGTGGCTCGGCGACTTCCGGTTCTACGTCGACGAACGCGTGATCGTGCCGCGATCGTTCATCGCCGAATTGCTGGGTCCGGGGCTTCGGAGTTTCGTCGGACCGCCGGACGACGTGCAATCCGTACTCGACATGTGCACCGGATCGGGTTGCCTCGCCATCCTGATGGCGCATGCGTATCCCGCCGCCGACGTCGATGCGGTGGATCTTTCTGCTGAGGCGTTGGCGGTGGCCCAGCGCAATGTCAGTGATTACGGCCTCGCCGATCGCGTCAATCTCATTCGCTCGGACCTCTTCGCCAACCTGCCCGAGAAAAACTACAACCTCATCATCAGCAATCCGCCCTATGTCACGGCGATGTCGATGTCGGCGCTGCCGGCTGAGTACCGGCACGAACCCACGCTGGCGCTGGCCGGCGGCGACGACGGGCTCGACGCCGTGCGCACGTTGCTGAAGGATGCCCCGCGCTTTCTCGACCACGAGGGCACGCTGGTGGTGGAGGTCGGCAATGGCCGCGCCGCCACCGAGGCCGCGTTTCCACGCCTGCCGTTTGTCTGGTTGCAGACCGCCTCCTCCGACGACAGCGTCTTCCTGCTGAAGCGCGAAGACCTGGTCGCCGGCCGCTGACCTCAATTTTTTCGAAGCGACTGCTGATGTCCGACCGACCCCTTCGTACCGGTGGTGAAATTCTGGTGGGGAGCATCCTCGCGCAAGGCGCCACGCATGCATTCGGCGTCCCCGGTGAGAGCTACCTGGCGGTCCTCGACGCCTTGCATGACGTCGGCGACCGCCTGCAGTTCGTCATCTGCCGCAACGAAGGCGGCGCGGCGTTCATGGGTGAAGCCTTCGGCAAGCTCACCGGGAGGCCAGGCGTCGTCTTCGTCACGCGCGGGCCGGGTGCATCGAACGCCGCGATCGGCATTCATACCGCGATGCAGGATTCCACGCCGCTGATCGTGTTCGTGGGCCAGGTGGGCCGCGACATGGTCGATCGCGAAGCCTTCCAGGAGGTCGACTATCGGCGCATGTACGGCAGTGTGGCCAAGTGGGCGGCGCAGATCGATCAGGTGGAGCGCATCCCGGAATATATCGCGCGCGCCTGGCGGCTCGCAGTCTCCGGACGTCCGGGGCCGGTCGTGCTGGCCCTGCCGGAAGATATGCTGACCGCGCATGCACGCTGCGCCGACGCGCCGCGCGTCGAAGCGGTGCCTGCGGCGCCCGGGCCGGACGCGATAGCGGCCCTGCAACGTCGGCTCGCGACGGCGGAGCGGCCGTTGGTACTGGTGGGTGGCGCGCGCTGGTCCGCCGCTGGCTGCCATGCCTTGCGCGTGTTCGCGGAATCCACCGGCCTGCCCGTCGCGTGCGGGTTTCGGTCGCAGGACCTCTTCGACAACCGCCACCCGCAGTACGCCGGCGATGTCGGCATCGGCATCAATCCCGCGCTGGCCAAGCGCGTGCGCGCCGCGGATCTGCTGCTGGTGATCGGCGAACGGCTCGGCGAGATGACGACCGGCGCGTACACCTTGCTCGAGGTGCCGGTCGCGCGGCAGTCACTGGTGCATGTGCATCCCTCCCCCGATGAACTTGGCCACGTCTACCAGCCCGATCTCGCGATTGCTGCCGAACCGGGCCTCTTTCTCGCCGCGATGAATGCCACGGCGCCGGCATTGCGTCCGGCATGGGCCGCGCAATCGGCGCAAGCCCATGCAGACTTCGACGCGTGGCGCGTGCGCAAGCCGGTGCCCGGCCCCGTGGACATGTGGGCGGTGATGGAGTGGCTTGACGCGCGACTGCCCGACGATGCGATCCTGACCAATGGCGCGGGCAACTACACGGTGTGGCTGCATCGGCTCTTCCGCTATCGCGGCTTTCGCACGCAACTGGCCCCCTACTCCGGCGCCATGGGTTACGCGGTGCCGGCGGCCGTGGCCGCCAAGGCCGTGCATCCCGGGCGCATGGTCATCTCCTGGAACGGCGATGGCTGCTTCCAGATGAACGGCCAGGAATTGGCCACTGCAGCGCAGTACGGGCTGCCGGTGATCTTCATCGTGATCGACAACGCGATGTACGGCACGATCCGGATGCATCAGGAGCGCAACTATCCCGCGCGCGTGTCCGGCACCAGCATTGTCAATCCGGATTTTGCGGCGCTGGCGCGCGCGCATGGCGGGCACGGGGAGACCGTGCGCACCACCGAGGAGTTCGCGCCGGCCTTCGAACGTGCTGTAGCGGCCGGGCGTCTCGCGTTGTTGCACGTCCATATCGACCCGGAAGCGCTGACGCTGAATGCGTCGTTGAGCGCCTTGCGCCAGCAAGGCGAAGCCGCGAAGGGGCAGTAGTCACGCACAAGGAGCTTGGCACATGGGTGTGCAGCAACTCTTCGATCTCGCCGGCAAGGTGGCCGTGGTCACCGGTGGCTCACGAGGGCTTGGCCTCACGATGGCCACGGCGTTGGGCGAAATGGGCGCGCGCGTGGCCCTCGTGGCACGCAAGGCCAATGAACTCGAGGTCGCGCGCGCGGGCCTCGTGGCACAGGGCATCGACTGCATGGTCGTCGCCGGCGATCTTGTAGAGCCCGGTACGGTCGTGCGCATCGTCGATAGCGTGCTCGATGCATGGGGACAGATCGACATCCTCGTCAACAACGCGGGCGCCAATTGGGCGGCACCGGCCGAGGATTACCCCGACGACGGCTGGCGCAAGGTGATGGCATTGAATATCGATGCGCAGTTCGCGCTGTCGCGCGAAGTGGGCAAGCGCTCGATGATCCCCCGGCGCACCGGCAAGATCATCAACATTGCCTCGATCGCCGGGCTCTTCGGCAATCCGCCGGCGTGGGAGATGCAGACCATCGCGTACAACACCAGCAAGGGCGCGCTGGTCAATCTCACGCGCGCGCTGGCCGCCGAGTGGGGCCGCCACAACATCAACGTGAATGCGATCTGCCCGGGCTTCTTTCCGTCGAAGATGACGAAGACCGTGCTGGAACGCATCGACCGTGCGGTGATCGACCTGACCCCGCTGGGCCGCCTTGGCAACGACGACGACCTGAAGGGCAGCGTCGTGTTCCTCGCGTCGGAGGCGTCGCGGCACGTCACCGGACACGCGCTGGTCGTCGATGGCGGCTGCACGATTGTCTGACAACGGCGCCAATCCCGGCGCGCGGCTGGTGGCGCCGCTGCAGCCGCTCGACGCCGGCAGCGTCGACGCGTATCTGCAGGGTGTACTGGGCGCCGCGACCCGCGTCACCGCTATCCGGCAGTACCAGGGGGGGCAATCGAACCCGACGTATCGCGTCGACACCAGCGCGGGACGCTTCGTGTTGCGGCGCAAACCCTCCGGCGCGCTGCTGCCCTCCGCCCATGCGATCGACCGCGAGTATCGCGTGATGGCGGCGCTGGCGTCATCCGGCGTCCCGGTACCGCGGATGGTGGCACTGTGCGAGGACACTGCCACGATCGGCACTGCGTTTTATGTGATGGATTATGTGGAAGGCCGCGTGCTGTGGGATCCAACGTTGCCGGGCATGACCCGCGACGCGCGCGCCGCCCACTACGATGAACTCAATCGGGTCCTGGCCGCGTTGCATCAAGTGGATATCGACGCCGCCGGACTGACGGACTTCGGCCGGCACGGGCAGTACATCCAGCGCCAGATTGCGCGCTGGTCGAAGCAATATGCCGCAGCGGGCATCGACCCCATTCCGGCCATGAACCGGCTGATCGAATGGTTGCCGCTGCACTGCCCGGCCGCCGATGAAACGACCATCGTGCACGGCGACTACCGGATCGACAACGTGATCTTCCATCCGACCGAGCCACGCATACTGGCCGTGCTCGACTGGGAACTGTCGACGTTGGGGCATCCGCTCTCCGATCTTGCCTACCAGGTCATGGCGTGGCGTCTCACGTCCACGCAATTCCGCGGTATCGCCGACGTCGACCTGCCCATGCTCGGCATCCCGTCCGAAGCGCAGTATGTTGCAGCGTATTGCCAACGAACCGGCCGCCGTGGCGTCGACAATTTCGAGTTCTATCTCATCTTCAACATGTTTCGCATCGCGGCCATCCTGCACGGCGTGCTGGCCCGCGCGCATCACGGCAACGCCGCCAGCGACGATGCCATCGCCACCGGGGGCAAGGCTCGGTTGGTGGCCGATGTCGCGTGGGCGATGGCGCAGCGCGACGATCACTGAGGAATTTCACGATGGACTTCAATCACGACGACCGCATCCGTGACCTGCAGCAGAAGTTGACCCGGTTCATGACCGAGCATGTCTATCCGGCCGAAGCGGTCTACGCGGCCGAGGTCGAGGCGAACCGGCGTGCCGGCAACCCATGGATCGCCACGCGCATCATGGAGGACCTGAAAGTGCGCGCGCGTGCGGTCGGGTTGTGGAACCTGTGGCTGCCGCAGTCCACGCTGGGCGCGGGGCTGACCAATGCGCAATACGCGCCGCTGTGCGAGATCATGGGTCGGTCGTGGATCGCGCCCGAGGTCTTCAACTGCAACGCGCCCGACACCGGCAACATGGAAGTGCTTGTTCGCTATGGCACGCCGGAGCAGCAGGTGCGCTGGCTGACGCCGCTGCTGAACGGCGAGATCCGTTCCGCCTTTGCGATGACCGAGCCCGACGTGGCGTCGAGCGATGCGACCAACATCGCCGCGTCGATCACGAAGGACGGCGACCACTACATCGTCCGCGGCCGCAAGTGGTGGACCACCGGCGGACCGGACCCGCGTTGCCGCATCCTGATCCTGATGGGCCAATCCGATCCCCAGAACGAGGACCGTTACCGGCGGCAATCGATGATCCTGGTGCCCGTGGATACGCCGGGCGTGTCGATGCTGCGCACGCTCTCCGTATTCGGCTACGACGATGCGCCGCACGGCCACGCCGAGTTCGACTTCGACAACGTGCGCGTACCGGCCACCAACATGCTGCTGGGCGAAGGCCGCGGCTTCGAAATCGCGCAAGGGCGCCTCGGCCCCGGCCGCATCCATCACTGCATGCGCCTCATCGGGCAATCCGAACGTGCGCTGGAGCTGATGTGTCATCGCGCCGCCACACGCACGGCGTTCGGCAAGACCGTGGCCGACCGCACGGTGACGCAGGAGCGGATTGCGCAGTCGCGCATTCTGATCGACCAGGCGCGGCTCCTCGTGCTGCACGCCGCGTGGAAGATGGACACCGCCGGCAACAAGGCGGCGCGCAAGGACATCGCGATGATCAAGGTCGTGGCGCCCAATGTGGCCTGCCAGGTGATCGACTGGGCCATCCAGGTCCATGGCGCCGCGGGCGTGTCCGACGACGTGCCGCTGGCGTTCTTCTATGCGCAGGCACGCTCGTTGCGCTTTGCCGACGGGCCGGACGAAGTGCACCGCAACCAGATCGCCCGCCTTGAACTGGCCACCCACGTAATTGGATAACGTGTTTTCGTACCGTTCCCACGCTACTACACGTCCGGCAGCTACAACGCGGACAAGCATTACAACGGCAGGGCGCAGGCCGCGGCACTACAAGTGCACTAGGTGTCGCTGTCGGCCAGGTCGCCCATTCCGTAGCGGCGCAGCTTCACGTACAGGCTTTGCCGGCTCAATCCCAGCATCTCGGCGGCGGACGCGCGGTTGTCCTGCGTGAGTTCGAGCGCGGCCTCGATGCACAGGCGCTCGATCAGGTCCGTCGCCTCGCGGACCAGCTCCTTCAGGGGCACGCGGCCCACCAGCTCCGTCAACTGGTCCACAGAGCGCGGCAATTCGCGGCCGGCGCGGGCGTCGGTCTGCAGGCGCCGCTCGACATTGCGGATCGTGAAGCCGAGGCACGGTTCGTCCGCCTGCGCGATGGAGGACGCGGAGATCTCGACCTCGGCGTCGGCGCCATACTCGCCGCGCAACGTCGTGGCGAAGAGGCGCACGCTGCCGTGCTGGCGCAGGTTGGTCAGCATTACATTGAGATCCACCCCCGGCCGGCCCAGCCAGCGCTCGAGCGATTCGCCACGCGCCTGCTCCTCCGTGGCGAGTTGCGCCAATTCGACGAACGCCGCATTGGCGGCCAGCACGCGGCCGTCGGCCTGCGTGACCACCATCGCGTCGGGGGCGCCTTCGGCGATGGCTGCCAGCAGCGCTGCCTTCGATTGCGGCAGCGCGGAGGCCACCGCATCGGCGGGCACATTGGACAGCCGGATCAGGAACAGCGACGTGTTTTCGTGCCGGAACAGCGATGCCGACACGACGAACTGTTGCGCGCGATCGCCGAGGCGCGCGCGGACATCGTCAGCGCGGCCCGCTACGCGGACGCTAGCCAGCATCGTCTGCACAGCGGCAGCGCCTTCGGTATCGAAGAGCTCAAGCAACGCGCGACCGGGCAGGCGCCGTTCGCCGGCGCTCACGCATTGCGCGGCCGAAGGATTGGCCTCGACAACCTTCAGCGTGCCGGCATCGACGATCAGCACGGCCTCGGAGGCCAACTTGAACAGCAACCGATAGCGCGTTTCCACATGCCGCAGTCGCCAGTAGTCGCGCTCCATCGATTGCTGGGCTTCGACCAGGCGCTGCTGCAGCGCTGCAATGGAACGAAGATCGCGGCCGACGGCCACGACCCGGCCTTCGGTACCGACCTGGATCGCGGAATAGGACACCGGCAGGTCGACGCCGCGCGGCGATGGATGATTGACCTGGCGCGAACGTGGCGCCGTATGGGCCGCGGCATCGCGCAACAGCGCCTCGATCTTCGGCCGGCTATCGAGGGTGACGGTCTCCGACCACGGACGACCCAGCCAGTGCGCGAAGTCTTCCTTCGAAAGTTCCGTGCTGCCGAACGCGAGGTCGCGGATGACGCCATCCCGATCGAGGATCAACGCGACATCCGACGCCGCCGCAATGACGGTCGCGGTCGCCGCGGCATCGAGCCGTCCCAGTGTCGCATCCGGCGAAGCGAACGGTTTTACGAGTGAGTCACCGGCAGTCAACGCATGTTCTCCAGAAGTGGAAGGATCGTATTCACGGCATCAGTCCTTCACCGAAAGTCGCGCCAACAGCGCCAAAGCGGCGCTCGGCGCCTCAAGCCCGTTCGCGGCCATCGCATCGGCGCCCCCCTGAGCGACGCACTCTGGAAGGTCCACGCATGGTCAATTGTCCACCATGATACCAACCGCCCGATTGCAGGACGCCGCGTGCACGGCGCCGATGTCGGCCGCCTGCGCCTCGCGACGTAGCGGTGCGCCGGGTCGACGAAACGCACGGAGGCGCATGCTAAGCTCGATTCGCCGCCATGGAGCCTTTGACGCGGCACGCCAAGGGCCATGAAGGACCACTCACCGCACACCGACGCAAAACCGTGGCCGGCCACCAACCGCCGTGCCCGCCTCCATGGCTGGCGCCGTCACTTCGCGCGCCGGATGGCCGACCACCGCAACCGGCGCCATGTGTGGTTGGTGCTGGCCACCCTCGTCGTCGTGGGGGTGCTGGCGACAGGCAAGGCACTGATCGGGATCTACCTGGTGGGCCAGAAGGCGCTGACCTTCGAGCTCGCACTGGCGATCGCCGCGGCGGTAGCAGCCGTGCTGGCGGTCAGCCAGAAACGCATCGAGCACGCGCTGGAGGCGCGCTTCGCCCGCAACACGCACCAGCACCGGCTGGCGCTGGCCGCACTGGCCGACGAGCTTGCGGCCTGCGAGGATGCCCGGCAACTCGAGAACGCGCTGGTCGAGCGGTTCGACGCGCTGTTCGCCACGCACGGCAGCGCGCTCTACCGGCATCAGGCCGACGGCGACTTCAGGCGCGTCGCGGCGCATGACTCCCGTTTCCCGGATCGCGTGCCCGCCACCGACGTGGTGGTAGCGCAGTTGCTGGCCACGCACGTACCGGTCGAGGCGGACGAACTCGCGTCGGTGGTGAATGCGCCGATGGTGTGGCCGTTGCGCATCCGGGGTCATTTGCAAGGCTTTCTCGTCGCTGGCGAGCACGATTACATCGAGAGCTTTGACCGGGAGGAGATCGACGGGGTCACCGAGCTCGCCAATGCGGTGGCCACCACACTTGCATTGCTCGACGCCGAATCCGGGCGGCGCTGACGCCGCCACTCCCGCGAAGACGCATGCTTCTGGCATACTCGACGCCACGCCAGGCCGGGTACACGCCCGTCTGGACGGCGCCACAGGACAACGACCATCGACACGCATGCACCGGCAGAGCGGCTAGGCCGCTACCAGATTCGCGATCTGATCGGCGAAGGCGCGATGGCCAGCGTGTATCGCGCCTACGATCCCGACATTAACCGCACGCTGGCGATCAAGCTGCTGAAGGCCCAGCTGCGGCTCGACAGCGAGTATCACACCCGCTTCCTGCGCGAGGCCAAGGGCGCCGGGGTGCTCTCCCACCCCAACATCGTCACCGTGTTCGACGTGGGCGAGGACCAGGGTCATCCATACATCGCGATGGAGCTGGTGGAGGGCCAGACGCTGGCCGAGGAACTGAAGGGCAAGAAGGACCTGTCGACCAAGGACATCGTCGAGATCGGCATCCAGTTGGCGCGCGCGCTCGACTACGCGCACAAGAAGGGCATCGTCCACCGCGACGTGAAGCCCGGCAACATCATGCTGGTGCACGACACCAATGTCATCAAGGTGGCGGATTTCGGCATCTGCCGCATCGACGGCAACGATGCCAACGACGCCACGCAACAGACGCAGATCGGCAACGTTCTCGGAACCCCGCACTACATGTCGCCCGAGCAGGTGCTGGGCGAGAAGGTCGATTCGCGCTCCGATCTCTTCTCGGCGGGCGTCGTGCTGTACCAGCTGATGACCGGGCACCTGCCCTTCGCCGGCGACACGCTGATCAGCGTCGCCTACAAGATCACCAAGACCGATCCGCCGGCGCTCGACAAGCTGCGGCCCGATCTTCCGCTGTCGCTGCGCCGGATCATCGAGCGCGCGCTGAAGAAACAACCCGACAAGCGCTTCCAGACCGGCGAGGAGTTCGCCCAGGCGCTGGTGGGCGTGGCCCGCGAGCTGGCCGACGACGGCGAGAAAAAGGGTCGCCCGCGCGGCCTGCCGCTGCCGGTGCGCTGGGCGCTGTCGATGGCGGCACTGGTGGCCATCACGATGACACTGACGGCGACGGTGCTATACAACCGGCAATCCGCGGCGATGATGGACCAGGTCAAGGACTACGGCGGGTCACTGGCCAAATTCATGGCAACGCAGAACGCGGTGCCACTCTTGTCCGAGGACGCGGCCGCGATGGACGTGTTCGTGCAGGAAACCCTCGGGCGCCAGGATTTCAACCACATCACGATCACCGACCATCAGGGCATCGTGCGCGCCAGCAACATACCGGCCCAGGTTAACGCGAAGTATGCGGCGCCGCCCGCCACGTCGATGCCCTCGAAGGACGTGGGCGTAAAAGTGGGCAGCTTCCGCACGGTCGACGGCCGCGAAGTGCTCGACTTCGGCGCGCCAGTACTGTTCCAGGGCAAGGAGATTGGCCGCGTGCAGCTTGGCATCTTCGCGGCGCCGCTGACCGCGGTGGCGAACCTGATGCTGGTGATGCTGGCCATCCTGACGCTGGTCACGGTGGCGGCCGTGGCCGCCGGCACGTACTTCCTTGCCCAGCGGCTGGCAGCACCCGTCCGGGTACTGCGCAATTCGCTCGACGAACTGGCGAACGGCCGCTACGACTACCGCATCGCGGATACGCGCAAAGATGAGTTCGGCGAACTGTTCGCGCATTTCGACCGTACCGCCGAGGCCATCGAGAAGCGGCACGATCCGACCAAGGCCAAGGCGCCCGTCGCCCCGCCTGCGGCCTGACGCGATGCGACCGGTACGGATTTCGAGCGTGCTGCTCGCCCTGGCGGTGCTGGTCGCAGGGTGCGCCACGCCGGTGCCGCCTGCCTCGCCTCCTCCCTACGTACCTGCGCCCCGCGTGGTCGTGGCGCCCTCCACCGATCCGGTCATCGCGCGCGACCGTGAATTCGCCGTGGTGCGGGTGGGCCAGGGCGACACGTATGCTTCGCTGGCGAAACGCTTTCTCGACGATGCCGGCAAAGGCTGGTGGCTGTCCAGGTTCAATCAGGACGAGGCGTTGCAACCCGGCACGGTGGTGGCGGTGCCGCTACAGGTGCGCAATCCGATCGGCGTCTACGCCAGCGGATACCAGACCGTCACCGTGTTGACTTATCACCGCTTCGGTGGGCGCGGCAGCCGCCTCAACGTGACGCCTGCAGCCTTCGAAGCGCAAATGGAATTCCTCGCGCGCAACGGCTACAACGTCATTCCCGTCAGCAAGCTCGATGGATTCCTCGACGGCCGCGAGGCGCTGCCGCCGAAAACCGTCGCGATCACCATCGATGACGGCTACAAGTCGACATTCGAGATCGCGTGGCCGATCCTGCGCAAGTTCGGCTTCCCCGCCACCGTTTACCTGTATACGGATTTCGTCGGCGCCGGCGACGCGCTGACCTGGGCACAGATGAGGGAGATGACGAGCAGCGGACTGGTCGACATCCAGCCGCACTCGAAGACACACGCCAACCTGACGCTGCGGCTGCCCGGTGAAACAGAGGCCCGCTACCGCGACCGCATCCGCCGCGAGGTTGAAGTGCCTGTGGCCACGCTGCGCGATCGGCTGGGGATGACCAGCGTCAGTTACGCGTACCCGTACGGCGACGTCAACGACTACGTGATCGAGCTTCTCGCGAAGCAGAAGGTGGATTATGGCGTCACGGTCACGTCGGGCGGCAATGCGTTCTATGCGTACCCGCTGATGCTCCGGCGCAGCATGGTCTTC
>JBBQEY010000048.1:0-17858 GCA_038321425.1 Burkholderiales bacterium | reverse complement strand
CCCGCGGGTTCGATCGTGAACTCGACGGCGAGTTCGGCCGCTTCGGCCGCTGGTTCCTGTACCTGCCCTTCGAGCACGCCGAGGATGTGGCGATCCAGCATCGCGCCCTCGAACTCTTCGGCGCGCTGTCCGCCGATTCGGGCGACGGCGACGCGCTGCTGTGGGCGCAGAAGCACGCGGACGTCGTGTTCCGCTTCGGCCGTTATCCGCATCGCAACGCCATCCTCGCGCGCGAATCCACGCCGGAGGAAATTGCGTTCCTCGCCGAACCGGGGTCGCGGTTCTAGCGAGCGTTGCCAGTGGCCACCGTCGACACGACGCCGATCGCCTTACTGGGGGGCACCTTCGACCCCGTGCATTTCGGGCACCTGCGGCTGGCCGACGAAGTGCGGCGTGCGCTTGCGCTGAACGAATTAAGGCTGGTGCCGGCCGCCGACCCGCCGCATCGCGCGGGGCCGCGCGCGTCGGCCGCGCATCGGCTGGCGATGTTGACGATCGCGGTCGCCGGCTTTCCGGGGCTCGTGGTCGACGACCGCGAGATGCGTCGCGCCGGCAAGAGCTACACGGTGCTGACACTGGAGGAACTGCGCCGGGAATTTCCGTCGCGGCCATTGTGGCTGGTACTGGGGGCGGACGCGTTCCTGGGACTACCCAAATGGCACCGCTGGCGCGAGATCTTCACGCTGGCGCATATCGTCGTCGTGGCCCGGCCGGGCGTGGAGCTTGACGCCGCGCTGCCGGCCCCGCTGGCGGAAGAGTGGCAGCGCCGTCACACGCCGGTACCTACCCCCTTGATCGCCACGCCCGCCGGCCGCATCTTTGTGGAGGCGGTGACGCCGCATCCGATTGCGGCCACGGCCATTCGCGCCAGCCTGGCCGGCGCCCGCGACATGGAAAGCCTGGCGCAATTGCTACCGCCGGGCGTTTTGGCCTATATTGAGCAACATCACCTCTACTCTCCGCCCCCGGATGCGACTTAACAAACTGCAGCAAATCGCCGTCACCGCCCTCGAGGACATCAAGGCCCGCGACATCAAGGTCCTGGACGTCCGCAAGCTCACTACTTTCTGCGACACCTTCATCATTGCCAGCGCGGACTCGAACCGGCAGGCGAATTCGCTCGCGCACCACGTCCGCGACGCGCTGAAAGATGCCGGCGCCACCATCGTCGGCGTCGAGGGCGAGGACAATGGCGAATGGGTGCTGGTCGACTGCGGCGACATCGTCGTACATGTCATGCAGCCGGCGGTACGACAGCACTACAACCTCGAGGAACTCTGGGAGGCACCCGCCCCCAGTCGGCGCACCCGGGCCGCGGCGTAGCACGTCGTCGCGCGGACGTGACCGTCCCCTCGCCGACCCGTGAAGCTGCGCATCATCGCGCTAGGCTCAAAGATGCCCGAGTGGATTGCCGCCGGGTATGCCGAGTACGCGCGGCGCATGCCGCGCGACTACACGCTGGACCTGGTCGAATTGAAGCCCGGGGCCCGCGGTCGAGGGCACACCGTCCCCCAGCTGCTGGCGGCGGAGGCCATTCGCATCGATGCGGCAACCACCGGTTGCATGCGCATTGCGCTGGACGAACGCGGCAGCGCCTGGACCTCGCGGATGCTGGCCGATCGGGTGGGCCGCTGGCGCGACGAGGCCCGCGATGTCGCGTTCGTGATCGGCAGCGCGGACGGACTCGATCCCGCATTGAAGCGCACCGCGGACGAACGCCTTGCGCTGTCGGCGCTGACCTTGCCGCATGGCCTCGTGCGCGTGATGCTGGCCGAACAACTCTATCGTGCGGTGGCGCTGCTGACCGGCCATCCCTATCACCGTGATTGACCCCATGCTCTATCTCACCTCGCGCAGCCCGCGCCGGCAGGAATTGCTGCGGCAGCTGGGCGTGGCGTTCGCAGAGATCCGCCTCCGCGAAGCACCGGGCCGGCACCGCGACGTCGTCGAGGAAGCGCGCGACGGCGAACCGCCGCTGCATTACGTCGAGCGCATCGCACGCACCAAGGTGCAGGCGGGATGGCAGCGGATGGAGCAGCGGAAGTTGCCCCCTTTGCCGGTCTTGAGCGCCGATACGGAAGTGGTGCTCGATGGCGTCATCTTCGGCAAGCCGGTGGATGCCGATGGCGCGCGCGCGATGCTGGCAAAACTTTCGGGCCGCCAGCACGAAGTGATCACGGCCGTGGCGTTGCGCTGGCAGGACGAAGTCGAGATCGCGATTTGCGTGTCGACGGTGACGATGCGCAAGGTGAATGCCGGCGAGATCGAACGCTACGTCGCCACGGAGGAGCCGTTCGACAAGGCAGGTGCGTATGCCATTCAGGGTCGCGCCGCCGCCTTCATCACACGGCTCGACGGCAGCTACAGTGGCGTGATGGGATTGCCGCTGGCCGAAACCGCTGCGCTGCTCGCCCGTACCGGGCGGCCCGTGCTATAACAATCGGCCACGATCGTTACGTTGGCGGGTGCTCCATGACGCACGAAATCCTGATCAACGTCACTCCCCAGGAAACGCGAGTGGCCATGCTCGAACAGGGCGTGGTGCAGGAGCTGCACATGGAACGCGCCAGCGCGCGCGGTCTCGTGGGTAACATCTACCTCGGCCGCGTGGTGCGGGTGCTGCCCGGCATGCAGAGCGCGTTCATCGAGATCGGCCTCGAGCGCGCCGCCTTCCTGCACATCGCCGACATCTGGGAACACCGGCAGAACGGCAACGGCGGCGAGCAGAAGCCCATCGAGCGCATCCTGCACGAAGGGCAGTCGCTGCTGGTGCAGGTGATCAAGGATCCGATCGGCACCAAGGGCGCACGGCTGTCCACGCAGGTGAGCCTCGCCGGCCGCTTGCTGGTCTACCTGCCGCAGGATTCGCACATCGGCATCTCGCAGCGCATCGGCGACGAGGCCGAGCGCGAGACGTTGCGCGAGCGGCTGCAGCACCTGCTGCCCGAAGGCATGACCGGCGGCTTCATCATCCGCACGATGGCCGAGACGGCGTCGGAGCGCGAGATGCAATCCGACATCGAGTACCTGACCAAGTTGTGGAGCGACCTCACGGGGCGCTCCCACGCCGCGCCGCCCGCGTCGTTGCTGTACCAGGACCTGAATCTCGCGCAGCGCGTGCTGCGCGACATGTCCACGGAGGAAACATCGCGCGTGCTGGTCGACTCGCGCGAAACCTACGTGAAGATGCAGGAGTTCGCGCGGCAGTACACGCCGGCGCTGTCCGAACGCATCAATCACTATGTCGGCGACCGGCCGCTGTATGACCTGCATGGCGTCGAAGACGAGATCGAGAAAGCGCTGCAGCGGCGCGTCGACTTGAAGTCCGGCGGTTACCTGATCATCGACCAGACCGAGGCGATGACGACAGTGGACGTCAACACCGGCGGCTTTGTCGGGGGCCGCAGTTTCGACGATACGATCTTCAAGACCAACCTCGAAGCGGCGCAGGTGATTGCGCGTCAATTGCGCATGCGCAATCTGGGCGGCATCATCATCATCGACTTCATCGACATGGAGAACGGCGACCACCGCAATGCAGTGCTGGCGGAGCTGAATCGTGCGCTGGAGAAGGACCGCACCCGTCTGACGGTGAACGGGT
The DNA here is from genome assembly GCA_038321425.1 of Burkholderiales bacterium. Taxonomy (GTDB): domain Bacteria; phylum Pseudomonadota; class Gammaproteobacteria; order Burkholderiales; family Casimicrobiaceae; genus VBCG01. The sequence goes on along the minus strand of JBBQEY010000048.1, from coordinate 14,257 downwards.
TCACGCAGCTGGGCCTGGTCGAGATGACGCGCAAGCGCACGCGCGAATCCCTGGCGCACGTGCTGTGCGAATCGTGCCCGACGTGCCACGGCCGCGGCCAGTTGAAGACGGCGCAGACGATCTGCTACGAGATCCTGCGGGAGATCGTCCGCGAGTCGAAGCAATTCAACGCCCGCGAATTCCGCATCCTGGCCGGGCAGTCGGTGATCGACATGTTCCTCGATGAGGAGTCGCAGAGCCTCGCGCAACTGGGTGATTTCATCGCCAAGCCGATCTCGCTGCAGGTGGAGACGATGTACACGCAGGAACAGTACGACATCGTGCTGATCTGAGCCGGGGTTGCCTCATGGCCATCGTCTCACGCGAGCTGCTCGCGAAGCTTCTGGATTTCCGCAAGGAGCGCGACTGGGAGCAATTTCATTCCGCGAAGAACCTCACCGCCGCGCTTTCTGTCGAGGTGGCCGAGCTGCTGGAGTGCTTCCAGTGGGTGAAGGATGAGGACGTCGCCGGCGTGGTGACCCGCGAGCGCAGCGCCATCGAGGACGAGATCGCCGACATCGCCATCCTGCTGTCGTACTTGTGCCACGACTTGGGCCTCGATCTCGACGAGGCCGTGCAACGCAAGCTCGAGAAGAATCGCGCGAAGTACCCGGTTGACCTCGCCCGGGGCAAGTCAACCAAGTACGACCGCCTCTGATGGGTTCGCTCTGGTCGCGTGCCAAGGCGTATTTAACGCGGCTCTTCAGTGGCGAGCCGCAGCCAGGTCGCTTCGAGTCGGGCTCGAAGTTTTCGCTGGCCGGCTTCGTCAGTACCGCGCCTTTCGTGTGGCCCAGCCGCGATTATCTGGTGTACATCCCGCAAGGGCGCCCGCTGTTCAAGCGCGCGCCGCTGCTGGTGCTGTGTCACGGCTGCAAGCAGACGCCGGAGGAGTTCGCGCAAGGCACACGCATCACCGAGCTTGCCGACCGTACCGGTTGTGTCGTGCTGCTGCCGCGCCAGAAGAAGCAAGCCAACGCCTGGTATTGCTGGAACTGGTTTGAGTCGCGGACGACTGCAGGCCAGGGCGAGACCGCCATCGTGGCGGCGCAGATCCGCCATGTCATCCGCCGCTATCGCATCGACAGGAAGCGTGTCGCGGTGGCAGGGATGTCGGCGGGCGGCGCATTGGCGGCGGCACTCGGCGTGCGCTATCCGCGCCTCATCTCGTCGGTAACCGTGCACTCGGGGCTGGCATGCGGCGCGGCCAAATCCGTGCTGACGGCCATTCCGGTAATGCAGCACGGGCCCGAAACCGATGTGGCGACCATCGGCGCCGCGGCGCGTGCGGAAGCGGGCAGCACCCGCGTGATCGTTCCTCTGCTGGCGATCCACGGCGACGCGGATCGCGTCGTCGCGCCCAGGCACGCGGAGGAGCTGGTGCGGCAATACCTGGCGCTCAACGGTATTGCCGTGGCAGCGGATTTGCCACCACCCGACACCGAACATGACAAGCCCTTGCCCGGCGGCCGCGTGGAAGCGGTCCGCGAGTGGAAGCGCGAAGGTCAGCTCATCGCCCGGCTGGTGACCGTCTCGCAACTGGGCCATGCATGGAGCGGCGGCGACTCGACGCTGGCCTACAACGACGCCGCCGCGCCCGATGCCACGGCGCTGATGGGGCGCTTTCTCGGCGATGGATTATCCTGACAGGCCACGGCGGCAGGAGGACGGGCAATGGCAACATCCGGCATGAATCACTTCACCGTGTTGACGGACGACGTTCCGGGGACGGTGGATTTCTATGGAAGATTCCTGGGACTCACCGACGGGCCGCGGCCTGACCTCGGCTTTCCCGGCGCGTGGCTCTACTCCGGTAGCGCCGCGATCCTGCACGTGGTCGGCGGCAAACCGCGCGAACAGTTGCGCCCTGGCGTGATCGACCACATGGCGTTCAGTGCGTCCGGGTTGAGTGAAACGTTGGCAACACTGCAAGCGGGAGGCGTGAAGCACGCGTGCCGCCAGCAAACCGGTACCAAGATCTGGCAGGTGTTCTTCTTCGACCCCAACGGGGCGCGCGTGGAACTTGATTTCTCGCCGGATGAAGTGTTGCGAACATGAGTCCACTGCAGGTCGAGCCGGATCACCTCGTCGTCGCGGCATTGACCGTGCGCGATGGCTGCGACTGGGTCGAGAACCTGTTGCGCGTACGGCCGCAACCGGGTGGCAAGCACACGCTGATGGGCACGCACAACGCGATCTTGTCGCTGGGACCGCGGTTCTATCTTGAAGTGATCGCGGTCGATCCGGAGGCGGCGGCGCCGGGGCGGCCACGCTGGTTCGATCTCGATGAGCCGAGGATGAAGGCGGACCTTGCGGAAGGCCCGGCACTGGTGCACTGGGTGGCGCGTACGCGCGACATCGGCGAGGCGCACGCGCGGATGCCGGCGTTGGGCGACGTGCTGCCGATGGCCCGCGGCGAATTCCGCTGGCAGATCACGGTGCCGGCGGATGGGCATCGTCCCGCGCGCGGGCTGGTGCCCACGCTGATCCAGTGGTCGGGCGTGCGGCATCCGACCGATCTGCTGCCGGAGTCCGGATTGCGGCTCGTGGCCGTTGCCGGCGAACACCCGGAGCCCGCGACCGTGCGCGCGCAGCTTGGCACGCTGGGACTGTCCGACACCTTCAAGGTGACGTATGGCAAATCGCCGCGCGTGGCGGCGATGATCCGCACGAATGCCGGTGTCGCGACGCTGTAGGGGAGGCTTCGGCCTCGCAGGGATATCGCGCGCGTCAAACCTGCGAGGCTGAAGCCTCGCCTACAACAGTTGACATATCGCACGCGTCAAACCTTGTAGGCGAGGCTTCAGCCTCGTAGGTACGATGGGTGAATTGTCGCCGCGAGGCTGGAGCCTCGCCTACAGCAGCTGACCGATGTAATTTGCACTAGCCGAGCGCGCCGCGCGCCGAGACCGGCCACACGCACTCCACGCGGTCGCCGCGCATGCCCACGATCCAGTCGTAGAGATTGACCGTGGGATCGCAGTGGCCGGGGATCAGCCAGACCCGGTCGCCTAACTGCGGCTTAGCCAGCGCAGGGTCGACCTGCAGCACGCCGTGCTCGTCCGCGGCCCTTACGTAGTCGAGTCCGCGCGCCGCATGCACCAGCGGTAACCCGGAATCGAAGGCCAGCGCCTTCAAACCTGCGTCGACGATGGCACGCTCCGGCGTGGGCGTGCTCATTACCGACGCGAGCACGTAGAGACTCTGCTCGAACGCATGCTGGTCCGGCGCCAATGCATTGCGGCCGTAGTCGGCGTCCATGAAGATGTACGAACCGGGCTGCAGCTCGGTATAGATGCCGCTGTCGCGTTCGAGCTGCCACGTGCCGGTGCCCGCACCGGTGACCACGGGACAGGCAATGCCGGCGCGCTCCAGCAGCTGCTTCGATTTCAACGCGAGGGCGCTGGCCTCCGCAATCGCCAGGATGCGTTCCTCCGGCGCGCGCAGGTGCTGCGCCGCGCCCTGATAGGCGTGGATACCGCGAAATCCGAGTCCGGGCAACGCTTCCGCGGCGCGCGCGAGCGCCACCACGGCCTCGCCCGACGGCACGCCGCAGCGGTGCGCGCCGACATCCACCTCGACATAGATGTGCAACGTGCCACCCGCCATCACCGCGGCAGCGGACAGGTCCTCCAGCACAGCGGCGTTGTCGACCAGCACGCCCACGGTTGCCGACTGCGCCAGTGCGGCCAGCCGCAATATCTTGCCCGGGGTCACCACTTCATTGGTGACCAGCACATTGGCAATGCCCGCTGCGACAAACGCGGCGGCTTCGTCGACCTTCTGGCAACAGATGCCGATGGCGCCGCGCACAATCTGTGCTTTGGCGATGTCGGGACACTTGTGCGATTTGGCATGCGGCCGCAACGCAAGTCCCGAACCGCGCACCACATCGGCCATCAGGTCGAGGTTGTGCTCGAACACATCGAGATCGACGACCAGCGCCGGGGTGTCGACGGCGGACAACGGGTCGCCGGGGCGGGCAGGAATGCGTTGCATCAGCGGAATATACCGGTGCCGCGCGTTATCGGTACTTACTTGGGTGCCGCGCTTGGTACCGCGATGGGTACCGCGTTTGGTACCGCGTTTGGTACCGCGTTTGGTACCACGTTTGGTACCACGTTGGGTGCCACGTTTGGTACCGGGTTGGGTACCGCGTTGGGTGCCACGTGCGGCGCCACCGCTTCCATCGCCGCCAGCTGACCGTAGACCACGCGGCCGATGGTCAGGAGCTGCGCGCGATCGAGGTTGCCGGACAGCGCATAGGTGAGGTTGTCCTCGATCCAGTAGTACACCCCCACGCCGTTCTCGAGTGCATAGCGGAACGCGACCTCCCCGCCGGGCACCGGTTGCTTCCGTACCTGCAACGTGAGCCGTTGCTTCTCGAGCGTTTCGTAGACGAAGAGGGCCGTAGGCATCTCGTTGCCTGCCACCAACCGGCCGCCCACCAACGCATAACCGGCGCTGTTGAGATCGGGGGCGCGCACCGGAAAGCCCATCCGTCGCGATAACCACCGCACCAGGCGTGCTTCCTCGGCGGCCCATATTTCCACCGGACGATTGATGTCGGTGGCGTACAGCGCGTGCGTCAGCGCGGCCTCGCGCGTGAAGGTGGTGGGCGTGCCGGCGCGCTGCAGCGTGAGATCGCGGCCAAACCAGCCGATGCCGACCCCCAGCACCAGCACGGCGGCGGACGCTGCGGCCATCTGCATCCATGGCGTGATGCGACGCGCGCGCGGCACCACCGGCGCCGCGGTGACGGCGATCAGGCGCTTGGGCACGGGTTCGGTGAGCCACGTGTCGAACGCATCGCGCAATTGCGCGTTGTGCCGCTGGGCCGTCGCGATGCGCGCGGCCAGCACCGGGTCGGCGGCCGCCGCGGCCTCGACCGCGGGCATGCGGGCCGGCGCCAGCGTGCCATCGACGAAGGCATTGACATCGGCATCGGTAATGGGCAGTGCGTTCACCGGACCACCCGCAACGATGCGCCTGCACCGGGCACCTGGCCGAACACCACGCGCAGTTTTTCGCGCGCGCGCGACAACCGCGACATGACCGTGCCGATGGGGATGGCGAGCGTGACCGCGATCTCCTCGTAGCGCAGTTCCTCCACCACGGCCAGCAGCAACACTTCGCGTTGCTCGACCGGCAACTGCCCGACGTGATGGATGAGCTCGATCAGCTCGACGCGCGCGTACTGCGATGGCCGGACCGGGATTTGCCACGCCTCACCGCCTTCGCCATCGTCATCGAGCGAGACGTTGCGGGCTTCATGGCGAGCGGCGACACGCTCGTTGACGTACACGTTGTGCATGACGGTGAAGAGCCACGCCCGGAGGTCGGTGCCGGCAGTCCACAGCCGGCGCTTCTCCCAGGCGCGGGCAAGCGTCTCCTGAACGAGATCATCGGCACGGTGGATGTCGCCGGTGAGTACCCGTGCGTAACGGCGAAGCCGCGGCAGCGCAGCCAGAAGATCGGGCTGCGGGAGCGGGAAGTCGGTGGCGGGCGAAACGTTCATGCCATGAGCGCGACGGAGCGGCCACCATGGCCGCCGCCGCGCGGGGACAGCGCGTTTACTTGGCGGTGCGCCAGTTGCCGCCGACGCCGTCACCGGTCTTGTCGCCCGGCTTGGTGTCCTTGACCCACGTGTAAAGCGGCTTGCCCTTGAAGGCCCACTGCTTGCCGCCATCGTCGCGGGTGACGATCGACCAGTCGCCTTCGGCCTTGGCACTTGTGGGGACCATCAGCGGCGGCCAGTTGGTGGCGCAGGGGCCGTTGCAGGCGCTCTTGCCGCCAGCGTCCTTGTCGAACGTGTACAGCGTCATGCCTTTGGCGTCGACGAGCGTGCCGTCGGCAGCCTTGGCGGGCGTTTGGGCATTGACTGCGAATGACGCGGCCAGCAGCATGGCGGCGAGCAGCGGCGTGGATTTCCGGATCATGGGGGGTTCCTTTGGGCCTGATATCGGTGTTTGAATGGGCTTCCGGAAGGGCGAACAAGGGTCCGGGCCGAATATTCCGCGAGTTGGGGCACGTGGCAATCGCCCGGGTCAGCGGATGAGAATCAGTGTAGCCAATCCGAGGAAGATAAAGAAGCCACCGGAGTCGGTCACCGCGGTGATCAGCACCGATGATCCCACGGCGGGATCGCGGCCGAGCCTTAGCATCGTCATCGGGATCAGCACCCCCATCAGCGCGGCCAGCACCAGGTTCAACGTCATCGCCAACACCATCACGAGCCCCAATTTCACGTCCTTGTACAGCAACATCGCAACGACACCCATCACGCCGCCCCAGATCACGCCATTGATCAGCGCGACGATGATCTCCTTGCGCACCAGGTTGCGCGCATGTTCGCGCGTGACCTGTCCGAGTGCCACAGCGCGCACGATCATCGTGGTGGTCTGGTTGCCCGAGTTGCCGCCGATCCCGGCGACGATGGGCATCAGCGCCGCCAGCGCGACCAGCTTCTCGATGGAATTTTCGAAGACGCCGATCACGCGCGACGCGACGAACGCGGTGACGAGGTTGATCGCCAGCCATGCCCAGCGGTTCTGGAACGACTTCCACACCGACGCGAAGACGTCTTCCTCTTCGCGCAGGCCCGCCTGCGCCAGCACGTCCTCTTCGCCGCGCTCGCGCACGAAGTCGAGGACCTCATCGACGGTGACGCGGCCCACCAGCCTGTCGTTGGTGTCCACCACGGGCGCGGAGATGAGGTCGTAGCGTTCGAATGCGGACACCGCGCCTTCGGCCTTCTCGTGTTGCTGCAGCTTCACCACCGGCGCCTGCATCACGTCGGCCACCAGCGTATCGGGCTGCGATACGATGAGCCGGTTGACCGGCAACACGCCCAGCAATTTTTCCTCGCGGTCGACGACGAAGATCTGGTCGGTCTGCGAGGGCAGTTCGTCAAAACGGCGCAGGTAGCGCAGCACCACTTCGAGCGTCACATCGGGGCGCACCTGCACGTCCTCGAAATCCATCAGCGCCCCGACCATGTCGTCCTCGAAGGACATGGCGGCGCGCAGCTGCTCGCGCTCCTCCACCGGGAGGCTGGAGAAGACGTCGTCCATCACCTCCTGCGGAAGGTCCGGCGCGAGCTCGGCGATTTCCTCGGCGTCGAGGGTCTCGGCGGCGGCCACCAGTTCCTCGGTGTCCATCGTGGAGATCAGCGACTCGCGGACCGCGTCGGAGACCTCGATCAGGATCTCGCCGTCGCGGCCGGCGCGGACCAGGTCCCAGATATAGAGGCGCTCGTCGAGGGGCAACGCCTCGAGGACGTACGCGATATCGGCGGGGTGCAGGCGGTCCAGCTTGCGCTGGAGCTGCGCCTTGTTCTGCCTGGTGACGAGGCTCTCGACGAGCTCGCCGCGACCTTCGTGGTCGCCTACCGGCGCATGCTCCAGCTGCTCATGGACGAGCCCTTCGACGAGCCGGTGCTTCCGCAGCAGGGCCGTGATTTCCGCCAGCGCGTCCTGCACGCGTTCGCGTGCTTCGGGGCGCTCGACAGGATCGGAGTCGAGGAGTTCGCGCATGGGACGCTGGCGTGCAAGGCTTCGGGGCAGGCGAGGAGCGGAAGGCCCGCATTCTAACCGCATGGGGCGGACAACGGTGCCCCAGTCCCTGTAGGCGAGGCTTCAGCCTCGCAGGTAATACGCGGCGCTGAACCTGCGAGGCTGAAGCCTCGCCTACGGAACTGCCAGCACTGAACCTGCGAGGCTGAAGCCTCGCCTACGGAACTGCCAATGGGATTGCCAACCGGATTACCGATCGGCGCAATTACGGCAACTCGGCCGACGGCATCCGCGCCAGGATGATCCCGACCTTGCGGTTCAGGCCCGGCGCGCCCTGGTTGCGCTCGTAGAACCGCGGATTGGGGGCCATCGCGGCCAGCCGCGCCGCCTGCTCGGCGGAGAGCTGCGCGGCGGTGGTGCCGAAGAGTTGCTTCGCCGCGGCCTCGGCGCCGAAGGTGCCGTTGCCCCACTCGATCACGTTAAGATAGATCTCGAGGATGCGCTTCTTGGGCAGCAGGGTTTCCAGCATCACCGTGATCACCGCTTCCTCGGCCTTGCGCAAGTAGCTGCGTGCCGGGGTCAGGAACAGGTTCTTCGCCAGCTGCTGCGTGATCGTGGAACCGCCTGCGACCACGCGGCCCTTCTTCTGGTTCTTTTCCAACGCCAGCTGGATGCCGTCCCAGTCGAAGCCTTCGTGATCAATGAACTTGGCGTCCTCGGCGGCGATCATCGCGCGCTTAAGGTGATTGGAGATGCGCTCATAAGGCACCCACGTATAACGCAGAGGGGCCTTCGGATTCTTCGCTCGCAACTCGTCCATCCGGTAGGCCATGAACGAGGTCTCCCCCACCGGATTGGTCCGCCACCACAGGATGTGCGCCGCATACCACGCCTGCAGCAGCACCAGTGCCAACGCCAGCGCACAGAACGCCCACCCGATCCAGCGCAGGGTGCCGCCGCTGCGCGCGCGCGCCATCAGCTGGGCCGCAGCATGGCGAACACGGAGCGCGTATCGGGGCGCACGCCGCGCCACAGCATGAAGCTCTCGGCCGCCTGCTCCACCAGCATGCCGAGGCCATCCGCCCCACGCGTTGCGCCGTGCGCACGCGCCCAGCGCAGGAATGCGGTGTCCACGTCGCCGTAGATCATGTCGTACGCAAAGGCCTGCGGGCGAAAGATTCCGGTGGGCCATGGCAAGCCGACGTCGGTGCGAAGTCCCGCGCTGGTGGCGTTGATCACGACATCGAAATCCGTGCCGGCGAGCGCGGACGGGGATGCCGCGCGGACGGGCCCGCGCGCCGCGAACGTCGCAGCCAGGGCTTCGGCCTTGGTCATCGTGCGGTTGCAGATCGTGACGGATCGCGGCTGTTGCGCGAAAAGCGGCACCAGGATGCCGCGCGCCGCGCCGCCCGCGCCCAATACGAGCACGTCGCGTCCGGCGAGCGCGACGCCGAGGTTCTGCAGGAGGTCGTGCACGATGCCGGCGCCATCAGTGTTGTCGGCATACCAGCCCGCTCCGTCGCGCGAAAGCGTGTTGCACGCGCCGGCCGCGCGCGCGCGGTCGCTGGCCGTATGCGCGAGCGCGAATGCCTGCAGCTTGAACGGCACGGTCACATTGAGGCCCTGTCCGCCTTGCGCGGCAAACGCCTTTACCGTGGCGTCGAAGCCATCGAGCGGCGCCAGCAAGCGCTCATAGGTCATCGCCTGTCCGGTGGCTTGCGCGAAAAGAGTGTGGATCTGCGGCGACTTCGAGTGCGCGACCGGGTTGCCGATGACGGCGTACTTGTCCATGGCGGCCCCGAGCCCTTAGTGGCCTGCAACAGGGCAAACGGTAGTGAGCGATAGCGGTATGACGCCGCAATTCGCGCCGAGCGCAAGGCGCCGCTTCGCCGCAAGGGTAGTCCCCCTTGCAAGAAGTGGCAACGCGGCGATCGGTGCGAATTGCAAGTCAGACACTACCGTTTGCTCTGTTACAGGCCACTAGTTGGCGACGAGGGCGTCGGACTTGGTGAAGGTCCACGTGCGCGTGATGTGCAGGATGTCGGTGTCGCGCTTGATGTCGGGCGGGAATACGGCGAAGGGGCCGGACATCTCGACGATTTTCACTGCGGCGGCGTCCAGCAGCCGGTTACCGGACGTGCGGTTGATCTCGACGTTCTCGAGCGTGCCGTCGCTGCGGATGGACACCGTGATCAGCAGGCTGCCGTAGATGCGTTGCTGCCGTGCGGCCTCCGGATAGTTGAGGTTGCCGACGCGCTCGATCTTGAGACGCCAGTCCTCGACATAGCGTGCGAAGCGGTATTCCTCCGCGCGCGCGCCGACGAAGCGGCGCTTCGGCCGCTTCTGGTATTCGTCCATGTCTTTCGCGATCTGCGCCTCGAGGCGCATCGCCTCTAGCGTGCGTTGCATCAGCTCGTTGGCCGTCGGCAGTTCGGTTTTTTCCGGCGCCTCGGTCTGCTGCTGCGCCGGGGCGACGGCCGGCCTCGCTTGCAGTTGCGTCAGCAGTTCCTTCGTCTGCCGCTCGAGCGCCTCGACCTTCTGGGTCGCCACGGCGATCGAATTGTCCGGCCTGTTCTTCGGCAGCACCGGCAGCGGCGTCTTGGCGCGGCGATCGGCGTCGGTGTTGCCACCGCCATCGAGGTTGGCCTGCGCGAGGATGTCGGCCTTGGTCGGCTTGTCGAGGGTCTTGGCATTGACCAGCGCCACCTCGAGCGGCGGGCCGCGATCCGTCAGCGCCTTCAAATCGAACGGACGGAAGTGGATTGTCAGGATCACAAGGTGGATCAGTAGCGACACGCCCAACGCATAGGTCAACAGCCGGTCGCGACGCGAGGGGCGCAACACTGACGGCGGCAGCGGGCGCGGTGCCGGCGTTTCGGGATCGGGCACGCTCGCCGCAGCGACCCGGGGTGCGGGTGCTTTCGGCGCGGCAGGCTTGGCCACGCGCCGCACGACCGGCTTGCGCGGGGGACTAGACGCGGCAGCTGCAGCGCCAGCCGAGGCCGCGGCTGTCGGCGTTTTTGCGGCACGCGGGGTCGGCGGCTTGCGAGGACCGCCTTCAGCGCGCGGGCGTTTCTCCGCCGGCGCAGCAGCCGCCGGCGCAGATGTTGGCGCGGCAGGAGTATCCGCAGGCTTCGGCGGTGTCGCGCGGCGCGGCACGTCAGGGCGGGAGGACACGCATGATTTCGATCGTCATTGTAAGCGCCCGCCATGCTGGCGTCATGGACGGCAGTGCGCGTCGCGCCGATTTCCGCTGCCGATTGTCGCGAACGTGGACCGGGTGACCCGTGGTAGCGCGCCAGGTCAGGCGTCGACTGCGGGCACCATGACACCCGCCACCCGGCATTCGAGTACCGCGGCCAGCAGATCGACGCGGGTGATGGCCACGTTGACCGGCGTGTCCGGCGGCGACGGGGGCAGGTCGGCCAGGCGATGCACCAGCGGCACGTGCTCGAAGCGCACCAGGTTGTCGCGAATCACGCGCGCCGGGATTTCGGAAATGCCTTCCTGCACCAACCAGCGTAGGCACCAGTACTGCTCCATCCGATCCTGGAACTCCGCGTACTGCGCGTAGGTGGCTTCGAAGTCGGCCAACGCGGCGAAGAGATCGGCATCGTTGTCGGCATACGGTGCCGCCGTCCCGCGGACCACGGCCAGCAACTGCCGCTGGTTGACGAGATCGCTGTAGCGGCGCAGCGGCGAGCTTGCCCACAGGTAGTGCGTGAGGCCGAGGCCCGCATGCTCGCCGGGGCGCGTGCTCATCTTGACCTTGCCGGCCGCCTGCACGCGGTACAGCCCCGCCGCATCACGGTCGGCCAGCAGGCGGCCCCAAGTACTGTTGGCGTGGATCATCAGTTCAGCGACCAGCTTGTCAAGCGGACTGCCGCGTTCACGCGCGACGATGGCCACGCGGCCGTCCGGCGCGGCCGCCCAGTCGACGTAGAAGCTGTAGTCGATGCGGTTGATGTCGTTCTTGCCGCGCTGCGCCGACAGGTGGGCCACGAGCTTCCACAGCACCCGCAATTCCTGTGTCCATGGCGGATCCTGCGGCGAGGGCAGCGGCGCGGCGAACGCATCCGTCAACGCATCGAGGCGCAGGTTGGCGGCGATGGGCACGCGCTCAAGGCGCGTCGCATGGCCGACGGGCTCGCCATCCGGCGTCACCTCGACGTAGAGCGACAACGCGGGAACAGTGGCACCCTCACGCAACGTGAACGCGGTGACCGCATCTTCGGGCAGCATCGTCAGCTTGCGCCCGGGCATGTACACGGTGGACAGCCGCGTCCGCGCGATTGCATCGAGCGGACTGCCGCGCGGGATGGCCAGCGCGGGCACCGCGATATGGATGCCGACCTCGAGGTTGCCATGGGGAAGTTCTCGCACCGAGAACGCGTCGTCGATTTCTGTGGTGGTGGCGTCGTCGATCGAAAACGCGCGCACCGGTGCCAGCGGCAACTCGGGCAACGGCGGCAACGGGCCCGTGACAGGAAAGGCCACCCCCTGCGGAAACGCCTCGGTGAGAAAGCGGTTGAAGTGGAAATCATGCGTCGACGGGATGGCGCCGCACGCCGCCAGCAGTTCCACCGGATTGGTGCGCATCGCGTCGCATGCGGCCGCCAGCGCCTTCCATTCGAGCGTGTTCTTGTCGGGAGCGTAGAGCAGCATCGGCAGGCGGGCGCGCAAGGCCTCCGGCAAGCTGTGCGCGCGCAACTCCGCCACCCACGCTGCGGTCCGCGCGGCTTCGATGCGCTTGCGCTCCACCGAGGCCAGCGCGGCCTTCAGCGATTCCGGCGGCGCGCGGCGGTAACGGCCCTTGCCTTTCTTGTAAAAGTGCATCGGCGACGCATGCAACATGAGCGCTACGGCAGCCGCTTGCGCGGGACTGGGCGTAGCGCCGTAGTATTCGCGCGCCAGGTCGGCAAAGCCGAATTCGTCGTCGCCGCTCGCCTCCCACAGGAATTCCGGGTCGAGGTCGCGCAGCAGCGCCTGTCCATCATGCAGCGCATCGGCGGCGCCCGGCGAGGCAAAGCGCAGCAGCACCTGCGCTGACTTGATCTTGATGCGCTTGCCAGAAACGGACTCCACCTGCAGCGACGCATCGTTGTCGGCGAGCACCGTCCCGGCCTTCAGCGTGCCGTCGTCCTCGAAGAGGACATTCATGGGCTTACCGGGGAAACGAGGCGCAGCATGGCGGGCGGCGACGTAGCCGCGATTGAAGCAAAGCGTTCGATTATAAGCGGCGGCGCGCCCCGCACCTCCGGTTTCACGCGGCTGCGTCTTCCGTCCTGCGCAACGGCCGGGAAACGGGCCGGTTCACATGCCGGCCCTGCATCGCGTCACTTGGCCGCGCTACCCTTGGCGCGCTCCATCTGCTTCTTCACCAGGTCCATCACGCTTTCCACGTGCTTCGGCTCGCCGGACGCGCTTGAACGTTTCGGGTCGGCGGCCGACGTGGCGGCGATACTGCTCACACCGTTCGCCTCGCAGCCGACCGTGGCGCCGGTGGCACCCTTGACGCCGGCGTCCCACGACTCCAGATAGATCGCGCACTTGGACCCCTTGGATTTCTGCGCCCATGTGTACGCGACGTCGTCATCCTGCCTGTAGGCAGGCTCGAACGCCTTCATCACGGTGAAGAACCGTTGCAACGCCACCGCGTTGTAGTCCGGGTAGCCGGGCCAGACCCGCGTGGCCAGCAGCACTTCGTTCTTGTTCCCATCACGCAGGAACACGGTGACGGCGATGGAACTGTCCGTCGCAGTGGGCGGTTTCCCCGCCGGCGCCACTTTCTTCGCCTGAGCGAATGCCGCGTTGGGCCCGATGGCAAGCAATGCAGTCAGCAGCAGCAGCAGTGGCAGGCGCATCATCGAATCCTCCATACGTAAATTTGCTCGACACCAATTCTAGCCCGTCCATTCCGCGTTCGCCATTGCGCGCCACGAGTAGATACTGCATATTCGTTCGTTTCCCGGCGAGGAGTAGGACATGGACTACGTGCGATTGGGTGCCAGCGGACTTCTGGTGTCGCCGCTGTGTCTCGGTACGATGATGTTCGGCGATCGCACCGACGCGGCGGAGTCGCAGCGGATCATCGATAGAGCGCGCGAATTCGGCGTCAACTTCATCGACACCGCTGACGTCTACACGAAAGGTGAGTCGGAACGCATCGTGGGCCCGGCGATCAAGGCGCATCGGCGCCACTGGATCCTCGCCACCAAGGTGGGCAACGTGATGACGGGCAAGCCGCAGGACGGTGGCCTGTCGCGGCGGTGGATTCTGGAGGCCTGCGATGACAGCCTCGCGCGGCTCGGCCTCGATCACATCGACATCTACTACTTGCACCGCGACGATCACGACACGCCGCTGGGCGAGACGGTGGGCGCGCTGGGCGAATTGATCCGCGCCGGCAAGATCCGCTACTTCGGTGTCTCCAATTTTCGCGGCTGGCGTATCGCTGAGGTGGTGAGCGAGTGCGAGGCCCAGGGCGTGGCGTTGCCGGTCGTGTGCCAGCCGTATTACAACCTGCTGAACCGTATGCCTGAAGTGGAGATCCTCCCGGCCTGCGATCACTACGGCATCGGCGTGGCGCCGTATTCGCCGATCGCGCGCGGCGTGCTGACAGGGAAGTATCTGCCTGGCGCACCCTTGCCCGAGGGGTCGCGTGGAGCAGCCGGCGACCGTCGGATGATGGAGACGGAAATCCGCCC
>JBBQEY010000047.1:0-18504 GCA_038321425.1 Burkholderiales bacterium | reverse complement strand
CCTCGGGCTGATCCTCGGCCCGCTTGCCGAGCAGGGCTTCGTCCAGGCGTGGATGATCGGTTCGGCCACCGACAACCTGCTCGGCATGTACTTCGGCCGGCCGATCTCGCTGGCGATCATCGCCGTCGCCACCCTGACGCTGCTCTACCCGACGTTGTCGCGACGCTACCAGGAACGAAAGGCCAGGCGTGCAGCCGCCAGGACGCGCTGACACCGGCACGGTCGTCATCGCGACACTGCTGCTGATCCTCGGCGCAGCCGCGTTGTGGGAGTCGCGCGAATTCTCGGCCTTGGGCTCGATCTTCCCGCGCACGATCGGCATCGTCCTGGTGATTGCCTGTGTGATCACGCTTTGGCGCACGCTGCGCGGGCGCACGCGGCCGAGCCGGGGGTTGTTCCCCGACGGCTGGATTCGCGGCGTGCTCCTGATGGCGGTGATGTCGCTGTGGATCGCGCTGCTCGAGCCGGTTGGTTTCGTCGTGGCCGGAGTGGTCGCCTACGTGCTGCTGGCGTTGATCACCGAGCGCGAGCCGATGACCCCGAGGCGTTTCCTTCGCTTCGTCCTGGTGGCCGCGGCATTCGTGACGGCCTTCCAGGTCATCTTCGTCCATGGTCTCAAGGTGCAGTTGCCGACCGGCACGCTCTTCGTGAGCAGAGCCTAGCAGGCAGCGACTTCCATGCGCACATTGCCCTCGCGACTGTTGTCCCCGCCCGCCGCAATCCTCCAGGGGTTGCGCCGCGGTATCGAGAAGGAGAGCCTGCGCGTCGAGCCCAATGGCAGGCTTGCGGCCACGTCTCATCCGCGCTCGCTGGGGTCGGCGCTGACGCATCCGCACATCACGACCGATTTCAGCGAGGCGCAGCTCGAACTGATCACGGGAGTGAACGCGACGGTTGCGACCTGTCTCGATGAACTCGCCGACATCCACCGCTTCGTCTACGCCAACATCGGGGACGAACTGCTCTGGGGTGCGAGCATGCCCTGCGGATTGCCGGACGAGAGTTCGATTCCGATCGCCCGTTTTGGTGAATCGAACGTGGGCCGTGCCAAGACCGTCTACCGCAACGGACTCGCGCACCGCTATGGCCGGCGCATGCAGACGATCAGCGGCATACACTACAATTTCTCGATTCCCACGGGCAGCTGGTCGCTCGCCGAATTCGGCGACGCCAACGAGGCCTATTTTTCGCTCATCCGCAACGTCCGCAGGCATTCCTGGTTGCTGCTCTACCTGTTCGGCGCATCGCCGGCGGTGTGCTCGACCTTCGTCGAAGGACGCGAGCATCAGCTGCAGGAATTCTCGCCCGGGACGCTGTATCTGCCCTACGCCACGTCGCTGCGGATGGGCCGCCTTGGCTACCAGAGTGCTGCACAGGACGTGCTCGACGTCAGCTACAACGATCTGACCAGCTACGCCGCGTCGCTCGAGGATGCGCTGACGCGGCCGCATCCGCCCTATGAGGCCATCGGCATTCGCGTCGGCGGAGAGTATCGTCAGCTTGCCACCAGCCTGCTGCAGATCGAGAACGAGTTCTACAGCACGGTGCGTCCCAAGCGCGTCGTGCGTCGCGGCGAGCGCCCTTTGCATGCGCTGCGCGAGCGCGGCGTGCAGTATGTCGAAGTGCGCGCGATGGACCTCGATCCGTTCTGCGCGGCCGGCATCACCGCGCAGACGGCGCGCTTTCTCGACGTGTTCCTGCTGCACTGCCTGCTCGGCGACAGCCCGCCGGACACGCGCGAGGAGATCGCCGAGACGGGACGCAACCGCCTGCTGGTCGCCGCGCGCGGACGCGAACCCGGTTTGCGACTCGACCGTTATGGAACAGCAACGGCCTTGCACGAATGGGCAGCGCAGCTGCTGACCGATTGCACGCCCGTCGCCGCGGCGCTCGACGCCGAACTCGGCGGCGGCGATTACGGGGAGGCACTAGCCCAAGTCGGCCGGACGCTGGCGGAACCCGAATCGCTGCCGTCGGCGCGCGTGCTCACGGCAACGCGCGAACAGCACGGCGGTTCCTATTTTCGTTTTGCGCTCGAGCAATCGCGGCGGCATCGCGCAGAGTTCCTGGCGAAATCGCTGCGGCCTGAGCTCAAGGTCGCCTTCGACGCGTTGGCCGAGAAATCTCTGGCGGACCAGCGCGCGCTGGAAACGCAGGACACGCTGCCGTTCGAGGAATTTCGCCAGCGCTACGTTTCCCGGGATTCGCTGCGCGTCTAGCTGTGCTCGCCGGCAGGCGGGACGCGTTTGACGTCGCGCCTGACCAGCACCCCGTCGATCCAGTCGAACATCACGCCCTCGTTGTGGGGAGTGCGGGCACGATTTCCTCATCGCCTTCTCGTGCAAGGGGCGCTGCGTGTGCTCGTCGTGAAAAGCCCAAGCGCGTAGGTCGCGTGTTAGTTAAGGCGTGCCCGGTTTGTAGCTGCGCTAGTATTGTTTGTCGCCAATGCCAACGGGACAGGCCATGACGAGCCCCCTCGGATGATCCGTGCGCCCGCCGCATGCTTGCAATTTGCGCTGCTCGGCGGACTCGTGCTCGCCGGCTGCGCCGGCCCTGACGCCGGCCCGACCGACGCGACTGTCCGCGCCGCGCGCGCGGAAGTACAGCACGGCGCGTTGGCACTTCAACGCTATGGTTGTGGCGCGTGTCACCGCATACCCGGCATCGCCGCGGCGGACGGTGTCGTGGGTCCGCCGCTGGTCGACATGGCGCGGCGCGTCTATATCGGCCGCGGACTTGCGAATACACCGCAGAACATGGTCCGCTGGATCCGCGCGCCCCAGGCGGTCGCGCCGCTCTCGGCTATGCCGGACATGAACGTGACACCCACCGATGCGCACGCCATGGCTGCGTATCTGCATCGTTCCGAATGAGCGCCCCTTACCCCTTCCCTTTCCCCGCACGCGGCGTGAGCGCGCATCATGCAGGCGCAAGGACACGGGCGTGCGCACGCTGCTGATTCTCGCCGCGCTTGCCGGCGTGGCCGCGCTCTCTGGCGCGTGGTTCGTCTACTCGGGCCTCTACAACCTGTCTGCGACGCAACAACACACGGCGCCCGTCTACTGGCTGCTCAACGTGGCGATGCGGCAAGCGGTCAAGCACCATGCGCAGGACATTCGCGTGCCGCCGCTCCGCGACCCGGCGCTGATCGACAGCGGGCGCCGCCTCTATGGTGCGCACTGTGCCTCCTGTCACGGTGCGCCCGGCATCGCGCCGGATGCGTTCGCGCTGGGCCTGATGCCGGTCCCGGCCAACCTGGCGCTCACCGCCCGCGAGTGGAAGAACCCCGCGGAGCTCTTTTGGGTCGCCAAGTATGGGATCAAGATGTCGGGAATGCCGGCGTGGGAATTCCGGCTGGCCGAGGTCGAGCTGTGGGCGGTGGTCGCGTTCGTGAGGACATTGCCCGCATTGTCGCCGCAGGAATACCGCGCGGCGATTGCCGGGGACCATGATCGCCATCCAGTGCGCGCGGATGCGCCCGGGCCCGCTGCCGGCGCCGACGCACCGCGCGGCCGGATTGCCCTGCAGCAATACGCGTGCGTGTCGTGTCACGTGATTCCCGGCGTCGTGGGTGCCGCGTCCCCGGTCGGACCGTCATTGGCGCGCATCGGCAGCCGGAAATACTTGGCCGGGATCCTGCCGAACACGCGCGAGACGATGGTCGAGTGGCTGCGCGCGCCGCAGCGTGTCGCCCCCGGGACCGCGATGCCCGACCTCGGTGTCTCGGTGCGTGATGCGCAGGACATCGCCGCCTACCTCGAGACGCTGCGGTGAAGCCGCATCTACTGCTTCCCGGTGTCCTGGCGCCGCTGCTGCTCATCGGCGCCTGCAGCGATCTGCCGCTGGTGCTCGACCCGCACGGGTCGAACGCACAGCAGACCGCGCGAATCGCCTGGGTGCTGTTCGGCGGCGGCGCGATCATCTTCGTGCTGGTCGCGATGCTGGCGGCGTTCGCCGTGTTCGCGCCGGTGGCAGGGCGCGCGTGGCTGAGGCACCCGCGCTTCGTCGTCGTCGCCGGCATCGTGTTCCCCATCGTCGCGCTGTCCGCGTTGCTGGTCTACACGCTTGCGGTTTCCGGTGAGCTTGCGCGCTCGCGGGTGGCGGCGCCGCTGCGGATTGCGGTCACCGGCGAGACGTGGTGGTGGCGGGTGCGCTACCTCGATGCGCGTGGCGAAACCGTGCTCGAGACCGCCAACGAAATGCACATTCCGGTGGGGCAGGCGGTGGAGCTGTCGCTCGATACCGCCGACGTGCTGCACAGCTTCTGGGTGCCGAGCCTCTCCGGCAAGCTCGACATGATACCCGGGCGGGTCAATGTGCTGCGTCTTACCGCCGACACGCCTGGGACCTATCGCGGACAATGCGCCGAGTTTTGCGGCGCGCAGCACGCAAAGATGGCGTTTCACGTGGTGGCGCGCGAGGGACCCGATTTCGACCTCTGGCTGGCTGCGCGACGGATGCCGGCCGCAGCGCCGCAAACGCCGGATCCGGAACAGGGCATGACGCTGTTCATCGCGCACTGCGCCGCGTGTCACACGGTGCGTGGAACGCCGGCCGCCGGTCGACTCGGACCGGACTTGACGCACGTCGGCAGTCGTTTGACGCTGGCCGCCGGCACGTTGCCCAACAATGCCGGCACCTTCGCTGGCTGGATCGCCGGGAGCCAGCACATCAAACCCGGGAATCGCATGCCGTCGTTCGATCGCTTCTCCGGCGAGGAATTGGTGGCACTTGCGGAATGGCTCGAAAGCCTCCGATGACCGCGACGTCGCCGCCGTCCCCCACTTCGCTGCCGAGCCCGCTACCGCGTCCGGCCGACGAGCTTGCGCGCCTCGAAGCCGCGTGGACGCCGCCGAGGGGCTGGAAGCTGTTGACCGCCGTCAACAACACCTACATCGGCATTTTCTACATCGCGACGGCGTTCGTGTTTTTTATCGCCGCCGGCATCCTCGCGCTGTTGATGCGCATCCAGCTCGCGGTCCCCGAGAACACCTTCCTCGATCAGGGCACCTACAACCAGATGTTCACGATGCACGGCACCGTGATGATGTTCCTGTTCGCCGTTCCAGTCGTCGAGGCGATCGGCGTGCTGTTGCTGCCCAACATGCTCGGTGCGCGCGACCTGCCGTTTCCGCGGCTATCTGCCTACGCATTCTGGGCTTACCTGATCGGTGGCGTCGTGTTTTTCGGCAGCATCTTTTTCGGCAACGCACCGGACGGCGGCTGGTTCATGAATCCGCCGCTGACAAGCTATCGGTATTCGCCGGGAGCAAACGCCGACTGGTGGTTGCTCGGCATCGGCTTCATCGAGATTTCCGCCATTGCCGGCGCGATCGAGATCATCGTGGGCATCCTGCGCACGCGCGCGCCGGGCATGTCGCTCGACAAACTGCCGATCTACGCGTGGGCGATGCTGGTGTTCGCGTTCATGATCGTGTTCGCGTTTCCGGCGGTCATCCTGGCCACCATGTTGCTGGAGCTGGAACGCGCGTTCCACTGGCCGTTCTTCATCGCGGAGTTGGGCGGCGACGCCTTGCTGTGGCAGCACCTGTTCTGGTTCTTCGGCCACCCCGAGGTCTACATCATTTTCCTGCCGGCGGCGGGCATGGTCTCGCTCATCGTGCCCACCATGGCGCAAACCCCGCTGGTCGCGTATCGGCTCATCGTGCTCGCGCTGGCCGGTACCGGACTCTTGAGCTTCGGCCTCTGGGTCCACCACATGTTCGCGACCGGCATTCCGCCGTTGTCGCTGAGCTTCTTCGCCGCCGCGAGCATGGCGGTGACGATTCCCAGCGGCATTCAGTTTTTCGCGTGGATCGCAACCATGGCCACCGGGCGCGTGCAACTTAAAACGCCGGCGTTGTTCGTGCTGGGCTTCCTCGCGGTGTTTCTGATCGGCGGACTCACCGGCGTCATGGTGGCGGTGGTGCCCTTCGACTGGCAGGTGCACGACACCTATTTCATCGTCGCCCACTTGCACTACGTGCTCTTCGGCGGCATGGTGTTTCCGCTGTTCGCGGCGTTCTACTATTGGACGCCGTTCTTGAGCCGACAGCAACTCTCCGAACGACTGGGGCGCTGGGTGTTCGGCCTCATTTTCGTCGGCTTCAACGTGGCCTTCTTTCCCATGCACATCACCGGGCTGGCCGGCATGCCGCGCCGCGTGTACACCTACAGTGCGGGCCTGGGCTGGGACAGCCTCAATCTGGTGTCGACCGTCGGCGCCTTTCTGATCGCAGCGGGCGTTGCGGTGTTTCTGATCGACGTCGCGCGTAACTTCCGTCTCGACGTCACGAACAACGCCGGCAACGTCTGGGGCGCCGGCACGCTCGAATGGCTGCCCACCGGCAACTATTCGGTGCGCAGCATTCCGCTCATCACGAGCCACGAACCGCTGTGGGACCAGCCCGGCCTTGCGGCCGATGTCGAAGCCGGCCGCTACTATCTTCCCGGCACCGCAACCGGACGGCGCGAAACCCTGCTCACCAGCGCGCTCGACGCCAAGCCTCAATACCTGCTGCAACTGCCGGGCCCCGGCTGGACGCCATTTTTCGCCGCTGCGGGCACCGCTGCCTTTTTCCTGTTGTTGACGGTCAAGCTGGTGGTGCCGGCGATCCTCGGCGGCGTGCTGGCAATCGTCATGATGCTGTGGTGGATGTGGGGCTCCGATCCCGGCCCCAATCATGCCCCGGTCGATATCGGCGGCGGCATCACCGTGCCTGTCTACGTGACGGGGCCGGCGTCGCATTCGTGGTGGGCCATGGTGACACTGCTGCTCGTCTCCGGGATGCTGTTCGGGTCGCTGGTGTTCTCGTATCTCTATTTGTGGACCGTGTCTCCCCGGGTCTGGCCGGCAGGCGGTGCCGGCATCCCGGCGCCGGTGTTTCCGCTGCTGGCGGCGGCCCTGCTGGCGCTCTCCAGTGCCGCCATCGCCTATGCGAGCCGGGCGTTGCGCACGACTGTCGGCGCCGGCCACCGTGGCCACACGATGGTGCGCATCAGCCTGCTGGCCGCCCTGCCGCTGCTGGTAGCGGCACTCGGCGTCGAACTGTATGGCCAATGGCAGGCAGGCTTGCGCCCGACCGCCAGCAGCTACGGTGCGGTCGTCTACACGCTGTCGGCGCTGCAAGGCCAGTTCGTGCTCGTGCTGCTGATCATGGGCGGGTACACGCTTGCCCGCTCGTGGTGCGGGCTCCTCGACGGGCAACGCCGCGCGACGTTCGACAACACGATGCTGCTGTGGCACTACGCGGTGGCGCAGGGGCTCGTCGCGCTGCTCCTCATCCACGGCTTTCCACGGACGTTCGGATGAGCGCCGTCGCGACAAGGTCTGCTTCGAGTCCGGCTTGGCGCCTGTGGGTCGCACCGCTGATCTGGGCTGCCCATTTCCTGGCGATCTACGCCTTCACGGCGCTGAGCTGCGCGCGCAATGTCGCCACCGCGAGCTGGTTGGGCGTCGGGAGCGTGACCCTATTCATCGTGGCGGCGACGCTCGCCGCCGCCGCCGCGCTGCTGGTCACGATCGGGCTTGCCATCCGGGATGGCATCCGCGCGCGTACGTCCCCGGCACCGACCGCCTTCGTGCACTGGCTGACCGCGGCCATCGGGAGTCTGGTGCTCCTCGCCGTCCTGTGGGAAACCCTGCCGGTGCTGGTGCTGCCGGTATGCGGATAAGCCGCCGCGCATGACAGCAGCGTGCGCTTCCCGTCGGCAGCATGCGTCGAGTCGGTTCGTCCGCAGCCTCGTGCTCGGCGTTTGGCTGCTCGCGGGCGTTGCCGGCGCCGAAGGCGACGCCGAGCTCGTTGGTCTCATCAACGACTATCGCGCGGCGCCGCGCTCCTGCGACGGCAAACGCATGCCCATGGCAGGCGTGGTCACGCCGGCGCCGGTGTTGACGCACGCGCCGCTGGCCGACGGCACCGGCCTCACCGCGGCGCTGGCCGACGCCGGCTATCACGCGTCCAGGGTGCGCATGATCACCATCTCGGGACCGTCGCGCGCCAGCGCTGTCATGGGACTATTGGAACAACGCTATTGCGCCTCGCTGCTGGACCGGCGCTATTCCGAGATCGGGGTTTCTCGCGACGGGGTCACGTGGCGCATCGTGCTTGCGCATCCGTTGCTGGCTGCCGACTTGGGCGACTGGCGGGAAGCTGGCAAAACCGTGCTCGGCCTGGTCAATGAAGCGCGCGGCAAGCCGCGCATCTGCGGCGACCAACGCTTCGCCGCAGCACCGGCGGTCGCCTGGAACGAGAAGCTGGCCGCTGCCGCACTGGCGCACAGCGGCGAGATGGCGACGCGCAACGACTTCAGCCATACCGGCCAGAATGGAAACGACGTCGCCGTCCGCGCGCAGCAGCAGGGTTACCGCTGGCGGAGCGTCGGGGAAAACATCGCGGCGGGGCAAGGCTCGGCGCAAAAGGTGGTCGCGGGATGGCTCGCCAGTCCCGGCCACTGCGCCAACATCATGAACCCCGCGTTCGTCGAGATGGGCGCGGCGTATGCCACGAATCCGGACAGCGACATGATCATTTACTGGACGCAGGTTTTCGCGCAGCCCGCGCCGTAGAGCGTCGCATCCGTGCGTGACCTGAGCCAGCGTCCGTTGTCTTCCCCAAGCTTGGCACCGATCATCGGGGGAAGCGTCAACTGACTCCGCGGTTCACTCCCACTCGAGCGTTGCCAGCGGCTTGCTCGGACAAGGCTGACGTCACCGCCCGTCGTTCAAGCTCGCAGGTTGGACCACCGGCGCCGCGGCAACCCCCGCCGCTTCCAAACGCGCTGCAATTTCCACCAGCCACCCCTCGCCGCCTGGAGGCGCGAACAATTGCACGCCCATCGGAAGGCGACCGGCGCTCGCGATGATCGGCACCGTGAGCGCCGGGCAGTCGGTACCGGCGAGCGGCTGCGTGAACCAGCCCAGTGTCGGCCCGGTAGGCTGCGCGACGCCGTCGACGGTGATGGTGGCAGCGCCAAGGAGTGGCGCCGTGCAGGGCGTGGCGGGCAGCAGCAGGACATCGACGCGCTCGAACATGCGCAGGACCTGCGCGATGTGCCATCGACGAAAGCGCTGCGCGTGCAGATACCATTGCACAGGCATTAGCGCATGCGCGAGCAAACGGTCGCGTGTGGCGGGGTCGAAATCCGACAGGCGCGTGCGCAGCGCATCGAGCTTGCCGACCGGCGTTTCGCTGGTGTTGACGAGCATCGTCGCGGCGCGTGCGAGACGCGCTTCGGGAAATTCGATCACCTGCTCGATCGCGAGCGCCCGCGCTGCGCGCTCGACCGCCTGGGCGGCGTCGGGGTCGAGCCGCTCGCGAAAGTAGCCGCCCGCGACGGCAAGGCGCTGCGCGCTTCCTTGAAGTTTCGCGACTGCCGGCTCGCGCATCACCTCGTAGCACACGCCGATGTCCCCGGCACTACGCGCCATCGGCCCCAGCGTGCTGATTCCGCCGCCACCCACGAGTCCCTCACGGCTGATCGTTCCAGGGGTCGGCCGCAATCCGTAGACGCCGCACAGCGACGCGGGCAGACGGATCGAGCCCAGCGCGTCGCTGCCGACGGCGATCGGGACCAAACCGCCGGCGAGTGCTGCGGCGCACCCGCCCGACGAGCCGCCGGCGGTGCGCGACAGGTCATGCGGGTTGCGCGTGGATCCGTACAGCGCGTTTTCGGTCGTTCCGCCGAGACCGAACTCGTCCATGTTGAGAGCGCCCACACAGATCGCACCCGCCTCTTCGAGCTTGCGCACGACGGTCGCGTCGTGGGTCGCGGCCGGGCCATGCGCAAGCAGCGCCGATCCGGCCGTGGTGGTGAGGCCGGCGACGTCGACCATGGCCTTGACCCCGAACGGTACGCCGGCGAGTGGTCCGAGCTTCGCACCGGCGGCGCGCGCCCGGTCGATGCGCACGGCATTTTCGCGCGCGCGCGCGGCCGTCAGCGCAGTGAACGCGTTGAGCGAAGGGTTGCGTGCGGCGATGCGCGCCAGCGCGGCCTCGAGCACGACCCGGGCCGTGACCGTACCGTCACGGACCGCGGCGGCGATCTCCACTGCGGTGGCGCGGTCGCTTGCAGGATCGGTCATCGCGGGGGCTGGTCGGCCGCGTCTTCGGTGGGCGGCTGCCACGCGAGCACGTCGACGGCGAGTGCATGCAGACGCGCGAGATTGGCGGCGACCGCTTCGCGCCGCTCGAGTGGAATCGGCAAGGCGAGCGCGGCCGACGCAGCGTCGACATAGGCGTACTGATCGAAGTCGGTCACGGTGCTTGACCCTCGGCTAGCCGCGCGCGCCGGCTGCGCAGGTTGTGCGTGTGTACCCATGCGCCGCAGCGGATCGGCGCGGTGGCTTCTCCGATGCAATCGCCGTACTTGACGACGGGGGCGCCTTGCGCAATGTCGACCAGCGCGATCTTGTGGCACAACGCGATCGCCTCCCGGGCAATGATCTCGAGTTCGCCCCCCGGGGTCATCACGACGACGCGCCCACCGGACGCAGCCGCGCCCAGCATGGTGGCCACGTTGTCATCGGCGGCGAGCGAGGTTGCCTGCCAGCTCATAGCGCGGGCGCGAGGCGGCTGATCACCTCCTCGCCCTCGTCGAGAATCTCGCCCCATGTCGCCGTGCCCGACGCGACCTCGAGCACCAAAGCGAGCAGCCGCGACGCCGCGGACTCGAGCGATTCGCGGCGCTCGAAAACCGGGCTGGCATCGAAATCGAGCTGCTCCTTCAATCGCGCGGACGCTTCCGGATTGCCGGAGATCTTGATCGTAGGCGCCAGCGCGCTTACGAAGCTGTTGCCCACCCCCGTGGTGAACAGGACGACCTGCGCGCCCGCCGCCACGAGCCCCGTCACCGATTCAGGTGCGTAGGCCGGCGCGTCCATCACGTATAGGCCGGGACCGGACGGACTTTGTGCGATGTCCAATACGCCGCGTATCGGCGAGCGCCCGCCCTTGGCGATTCCGCCAAGCGACTTCTCCTCGATGGTGGACAGCCCGGCCGCGACATTGGTCGGTCCGGGGTTGTTGCCCAATAGATCCATGCCCGCGGCAACGGCCGCGCGCTCGCGGCGCGCGACGGCGTCGCGGATTGCCTGTGCCACGGTCGGGTCGGCGGCGCGACCTGCGAGCAGATGCTCGGCGCCGCGCCCCTCGATGGTCTCGCCGAAAACCGCGCGCCCGCCGAGGGCGACGATCGCGTCCACGACGCGCCCGACGAGCGGATTGCCGACGAGCCCGGAACTCGGGTCCGAGCGTCCGCACTCCATGCCGACGAATAGATCGCGCAGGTCTGCCCGTTCGCGCCGCAACCGGGAGGCCTCGTGCGACAGCCGCGCCGCAAGGCGAGTGCCGCGCTCGGTCAGCGTGATCGCGTCGTGCCCGCAATCGTCGAGGATCAGCGGCTCGGCGGGCTTGCCGGACGCGCGAATCGCCGCGACGATGCTCGCGACTTTCGGCGGCGAAGCGCCGACGACGAGCGTCGCCGCGACGTTGGGGTGCCGGCCGAAACCGATGAGCGCGCGGTCTTGGACGATGGCGTCCTCGCCCATGAGGCCGCTGCCGTAGGGGGTCGTAACCACGCGCGCGCCCGGAACGGCGCGACCGATGCGGCGGGCGCTGGGTCCGGTCAGGCCCGTCACCGACAGGATGAGTACGTGATTGCGCACCCCCACCGTCCCGTCGGGACGGCGAAAACCGTCGAAAGTCGTCGCGCTCACGGGGCTTCGGCGAACGCGGGTACCGGTGCGTGTGCGGGAATCAGGCGCTCGTATCTGAGCTCGTCCCACAGGGCGACCGGGATCGGTTGCGTCGACCAGGCGAGATTGGTGTCCACTTCCTCGCGTGACCGATAGCCGCATAGGGCTGTCGCGACCGCGGGGTGCGCGAGGCAGAATTGCAACGCCGCCGCACCGAGCGGCACACGGTGGCGATCGCATACGGCCGCCAGGCGGCGCGCGCGCGCCAGGACGTCGGGTGGCGCCGGCTGATAGAAAAAACGCGCATCGGCGACCGGTCCCGTGGCCAGAATGCCCGAGTTGAACGGCGAGGCGACGATGACGGCGATTTCGTGCGCCGTGCAATGGGGAAGGAAGCCATCCAGCGCCGCGTGCTCGAGTAGCGTGTAGCCGCCGGCGAGCATGAAGCAGTCGAAACGCCCGGCGCGCGCGAAGCGCAGGCACACGTCCGCGCCCTTGACGCCAACGCCGATCGCGCGGACCACGCCTTCGCTGCGCAGCTGCTCGAGCGCGGGATAGGCGCCTTCCATCGCCTCGCGGAAGCGGCGATCGTAGTCGTCGCCATGCCAGCGCGGATTGACGTCGTGGATGAGTGCGAGATCGACGCGACACTGGCCGAGCCGCTGCAGGCTGTCCTCGAACCCACGCATCACGCCGTCATAGCTGTAGTCGTAGTGTGGTTCGAACGACAGGCGGTCCTCGGGCGCCGGGGTGGTGCACTTCGGCCGCAGGCGGCGGCCCACCTTGGTCGACAGAAGGTACTCGTCGCGCGGGTGCTGACGGAGGGCGGCACCGATCCAGTGCTCGGCGAGCCCGCTCGCGTACAAGGGCGCGGTGTCGAAGTAGCGAAACCCGCGTGCGTATGCGTGGTCGAGAACCTCCCCCGCGGCGCTTTCTTGCCGCACGCCGAACAGGCTTCCACCGCCGAACCCCAGGCGCGGCAGAGGCAGGCGGCTGACCACGTCGGTCACGTGAGATCTGGCAAGCGGCCGGTCTTGCGCTTGCCGCGCAGCATGAGTTCCTGGACTTCGGCCGCACCCCGATTCAACGTCTCGACGACGCTGCTCTTGCCGATGATGCACTCGTTGAGCCGCAGCGATAGCATCGACGCCATCTGCGCGGATTCCGGGATCACGGCGTACATCTTGGCGAACTTCGAGTTCTCCGACTGCGCCTTGAGAAAGCGGAACTTGGGATCGCGCGCGAGCTCGGTGTCGCCAAGGTCCGTGCGCACCGGTACCGCGCCATAGCGCGTGTAGGCGAGCTGATGGTCGAGCGTCTGGAACCAATCGAGAAAGCGCAGCGCGGCGACCTGTCGCTCGCGCGGAACGTTGCGCGCGATGGCCCCGATCCAGTGGCCGGCGCGGCTCGCATGCTTGCCGCCTTCGCCGCGCGGAATCAAGGCGGTGTCGAACTTGCCGACGACCACCGACTTGGCGGGATCCTCGAGTTGCGCCCACGCACCGACGATGCCGACCGTCTGCGCAGCCTTGCCGGTGGCCATGAGCTGGATCATCTGGCCCTGGCTTACCGAGCCCGCGGAGGGGTAGCCGCCGGCCTTGCCGAGCTTGAGATAGAACTCGAGGGCGCGCCGCGCCTGCGGACTGTTGAACACGACGGTGAAGTCGCCTGCGGACGCATCCGCGAAGATGTCGCCGCCGAAGCTGAACAGGTAGTTGGCAAAGTCAGCCAGCGCCGAGTCGCGATCGTCGCGATGAACGAAACCGTAAACGCGCGAGCCGTCGTTGAGCCGGGTCGCGTTGCCGAGGGCTTCCTCCCATGTCTCCGGAGCCTTGAGTTTCTTCTCGTCGTACAGGTCCTTGCGGTAGTAGTACACATCGACGTTGCCGTTGACGGGTACGCCCATCAGCTTGCCGCCGCGTGGATTGAAGGTGCGCAGCTTGTCGTCCCAGTAGATGGTGCCGCCGTACGTGCTGACACCGGGATCGAGCTTGAAGGCAGGGTCGACCTCGGCCACTGGCATGAGGAAGCCGCCGTCGAAGAATTCGACCATCCAGTTGTTGTCGATGGCGAGGAGGTCATACGACCCGCTGCCCGCGCGCAGCGAGTTGCGGATCTTGTCGAGTGCGCCCGCGTAGGGATTGACGTCGAGCTCGATCTTGTTGCCCGTCTCGGTCTCGTATTGGGCGACGAGCTGGCGAAAGCCGTTGAACCACGGCGACTGGTTTATAACCATCGTGATCGGCGCCACGCGCCCGGCCGGCTGCGCGATCGCGCGGCGAACCGGTATGCCCGCGGCCATCGCGGCACCCACGGCGCCGGCCTGACGCAGGAACGAACGGCGATCGAAAGGTAGCGACATCGCGAATCCTCCCCCAGGGTAATCGTGGAATGGTCGCGCAACCATGTGGGAAACCACATGGTTGCGCAATCAACTCAATCTTGATACCGTCCTCCCCAGAAGTCAAACGCCCAATTCTTTCGTGTCCCGTCCTCGTCACCTCGTACACGCCCGGGCGCCCACGCCGCGACCGCCGCGGCTGGTGGACGTCGCACGGGTCGCGCGCTTGTCGCCCATCACGGTGTCGCGCGCGTTGCGCGATCCTGCCAAGGTCTCCGTCGAGGCGCGCGGGCGCGTGGCGGCCGCCGTGGCGGAGACGGGCTACGTTCCGGATCTCGTCGCGAGCAGCCTCACCAGCCGGCGCACCCGCCTGGTCGGCCTCGTGATCCCGACGATCACGGCGTCCATCTACGCATCGACGGTCGCCGGCTTGTCCGACGTGCTGCGTGCCAACGGCTTCGAGGCGCTGATCGGAGATTCCGGGTATGCGTTCGCCGGCGAGGGGAAGCTCGTCGAGGCCTTTCTCGGGCGCCGTGCCGACGGCATCGTGCTAAGCAACGTATTGCACGCGCCCGACACACGGCGGCGGCTGGAGCGGGCGCGCATTCCGGTGGTCGAGACCGGCAACCTCACGGCCGACCCGATCGACATGGTGGTGGGCTTCTCCAACTACGCGGCAGCAGGCGCGATGATGGACCACCTGATCGCGCGCGGTCATCGCAAGATCGGCTTCGTCGGCGCGCCGACGACGGCCAATCCGCAGGCCGCGGACCGGCGCCGCGCCTACGACGACGCCGTACGCGCGCACGGATTGACCCGAGCCGCCGCGCTGTGCGTCGAGTGCGCGCCCGACCTCGGTGCGGGCGCTGCGGCGCTGACCCGAATCGTCGAACGGCACCCAAGCGTCACCGCGATCTTCGCCGCGAGTGAAGTGCGCGCCATTGGCGCGCTGCTCGAGTGCCAGCGGCGCGGATTGAAAGTGCCGGAGCGGGTCGCTATCGCAGGCTTTAACGACGCGGGCATGGGCGCTTTTCTGGTACCTGCACTGACCACCGTGCAGGTGCCGCGCGAGGCGATCGGCCGTCGCGCGGCGCAGATGATTCTCGATCGAATCGCAGGCCGCGCGGTAGCCGAAACGGCGGTCGATGTCGGCTTCTCGATCGTCGTCCGGGAAAGCGCGTGAGCGCGGCGCGCGATCCATGAAGTCGCGGACCGCCGACCGGTGGCTCACGCTCGCGCCGGCGCTGGTGCTGTTCGCGGCGGTCGCCCTGGTGCCGATGGCCGAACTGCTCGCGATGAGCGTGTCGCACATCGAGTGGCTGCAGGGCAAGGCGCACTGGGAGTTCGTCGGCTTCGACCAATATGCGCGCGTGCTGTCCGATTCGCTGTTCCGCGCCGGCGTGGTCAACACACTGATCTTCGCCGTCACGGCGGTGCTCGTGCAAATGGTGCTCGGTTTCGCGCTCGCCCTCATGACCACTCGGATCGTGCGCGGTCGGACGCTCTTCCGCACCGTGTTCATCCTCCCGATCCTGGTGCCGGGCATCGTGATCGGCGCCATCTGGAAGCTCATGTACAACTTCGACTTCGGCGTGCTGAACCAGATGCTCGGCGCGTTCGGGCTACCGGCCATCGATTGGCTGGGTAACGCTTCGACGGCGCTGCTGGCGATCATCGTGGTGGACGTCTGGCACTGGACGCCCTTCGTGTTCCTGCTGCTGCTGGCGGGTCTGGAAAGTCTGCCGCAGGACGTCTACGAGGCCGCGCGTGTCGACGGTGCAACGTTCTGGCAGGAGCTGCGCTACATCACGCTGCCACTCATGTTGCCAACCATTGCCGTCACGCTCGTCTTTCGCATGATCATGGGCGTCAAGGTGTTCGACGAGATCTACCTGCTGACCGGGGGCGGACCCGGGACCGCGACCGAGGTGGTCAGCTACACGATCTTCCGGCGATTCTTCACCGAGGGGCAAACCGGGTACGGCGCCGCGATGTCGGTCGTCGTGCTGCTTGCGCTGGTGCTCGCCTTCGTGGTCGCACGCAGCCTCACGCGGCGTCGCGAGGTCGTCGCATGAGCCTCCACCGGACGCGCTCGGGCATGCTGTATGCCGCCCTCGCCGTCGCCGCGGTGCTGATCCTGTTCCCGTTCGTGTGGATCGCGTTGGCAGGCTTCAAGACGCAGATTTCGCTCCTTCTCGGAGAGGTGGCGTTCACGCCCACGCTCGCCAACTTCCGCGAGCTCCTGTTCTCATCGACCTCCGACTACCTTGTCAATTTTCGCAACAGCCTGATTGTCGCCACCGCGAGCACGGCGATCGTCCTCGTGGTGTCAACGCTGGCGGCCTACTCGATCGAACGTATGGCGTGGCCGCGCTGGACCGTGCACGGCTTCCTGCTCGGTGCCGCCGTGTTCAATGCCATTCCCGCCATCACGCTGGTTGGGGCGTGGTACATGATGTTCCGCGAGCTCGGCCTGTACAACTCATATACGGCGGTGGTGCTCGCGCACGCAACGCTGAACTTGCCGATCGGGATCTGGTTGATGGCCACATTCATCCGCGAAGTGCCGCGCGAACTCGAGGAAGCGGCGCGAATCGACGGTTGTGGAACGGTCGAGCTGTTGTGGCGGGTCGTGGTGCCGGTGGTGCTGCCGGGGCTCGCGGCGACGGCGATCCTGGTGTTCATTCACAGCTGGAACGAATTCGTCGTCGCGCTCAATCTCACCGCGAAGCAGACGGCAACGGTGCCGGTGGCGATCGCGAAGTACGCGCAGGAGCACGAAACCAAGTACGGGGAGATGGCCGCCGGCGCCGTGCTCTCCACGTTGCCCGCCCTTATTCTGTTGTTCCTCGCACAGCGGCATATCGTGCGGGGCCTCACGGCGGGTGCGGTCAAGTAGCGCGATAGGCCGATAGGTTGGGCGCATCAAGTAGCGCGATACGCCAATAGGTTGGGCGCAATTGGAGCCGGGCTGCCAGTCGAGCAACCCGGCTCGGGTACTACGGATGGGTCCCGCTACCAATCCTTCCCGGATGCGTACGTCACATCCAGTACGGCTTGGCCTTGTAATGCTCGTGCACGTCGGTTTGCCACTTGCGATCGGCGAAGTTGGGCCAGTGGTCCTTGTCGAAGCCGGGTTGCTGCTCCAACTCTTCCTTCGTGGTCTCGAGCACAAAGCATTTGTTTTCAGCATCCTGCTTCAGCGCGGGCAGCGGAACCGCAAACAGCTTGCTGCCGATGCCCAGCAGTCCGCCGAATTCGATCACCGCATAGGCGACCCGCCCGCTGTTGAGATCGACCATCAGGTCCTTGATATCGCCGAGGTTGTCGCCGGCCGAATTTTTGACGTCGGTGCCTTCCAGGGTGCTTGCGCTCAGCATGGACATAGCTTGGCTCTCCTTGATCGATGGCGCGCCGGCGAAATGCCTGCGCGATCGCTCAACGATAACGAGTCTTTACCTCGCAATCAGCCGGACAAACCGTGCTTGCTGCGTAGGACAGAGCCTTGCGTGCGATCGACCAGCTGGCCATCGCTGCGGTGCAGGCATCACTTCGCGGGCGGTCCCGCAGCCGCGGGCACCGGTTGCATGCTCTCCGCCTTTCCGCCCATCCCGCGCGCACCCGCGTCCTCCCACGGCAGGTTGCGCATCAGCAGCACGTTCAGCAGGTTGTCCTGGAAATTGATGTTGCTGGTGAGCTGGTCGTGGGCCTCGCACAGGAAGAAATAGTATGCGATCGGGATGAAGCTCTCCTCGTGTTGCGGCGCCGTCGGGTCGAGCGTCTCGCGCGCGAGCAGCGACGGCTTGGTGACCCGGCCGTCGCCAGGCTCCAGCATCGCTTCGTCGAGCGCGGCCGCCGCGGCTTGGGCGCGCACGTCGCCCGGGTGCAGGCGGGCGCGCGGCACGCCGTCCTCGTCCTCCACCGCGATGCGGGCGGGCGTCAGCGTGCAATCGCCGCCGAACAGCACGTACCGGATCGGCGTTGCCGGTTCGGGGGTCGACAGCATCCACATGAACCGGCGCGCGCGCTCCAGCCGGAACTCGAAGTACTGGCGCAGCCCGGCGAGGTACGCGTCGGCATCCATGCCGCGCTGGGCGCGAAGGCGCGCCTCGACCGCCGGGTCGTACACGTTCCAGCGGTAGCGCCGCCAGGTCTCGGGCTCGAACAGGTCATCTCGCAACGGCTGCGCGGCAGCATCGATCAGCCAGGGCGCGAGCGGGTGCGGAAACAGCTGGTAGCCGCTCGGCATCGTCGCGAGCACCTCGGGGAGCATCCGCTTGAGCCCGATCTTCTCGCCGATCAGGAAGGCCTGGACCGCCGAGATCGCGCCGAAGTTCGGCGTGCCGAGCAGGATCAGCTTGCGGACGCGCTCGGTGCCGTACAGCGTGATGAGCTGCGGCGAGCCGTCCAGCACGTCGACCGGCCCATAGCGCAGGTAGTAGCGCGACACCAGCCCGCCCATGCTGTG
>JBBQEY010000046.1:0-18506 GCA_038321425.1 Burkholderiales bacterium | reverse complement strand
GAAGGTTGGCGACAACCTGGAGATCGTGGGCTTGAAGCCGACATTGCAGACGGTATGCACGGGTGTTGAAATGTTCCGCAAGCTCCTGGATCAAGGTCAGGCGGGCGACAACGTGGGCGTGCTGCTGCGCGGCACGAAGCGCGAAGAAGTCGAGCGTGGTCAGGTGCTCTCCAAGCCGGGTTCGATCACGCCGCACACGGAGTTCACGTGCGAGGTTTACATCCTCTCCAAGGAAGAGGGCGGACGTCATACGCCGTTCTTCCCGGGGTATCGCCCGCAGTTCTACTTCCGGACGACGGACGTGACGGGCAGCTGCGTGCTGCCTGAAGGCACGGAGATGGTGATGCCGGGAGACAACATCGGGATGACGGTGACGCTGATCCAGCCGATCGCGATGGAAGAGGGACTGCGCTTCGCGATCCGCGAAGGTGGGCGTACCGTCGGTGCCGGCGTCGTGGCCAAGGTGCTCAAATAAGGCTTCTAGGCCAGTAGCTCAATTGGCAGAGCGGCGGTCTCCAAAACCGCAGGTTGGGGGTTCGATTCCCTCCTGGCCTGCCAAGGATGGGATGGTTGATCCCTCCCTTGGCGGAAAAAAGCAAGGTTGAAATGGACAAGTTGAAAATCGTACTGGCGGTGGCGTGCGTGGTGGCCGGAGTTGCCGGCTACTACTACTTCGCCGAATCCGCCCAGGTGCTGCGGGTGCTGATGGTGCTGGGCGGTTTGCTGGCAGCAGCAGGTGTTGCCTGGCTGTCGGCGCCGGGCAAGGAGTTCTTCGCGTTCGCCCAGGAGTCCTGGGCGGAAGCCGGCCGCGTGTCGTGGCCCACGCGCAAGGAGACGCTGCAGACCACCGGCATCGTCTTCGTGTTCGTGGTCATCATGGCGTTGTTCCTTTTCTCGGTGGACACCGCGCTCGCCTGGATGATCAAAATGCTGACAGGCAGGGTCGACGGATGAGCAAGAAATGGTTTGTGGTCCACGCGTACTCGGGCTTTGAAAAGAGCGTGCAGCGCGCGCTCGTCGAGCGCATTCGCCGCTCCGAGCTGCAGGACCAGTTCGGCCAGATCCTGGTGCCCGTGGAAGAAGTCGTGGAGATGAAGAACGGCGCCAAGGCCATCTCGGAGCGCAAGTTCTTCCCCGGCTACGTGCTGGTGGAAATGGACATGACCGACGACTCCTGGCATCTCGTCAAGAGCACGCCGAAGGTCACGGGATTCGTGGGCGGCACGGCCAACAAGCCCACGCCGATCTCGCAGAAGGAAGTGGATGCGATCCTGCGGCAGGTGCAGGAGGGTGTGGAGAAGCCGCGTCCGAAGGTGCTGTTCGAGATGGGCGAAGCGGTACGCGTCAAGGATGGCCCGTTCACCGATTTCCATGGCAACGTGGAAGACGTGAACTACGAAAAGAGCAAGTTGCGGGTGTCGGTGACCATCTTCGGTCGTTCCACGCCTGTTGAGCTTGATTTCGCCCAGGTCGAAAAAGCCTAGATGTGATTGTTTAGGGTGAAGGCGAGGCTTTAGCCTCGCAGATGTGATTGTTTAGGGTGTAGGCGAGGCTTCAGCCTCGCAGATGTGATTGTGTAGGGTGTAGGCGAGGCTTCAGCCTCGCAGGTTAGTAACCGGGGAGGGCACGCATGAAGGCGGCCCGATTGAACCCATAACAGGAGCTGTTCATGGCGAAGAAAATCGTCGGATTCATCAAGTTGCAAGTGCCGGCCGGCAAGGCCAATCCCAGCCCGCCGATCGGCCCGGCATTGGGCCAGCGCGGCCTCAACATCATGGAGTTCTGCAAGGCGTTCAACGCCCAGACCCAGAAGTTGGAAGCCGGCCTGCCCATCCCCGTGGTGATCACTGCATACGCGGACAAGAGCTTCACGTTCATCATGAAGACCCCGCCGGCCACCGTCCTCATCAAGAAGGCGGCCAAGGTGGACAAGGGCAGCCCGAAGCCGCACACCGACAAGGTGGGCAAGCTCACACGCGCCCAGGCGGAAGAAATCGCCACGACCAAGATGCCCGATCTGACCGCCGCCGACATGGACGCCGCGGTGCGCACGATCGCCGGCAGCGCCCGCAGCATGGGCATCACCGTTGAAGGGGTGAAATGACCATGGCTCTCCAAAAAGCCCCGCGCCTCACCAAGCGCATGACGACGGTCCTCGGCAAAGTGGACCGCAACAAGTTCTATCCGGTCGACGATGCGCTGAAGCTCGTCAAGGAAAACGCCATCGCCAAGTTCGACGAGTCGGTCGACGTGGCCGTCAACCTGGGTGTGGATGCCAAGAAGTCCGACCAGACCGTTCGCGGCTCGGTCGTGCTGCCGTCGGGCACGGGCAAGACCGTGCGCGTGGCCGTGTTCGCCCAGGGCGACAAGGCCGCCGCCGCCACCGCGGCCGGTGCCGACATCGTCGGCTTCGACGACCTCGCTGCGCGCATCAAGGAAGGCTTCATGGACTTCGACGTCGTCATTGCATCGCCTGACGCCATGCGCGTGGTCGGCCAGCTGGGCCAGATCCTCGGTCCGCGCGGCCTGATGCCGAACCCGAAGGTAGGTACGGTCTCGGCCGACGTCGTGCAGGCAGTCAAGAACGCCAAGGCCGGTCAGGTGCAGTACCGCACCGACAAGGCCGGCATCATCCAATGCACGATCGGCCGCGCGTCGTTCACGCCCGAGCAGTTGAAGACCAACCTGGTCGCGCTGATCGAAGCCCTGAACAAGGCCAAGCCACAGGGTGTCAAGGGTATCTACATGCGCAAGATCAGCCTGTCGTCGACGATGGGCGCCGGCGTGCGTGTCGACCAGACGTCGCTCGTCACGCAGCCGCAACAGTAAGCAAAAATTTTGAGGGACGTCGGTGCCGCAGGGTGCCGGCGTGCCGTCAAAGACCGCTGGAGTGAAAGCTTAATCCGGTGGGTCATGTTGTGTGGAAGGGGGCAGTCGACCCCGATGCGCGGCATCTGATCCCTGATCCAGCGTAGATGGTGCCCTCGACCAGGATTTCCTGGACGAATGGTCACCGCAATGCACCCGAAGCGCTGATGCTGGCGCAGAGGTTGTTTGGGGGCACGACCGCGCAATCTCGCGCGGTTGCGCCGATCAAGGAGAATGACCGTGAGTCTCAATCTGCAAGAGAAGCAAGCGGTAGTCGCGGAAGTCGCGAAGCAGGTCGCGGGAGCTCAAGCCATCGTGATGGTTGAGAACCGTGGCATGGCCGTGGCCGACATGACGACGCTTCGCGCGAAGGCGCGGGCTTCCGGCGTGTATTTCCGGGTTGTGAAGAACACCCTGGTGCGCCGTGCGGTCGCCGATACCCCGTTCGCCGGACTGGCCGACAAGATGGTCGGTCCTTTGGCGTACGGCATCGGGTCCGACCCCGTGGCCGTGGCAAAGGTCTTAAGCGACTTTGCCAAGGGCAACGAGAAGTTCGTGATTGCCGGTGGTGCCATGCCCGGGCAAATGATGTCCTCCAAGGACATCGTTGCGCTGGCGGCCCTGCCGTCGCGTGAAGTGTTGCTGGCCAAGCTGGCCGGCACCATGCAAGCGCCGATCGTCAAGCTGGTGCGCACGATGAACGAGGTGCCAACGAAGTTGGTTCGCGCCCTGGCCGCCGTTCGCGACAGCAAGCAGGCTGCTTGATATCGCCTCTGCCTATCCCCATTTCTAACCGTTACGCTCCAGGAGCATAAAAATGTCCGCTGTCCAAACTGAAATTCTCGACAAGATCTCGTCGATGACCGTTCTCGAACTCTCCGGCCTTATTTCGGCCATGGAAGAGAAGTTCGGGGTTTCCGCCGCTGCCGCTGTCGCTGTTGCCGGCCCCGCGGCCGGTGCCGCACCCGCTGCCGCTGCCGAAGAGCAGACCGAATTCACGGTCATGCTGGCCTCGTTCGGCGAGAACAAGGTCAACGTCATCAAGGCCGTTCGCGAAATCACGGGCCTCGGCCTGAAGGAAGCGAAGGACCTGGTTGACGGCGCCCCGAAGGCTGTCAAGGAAGGCGTGAACAAGGCCGATGCCGAAGCCGCTAAAAAGAAGCTGGAAGACGCTGGCGCTAAGGTGGAGATCAAGTAGTTCAAGTAGTTTTGGTCAGATGGGGTGGCGAGGCTCTCGCCGCGACCCCATGGAAAAATCTCTACGCCGATAGCCTGACGTAGAAGCTGATCAGGGGCAAATCGCGGGCGAAGCCCGTCGATTTGCTCTAGTGAATGCATGTAGAGACTGCGTTTTGCCGGCAGTCTCACTTCGGTTTCCTAGAAACCGAAGCCAAGCAGATCCGGTCTGCTTCGCTTCGCTTTCTGAGTCGACGTCGGAAGGCAGGGTTGGTCGGACGTTGCTGCAATGGCAACGTTGTCCGCCAGCGGCTGGTAGTGGCCAGCCACCCACCCTGGGAGCGCAATACTCCCAATGCCCGTCGAGGCAACAAGGCCGCAGCACCTTTGCTGCGACCGCAAGGCAACAACTTTTGAGGACCGCGCCCTTCGTGCGGTCCTGGACGAACCGGAGATCGACCCTACGCTATGGCGACTACCACGGCCACGCCCTATACCTTCACCGAAAAGAAACGCATCCGGAAGAGCTTCGCGAAACGTGCGAGCGTCCTCCCCGTGCCGTTTCTGCTCGAAACGCAGCTCGCGTCTTATCGCGCGTTCCTGCAGGAATTCACGCGCCCCGACTCGCGCAAGAATGAAGGCCTGCAGGCCGCGTTCACTTCGATTTTCCCGATCTCGAGCCACTCGGGCAATGCCCGCCTCGAGTTCGTGAGCTTCTCGCTGCTGCCGCCGGCCTTCGACGTCGTCGAATGCCAGCAACGCGGCCTGACCTATTGTTCCGCGCTGCGCGCCAAGGTCCGCCTGATCATCATGGACAAGGAAGCGCCCAAGGACACGATCAAGGAAGTGAAGGAGCAGGAGGTCTACATGGGCGAGATTCCGCTCATGACCGAAAACGGCTCCTTCGTCATCAACGGCACCGAGCGCGTCATCGTGTCGCAGCTCCACCGTTCGCCCGGCGTATTCTTCGAGCACGACCGCGGCAAGACGCATTCGTCCGGCAAGCTGTTGTTCTCGGCGCGCGTGATTCCCTACCGCGGCTCGTGGCTTGACTTCGAATTCGATCCGAAAGACTTCCTGTTCTTCCGGGTGGACCGCCGTCGCAAGATGCCGGTCACCACGCTGCTGAAGGCCATTGGCCTCTCCAACGAGGACATCCTGAAGCAGTTCTTCCAGTTCGACACGTTCCACCTCGGCGCCAAGGGTTCGGAGCTCGATTTCGTGCCTGAGCGGATGAAGGGTGAACTCGCGCGCTTCGACATCGTCGGCAAGGACGGTAAAGTTGTGGCCGCCAAGGACAAGCGGATCACCGCGCGCCACGTACGCGAGCTGGTCGACAGCGGCAGCAAGCGCATCGCCGTGCCCAACGACTACCTCGTGGGCCGCACGCTTGCCACCAACGTGATCGACAAGGGCACCGGCGAAGTCATCGCCAAGGCCAACGACGAGATCACCGAGGAGCTGTTGCAGAAGCTGCTCGACGCGGGTGTGGCCGCCGTGCAGACCATCTACACCAACGACCTCGACATGGGTCCGTTCATCGCGCAGACGCTGCGCACCGATGACACGCCCGACCAGTACGCCGCCAAGGTCGGCATCTATCGGATGATGCGTCCCGGCGAGCCGCCGACCGAAGAAGCAGTCGAAGCCCTGTTCCACGGCCTCTTCTTCTCCGAAGAGCGCTACGACCTGTCGGCCGTGGGCCGCATGAAGTTCAATCGGCGCATCGGCCGGCCTGAACTGAAGGGCGTGTCCACGCTTACGAACGAAGACATCATCGCCGTCATCAAGATCCTCGTGGACCTCCGCAACGGCCGCGGCGAGATCGACGACATCGACCACCTCGGCAACCGCCGCGTGCGCTCGGTCGGCGAACTGGCGGAAAACCAGTTCCGCTCCGGCCTCGTGCGCGTCGAGCGTGCTGTCAAGGAACGTCTCGGCCAGGCCGAGAGCGACAACCTGCTGCCGCACGACCTGATCAACGCCAAGCCCATCTCGGCCGCGATCAAGGAGTTCTTCGGCAGCTCGCAGCTTTCCCAGTTCATGGACCAGACCAACCCACTGTCGGAGATCACGCACAAGCGTCGCGTTTCGGCACTGGGACCTGGCGGTCTGACGCGCGAGCGTGCCGGCTTCGAAGTCCGCGACGTGCACCCGACGCACTACGGTCGTGTGTGCCCGATCGAAACGCCGGAGGGCCCGAACATCGGTCTCATCAACTCGCTGGCGTTGTATGCCCGCACCAACGAATACGGCTTCCTCGAGACGCCGTACCGTCGCGTCAGCAATGGCAAGGTCACCGACCAGATCGATTACCTGTCGGCGATCGAGGAAGGCCAGTACGTCATTGCGCAGGCCAACGCCAAGATCGACAAGAACGGCAAGCTCGACGACGAACTGGTCTCGTGCCGCAGCAAAAACGAATTCATGCTGTCGACCGGCGACAAGGTCAACTACATGGACGTGGCGCCGTCGCAGATCGTGTCGGTCGCCGCATCGCTGATTCCGTTCCTCGAGCATGACGACGCCAACCGCGCACTGATGGGCTCCAATATGCAGCGGCAGGCCGTACCCTGCCTGCGCCCGGAAAAGCCGCTGGTCGGCACGGGCGTGGAGCGCACGGCGGCTGTCGACTCGGGTACGGCCGTCATGGCCCGCCGGGGAGGCAAGGTGGATTACATCGACGCCTCGCGCATCGTCGTCCGCGTCAATGACGCCGAAGCGGGTGCGGGCGAAGTGGGTGTCGACATCTACAACCTCACCAAGTACAAGCGCAGCAACCAGAACACCAACATCAACCAGCGTCCGCTGGTTGTCGTTGGCGACATGATCTCCAAGGGCGACGTGATCGCCGACGGTGCCTCGACCGACATGGGCGAATTGGCCCTGGGTCAGAACATGCTCGTCGCGTTCATGCCGTGGAACGGCTACAACTACGAAGACTCGATCCTGATCAGCGAACGCGTGGTCGGCGACGACCGCTATACGTCGATCCACATCGAGGAACTGTCGGTGGTGGCACGCGACACCAAGTTGGGACCCGAAGAGATCACGCGGGATATCTCGAGCCTGGGCGAAGCGCAATTGGGACGTCTGGATGATTCCGGCATTGTCTACATCGGCGCCGAAGTCGAGGCTGGTGACGTGCTGGTCGGCAAAGTCACGCCCAAGGGCGAGACGCAGTTGACGCCGGAAGAAAAGCTGCTGCGTGCGATCTTCGGCGAAAAGGCCTCCGACGTGAAAGACACGTCGTTGCGCGTGCCGTCCGGCATCTCGGGCACGGTGATCGACGTGCAGGTGTTCACGCGCGAAGGCATCGACCGCGACAAGCGTGCGGCGCAGATCATCGACGACGAGTTGAAGAGCTACCGCAAGGACTTAAACGACCAGCTGCGGATCGTCGAGAACGATCAGTACTCGCGTATCGAAAAGCTGTTGAACGGCAAGGTCGCCAATGGCGGCCCGAAGAAGCTTGCCAAGGGTGCGAAGATCAACAAGGAGTATCTGGACTCCGTCGCGCGCCACGACTGGTTCGACATCAGATTGGCGAGTGAAGAAACGGCCTCGCAGCTGGAAGCGATGAAGGAATCGCTGGCCGCACTGCGCGTCACGTTCGACGCGATGTTCGATCTCAAGAAGAAGAAGCTGACGCAAGGCGACGAACTGCCCCCTGGCGTGCAGAAGATGGTCAAGGTCTACGTGGCGGTCAAGCGTCGCCTGCAGCCGGGCGACAAGATGGCCGGCCGCCACGGCAACAAGGGTGTGGTGTCCAAGATCGTGCCGGTGGAAGACATGCCGTACATGGCGGACGGTACGCCGGTCGACATCGTGCTGAATCCGCTGGGCGTGCCGTCACGGATGAACGTCGGCCAGATCCTGGAAGTCCACCTCGGGTGGGCGGCCAAGGGCCTCGGGCGCAAGATCGACGACATGTTGAAGGCGCAAGCCAAGGCCGCGGAAGTCCGCAAGTTCCTGGAGAAGATCTACAACTCCACCGGACGTCCGGAAGATCTGGCTTCGTTCAACGACGACGAAATCGTCCATCTCGCCGAAAACCTGCGCCAGGGTGTTCCGTTCGCCACGCCGGTGTTCGACGGCGCGACCGAAGAGGAAATCAAGGGCATGCTGGACATGGCAGGCCTGCCGCGCTCGGGTCAGGTGACGTTGCACGACGGTCGCACCGGCGAGGCCTT
This sequence comes from Burkholderiales bacterium, assembly GCA_038321425.1. Lineage (GTDB taxonomy): Bacteria > Pseudomonadota > Gammaproteobacteria > Burkholderiales > Casimicrobiaceae > VBCG01. The sequence continues at coordinate 10,269 of JBBQEY010000046.1, read as the reverse complement.
CGACCGCTCGGTCACCGTCGGCTTCATGCATATGCTGAAGCTGCACCATCTGGTCGACGACAAGATGCATGCGCGTTCCACCGGTCCGTACAGCTTGGTCACCCAGCAACCACTGGGCGGCAAGGCGCAGTTCGGCGGTCAGCGTTTCGGCGAAATGGAAGTTTGGGCGCTCGAAGCCTACGGCGCCGCCTACACGCTGCAGGAAATGCTCACAGTCAAGTCGGACGACGTCAATGGTCGTACCAAGGTCTACGAAAACATCGTCAAGGGCGAGCATAAGATCGAGGCCGGCATGCCGGAATCGTTCAACGTGCTGGTAAAGGAAATCCGCTCGCTGGCCATCGACGTCGACATGGAACGCGATTGATCACGGCCCCCAGGAATTCTGATTTTGCAGTAATTCCGAACCACCATCGGGAGTACGCATGAAAGCATTGCTCGATCTGTTCAAGCAGGTAACGCAGGAAGAAGAATTCGATGCCATTCGCATCGGCCTCGCGTCGCCCGAAAAAATCCGTTCGTGGTCCTACGGTGAAGTAAAGAAGCCGGAGACCATCAACTACCGAACGTTCAAGCCGGAGCGTGATGGTCTTTTCTGCGCCAAGATTTTCGGGCCGGTGAAGGACTACGAGTGCCTCTGCGGCAAGTACAAGCGCCTGAAGCATCGTGGCGTGATCTGCGAGAAGTGCGGCGTCGAAGTGACGCTGGCCAAGGTGCGCCGCGAGCGCATGGGGCACATCGAACTCGCCTCGCCGGTCGCGCATATCTGGTTCCTGAAGAGCCTGCCGTCCCGCATGGGGATGGTGCTCGACATGACGCTGCGCGACATCGAACGCGTGCTGTATTTCGAAGCGTTCGTCGTGACGGATCCCGGCTTGACGCCGTTGAACCGCGCGCAACTGCTGACCGAAGACGACTATCTCGCCAAGCTCGAGCAGTACGGTGACGACTTCGACGCCTACATGGGCGCCGAAGGCATCCGTGCGCTCTTGAAGTCGCTCGACGTCAACCACGAGATCGACAAGCTCCGCAAGGAACTGGAAACCACGGGCTCGGACACCAAGATCAAGAAGATCGCCAAGCGCCTGAAGGTGCTCGAGGCGTTCAACAAGTCGGGCATCAAGCCCGAGTGGATGATCCTTGAAGTGCTGCCGGTGCTGCCGCCGGAACTGCGTCCGCTGGTTCCGCTCGACGGCGGCCGTTTCGCCACGTCCGACTTAAACGACCTGTATCGCCGCGTGATCAACCGCAACAACCGCTTGAAGCGCCTGCTGGAACTGAAGGCGCCGGACATCATTGTCCGCAATGAGAAGCGGATGCTGCAGGAAGCTGTGGATTCGCTGCTCGACAACGGTCGTCGCGGCAAAGCCATGACGGGTGCGAACAAGCGGCCGTTGAAGTCACTTGCCGACATGATCAAGGGCAAGGGCGGTCGTTTCCGCCAGAACCTGCTGGGCAAGCGCGTCGACTACTCGGGCCGTTCGGTCATCGTGGTCGGCCCGCAATTGAAGTTGCACCAGTGCGGCCTGCCGAAGCTGATGGCGCTCGAGCTCTTCAAGCCCTTCATCTTCAACAAGCTCGAAACGATGGGTCTCGCGACCACGATCAAAGCCGCGAAAAAGATGGTGGAAGCGCAGGAGCCGGTCGTCTGGGACATTCTCGAGGAAGTCATCCGCGAGCATCCGGTGATGCTGAACCGCGCGCCCACGCTACACCGCCTTGGCATCCAGGCTTTCGAGCCGGTGCTGATCGAAGGCAAGGCCATCCAGCTGCATCCGCTCGTCTGCACGGCATTCAACGCCGACTTCGACGGTGACCAGATGGCGGTCCACGTGCCGCTGTCGCTCGAAGCGCAGATGGAAGCGCGCACGCTGATGCTCGCGTCCAACAACGTGCTGCTGCCGTCCAACGGCGAGCCCTGCATCGTGCCGTCGCAGGACATCGTGCTCGGCCTCTACTACGCCACGCGCGAGAAGATCGGCGCCGCCGGCGAAGGCCAGATGTTCGCCGACCTCGCGGAAGTGTCGCGTGCGTACGAATCGCGCCAGGCTGAACTGCATGCCAAGGTGAAGGTCCGGATCAAGGAGGTCGATCTCGTCCCGAATGCCGATGGCACAATGGAGAAGGTCGAGAAGATCACGCGTTACGACACCACGGTGGGCCGGGCGCTGCTGTCCGAGATCCTGCCGCCGGGCCTGCCGTTCTCCAACATCAACAAGCCGCTTAAGAAAAAGGAAATCTCGCGCATCATCAATGCGAGCTTCCGTCGTTGCGGGCTGCGTGAAACGGTGATCTTTGCCGACAAGCTGATGCAGGCGGGTTACTCGCTGGCCACGCGCGGCGGTATCTCGTTCGCGGCCGACGACATGCTGGTCCCGGCCGAGAAGGTCGGCATCATCAGTGAAGCCGAAGGCCAGGTGAAGGAGATCCAGGCTCAGTACACGTCGGGTCTCGTTACCGAGGGCGAGCGCTACAACAAGGTCGTGGACATCTGGGGCCGTGCCGGCGACGACATCGCCAAGGCGATGATGGCGCAGTTGGGCACGATGGAAGTGGCCGACGCCGAAGGCAAGATGGTCAAGCAGGACTCGTTCAACTCCATCTTCATGATGGCGGATTCCGGCGCGCGCGGTTCGGCGGCCCAGATCCGGCAGTTGGCGGGTATGCGCGGCCTGATGGCCAAGCCGGACGGCTCGATCATCGAGACGCCCATCACGGCCAACTTCCGTGAAGGCCTCAACGTGCTGCAGTACTTCATCTCCACCCACGGCGCGCGCAAGGGCCTCGCGGATACGGCGTTGAAGACCGCGAACTCGGGCTACCTGACGCGCCGACTGGTGGACGTGACGCAGGATCTCGTGGTCACCATCGACGATTGCGGCACCACCAATGGTGTGGCGATGAAGGCGCTGGTTGAAGGCGGCGAAGTGATCGAGCCGTTGCGCGACCGGATCCTGGGTCGTTCCACCGCGGCCGATGTCGTCCATCCGGAGACGCAGGCCACGCTGTTCCACCCGGGCACGCTGTTGTCCGAAGACGAAGTCGAGTTGATCGAAGCGCTGGGCATCGACGAGGTCAAGGTGCGCACGCCGCTCACCTGCGAGACGCGTCACGGCCTGTGCGCGGCTTGCTACGGGCGTGACCTCGGTCGCGGCCACCTGGTCAACGTCGGCGAAGCGGTCGGCGTCATCGCCGCGCAGTCGATTGGCGAGCCGGGCACGCAGTTGACGATGCGCACGTTCCACATCGGTGGCGCGGCATCGCGTACGGCAGCAGCCTCGCAGATCGAGTCGAAGTCGGCCGGCACCATCCGCTTCTCCGCGCTGATGCGCTATGTCACCAGCGGCAAGGGTGACCTGGTGGTCATCGCGCGGTCGGGCGAAGTGACGATCCACGACGACAACGGTCGCGAGCGCGAGCGCCACAAGGTGCCGTATGGCGCAACGCTGCAGGTCAAGGACGGCGATGTGGTCAAGGCGGGCAAGGTCCTCGCCACGTGGGATGCAACCGCCCGTCCGATCATCACCGAGTACGCCGGCCGCGTGAAGTTCGAACACGTCGAGGAAGGCGTCACCGTGGCCAAGCAGGTCGACGATGTCACCGGCCTGTCCACACTGGTCGTCATCGACCCGAAGCGTCGCGCCACCAGCACCGCCAAGGGGGTGCGTCCTCAGGTCAAGCTGCTGGACGACGCAGGTGAAGAGATCAAGCTCGCAGGCTCGGAGCTGCCGGTCAACATCACGTTCCAGCTCGGCTCCATCATCACGGTGAAGGACGGCCAGCAGGTTGCCGTGGGCGAAGTGCTCGCGCGCATCCCGCAGGAAACGTCGAAGACCCGCGACATCACGGGCGGCCTGCCGCGCGTGGCCGAGTTGTTCGAGGCGCGTTCGCCGAAGGACGCCGGCATGCTGGCGGAAGTCACGGGCACCGCATCGTTCGGCAAGGACACGAAGGGCAAGCAGCGCCTCGTCATCACCGACATGGACGGCGAGCAGCACGAGTTCCTGATCACCAAGGACAAGCACGTCACCGTCCACGATGGCCAGGTGGTGAACAAGGGCGAGACGATCGTCGACGGTCCGGCTGATCCGCATGACATCCTGCGGCTGCTGGGGGTGGAAGCGCTCGCGCGCTACATCACCGACGAAGTGCAGGACGTTTACCGTCTGCAGGGCGTGAAGATCAACGACAAGCACATCGAGGTGATCGTGCGCCAGATGCTGCGTCGGGTGGTCATCACCGAGCCGGGCGACACGCGCTTCATCCGCGAGGAAGGGGTCGAGCGCTCGGAGTTGCTGGACGAGAACGACCGCATGGTGAAGGACGGCAAGGAGCCGGCCACGTTCCACCACTTGCTGCTGGGCATCACCAAGGCGTCACTGTCGACCGATTCGTTCATTTCGGCCGCGTCGTTCCAGGAAACCACCCGGGTGCTGACCGAAGCCGCGATCATGGGCAAGCGCGACGACCTGCGTGGGTTGAAGGAAAACGTGATCGTCGGGCGCCTGATCCCGGCGGGCACGGGGCTCGCGTACCACACGGCCCGCAGGAAGCTGAAGATGGGTGGCTCGGAAGCGGCCGCAGCGGCGGAAGCAGCCTTCACACCGGTCGGCGAAGCAGCGGCCGCGGCACCGGAGGTTTCGGCGGACGCGGCTTAAAGCCTCAAGCATCACGTTGCAGCATCGGGGCCGGCAGGCGACTGCCGGCCCCATTTTTTTTGGCGAGATTGACCAGCACAGGATGATGCGATAGCATCAGATGCATGCGCACCACGCTCGACATCGACACCGACGTACTTCAGGCCGCCAAGGAACTCGCGCGGCGTGAGCGTAAAAGCCTCGGCACCGTCCTTTCCGAGCTCGCCAGGCAGGCACTGACCAAGCCTGGACGGACGGCCGCCGAGCCCGCTGCGGTCTATGGATTTCGCCCTTTCGGCAGTCGCGGAAAGCTCGTGACCAACGAGTTGATCGACCAGCTTCGTGACGACGATGCGTACTGACGTGGCGCCTGGGCTGCAGGCAGCGTGAACAAAACCTGATGCGTGCACTACTCGACGTCAACGTGTTGATCGCGCTGCTGGATGTCGATCATTCGCTGCACGTTCGCGCCCGCAACTGGTTTGCCGCCAGCGGCGGCCGAGATTGGGCGTCGTGTCCGCTGACGCAAAACGGGTGCGTGCGGATCATGACGCACGCGGCTTACCCCAACGGAATGACGGTGCATGCCGTTATCGAGCGCCTCGCCGAAGCCACTGCCGCGCCAGGGCACGCTTTCTGGCCGGACAGCGTAAGCCTGCTTGATAGGGCGATAGCGGATGCATCGCGCATACACGGGCCGCGCCAGTTGACCGATCTCTACCTGCTGGCGCTCGCGGTTCGCCACGACGGCCGCTTCGTCACCTTTGACCGTTCAGTGGCGCTCGACGCGATCCATGGCGCCCATCCGCGGCACCTGTTCCTGCTCTAGTCAATGCAAAAGGCCGGCAGAAACCTGCCGGCCTATTGCATGACGCCGGTCACTCGCATGACCGATGTGTGTGAAGCGCTGGGGTTACCTGACGGTGCGGGCGCCGCCAATGTTGCCGCGGAAGTTGCAGCTGCCGTTGGTGCCGGTATACGTGCCCACCAAGCCGCCGTTCTGGATGCTGAGCCCGGTGAAGGTCACGCCACCCGTCGCATTGTTCGTGCACTCGTAGCGGCCGTCCAGCGTGGCCACCTGGCCCTGCTGCGTGTACTTGCCCTCGTAGAAGCACGTCGGCGCGTAGATCGTCGCGAAGTCGCCTGCCAGCGTGATCCGCAGTGCGCCCGTATCCGTGGTCACGATGCCGTCGTTCGACGGTGTTTTGCAGCCGAACGTAACATCGGCGGTGGAGCCGAGATAGTTGCCCACCGGCGAGATCGTGCCGAAGGTCTGGCGGGCGATCAGCTTGGTGACGACGACGCCGTCGACCGTGTAGCGCAGCAGTGCATTGGCGTCGCCGTCGAATTCGAGCGTCGCGAGGCCCACTTGCCGGTACTTGAGCAACGTCGGATCGTATGGTGTGCCCTGGGGCGTGCCCTTGGTCAGGTAGAGGTCACCCTGATAGACGTTGACGCCATTGGCACCGGTGTACTGGTAGACAAAGGTCGACGAATACCAGACGGCATCGCCGCCGACGCCGTAGACGAAAAACGTACCGAAGAGCGCCGTGTTCTGCTGCGCGAGGTTCAATCCCCAGCCCGGCTCGTCGGCCTTGCCCCACAGGTCGCTGTAGCTGACGGGCGGATGGTTGGCGAATGCGGCGGCGCAAAACGTGACGGCGATGGCGGAAGTGCACCAGCGTAGGAATGATCGATTCATGGGGTCGTCCGATAGTAGAAAGGGGGTTCGAATGGGCCGGCGCGTTGGCGCAGGCCGCGCGCCATTAGGGTACTACGCCCGGAAGTGGGCCCCGGGTTACGTGCCGACCGGGCGACCCACCCTCCACTGCACCGCAGCAGGGTATTGACCCGGGATCGGTTTACGCCTTATAATCGCGGTCTTTTCGCCCCTCGGACGCCTTTAAACCGTCCGGATGGGCACGCGAACCAGGCCGCTTTCAACACAGTCGGCCTATGGCGCAAGAAGGGTGGCCCCAGTGCAGCGTCCCGCAAGGACGCGAACGTGGGCCACTTTGATTTGCAGCATTAATGAAGCAGTTTCGCAAAGCCGGTGAGTGACCCAACGGCGATCGCAGTCGCGAACGCGGTGGCACTTACCGAGACTTTCAATGGCTTGCGTTGTCCCCACATGGTGGGCCGCGCACGAAACGGACAATCAGGATGCCAACGATCAATCAGCTCGTACGGAAGGGCCGCAAGCCCGCCGTGTCGAAAAGCAAAGTGCCGGCGCTGCAGAACAGCCCGCAAAAACGCGGCGTATGCACGCGCGTCTACACCACGACCCCGAAGAAGCCGAACTCGGCGCTGCGGAAGGTCGCCAAGGTGCGCTTGACCAATGGCTTCGAGGTCATCAGCTACATCGGCGGCGAAGGTCACAACCTGCAGGAGCACTCGGTGGTGCTGATCCGCGGCGGCCGCGTCAAGGACTTGCCGGGCGTGCGCTACCACATGGTGCGCGGCGCGCTCGATACCGCCGGCGTCAAGGACCGCAAGCAGTCGCGCTCGAAGTACGGCGCGAAGAGACCCAAAGCGGCCTAGTGAGGCCGTGGCGACCCAAAGCGGCCTAGTCTGGCTTCGGGTCCAAAGCTGCCCCAAGATAAAACCAAGCAAGGAAATCTGTCATGCCACGTCGTCGCGAAGTCCCCAAGCGCGAGATCCTGCCGGATCCGAAGTACGCCAATACCGATGTCGCCAAGTTCATCAACGTGTTGATGGACAGCGGCAAGAAGTCGACCGCCGAGCGCATCATCTACGGCGCCTTCGAGTCCATCTCGAAGAAGGGCGGCAAGGATCCGCTGGAAGTGTTCATCCAGGCACTCTCCAATTCGCGTCCGATGGTCGAAGTGAAGAGCCGTCGTGTGGGCGGTGCCAATTTCCAGGTGCCGGTCGAAGTGCGGCCCGTGCGGCGTACCGCGCTGGCCATGCGCTGGCTCCGCGAGGCAGCGCGCAAGCGCGGCGAGAAGTCGATGGGCCAGCGTCTTGCAGCCGAACTGCTCGAGGCCTCGGAAGGCCGCGGCGGCGCGGTGAAGAAGCGCGAGGAAGTGCACCGCATGGCCGAAGCCAACAAGGCCTTCTCGCACTTCAGGTTCTAAGCAACAAAACCTACGAAAAACATTTCACGGCGGATCTCACGAGTAGCGGGGAAGTGCTTCCCACTACTCGTCTTTAGAGCTTCATTGCTCGAACGATTGACCCAAAATGCCCCGAATTACCCCGATCGACCGGTATCGCAACATTGGCATCAGTGCTCACATTGATGCCGGTAAAACCACGACCACCGAACGCATCCTGTTCTACACCGGCGTCTCGCACAAGATCGGCGAGGTGCACGACGGCGCTACGGTTATGGACTGGATGGAGCAGGAGCGCGAGCGCGGCATCACGATTACGTCCGCTGCCACTACCTGCTTCTGGAAGGGGATGGACAAGAATTTCCCCGAGCACCGGATCAACATCATCGACACCCCCGGCCACGTCGACTTCACGATTGAAGTCGAGCGGTCGATGCGCGTGCTCGACGGTGCGTGCATGGTCTATTGCGCCGTGGGCGGCGTGCAGCCGCAGTCGGAAACCGTGTGGCGGCAGGCTAACAAGTACAAGGTGCCGCGGCTGGCGTTCGTCAACAAGATGGACCGCCAGGGTGCCAATTTCTTCAAGGTCTACGACCAGATGAAGACGCGCCTGAAAGCCAATCCGGTTCCACTGCAGATTCCCATCGGCGCCGAAGAACGCTTTGAAGGCGTGGTCGACCTCGTCCGGATGAAAGCCATCTACTGGGACGACGCGTCGCAGGGCATGAAATTCGACATGCGCGACATTCCGGCCGATTTGATGGAACTGGCCAAGGAATGGCGGGAGAAGATGATCGAGTCCGCGGCCGAAGCCAACGAAGAGCTGATGAACAAGTACCTCGAGTCCGGCGACCTGACGGAAGAGGAAATCAAGCTCGGCATCCGCACGCGCACGATTGCATCCGAAATCGTGCCGATGATGTGCGGCTCGGCGTTCAAGAACAAGGGCGTCCAGGCGATGCTCGACGGCATCATCGAATACATGCCGGCACCGACGGACATTCCGCCGGTGAAGGGCGAACTCGAAAACGGCAAGGATGGCTTCCGCAAGGCCGCCGACGACGAACCGTTTGCCGGTCTCGCGTTCAAGATCATGACCGACCCGTACGTGGGCCAGCTCATTTTCTTCCGCGTGTACTCGGGCGTCATCAAATCGGGCGACACGGTCTACAACCCGATCAAGGGACGCAAGGAGCGGCTGGGCCGCATCCTGCAGATGCACGCCAACCAGCGCGAGGAAATCAAGGAAGTGCGCGCCGGCGACATCGCGGCGGCGGTCGGCCTGAAGGAAGCCACCACTGGCGACACGATCTGCGATCCGGATAACGTGATCATGCTCGAGAAGATGATCTTCCCCGAGCCGGTGATTCACGTCGCGGTGGAGCCGAAGACCAAGGTCGACCAGGAAAAGATGGGTATTGCGCTCAATCGCCTGGCGCAGGAAGACCCGTCGTTCCGCGTGCATACGGATGAGGAGTCGGGCCAGACGATCATTTCGGGGATGGGCGAGCTCCACCTCGAGATCCTGGTCGACCGGATGAAGCGCGAATTCGGCGTCGAAGCCAATGTCGGCGCGCCGCAGGTGGCGTACCGCGAGGCGATCCGCAAGCTCGTCCAGGTCGAAGGCAAGTTCATCAAGCAGTCCGGTGGTCGCGGCCAGTACGGCCACGTCTGGATCAAGATGGAGCCCAACGAAAAGGGCAAGGGTTACGAGTTCGTGGATGCGATCAAGGGTGGCACCGTGCCGCGCGAATTCATCCCGGCCGTAGCCAAGGGCCTGCTCGAAACGCTGCCCAATGGCGTGCTGGCCGGGTACCCGGTCGTCGACGTCAAGGTCACGCTGTTCGACGGTTCGTACCATGACGTCGACTCGAACGAAAACGCGTTCAAGATGGCCGCGTCGATGGCGTTCAAGGACGGCATGCGTCAGGCCAGCCCGGTGCTGCTCGAGCCGATGATGGCCGTCGAGGTCGAGACGCCCGAAGATTTCATGGGCAACGTCGTGGGCGACCTGTCGTCGCGTCGCGGCATGATTCAAGGCATGGATGACATGCCCACGGGCAAGGTGATCAAGGCCGAAGTGCCGCTGGCAGAAATGTTCGGCTACTCGACCACGCTGCGTTCGCTGTCGCAGGGACGCGCCACCTACACGATGGAATTCAAGCACTACACCGAGGCGCCGAAAAACGTCGCCGAGGCTGTGATCAACAAGAAAAGTTAAGGACGCGAATCATGGCTAAAGGCAAATTCGAACGGACGAAGCCGCACGTGAACGTGGGGACGATCGGCCACGTGGATCACGGCAAGACGACGCTGACGGCGGCGATGACGCTGGTGCTGTCGAAGTTGTTCGGTGGCGAGGCGAAGGCCTACGACCAGATCGATGCGGCGCCGGAGGAAAAGGCGCGGGGCATCACGATCAACACGGCGCACGTGGAGTACGAGACGAAGAATCGTCACTACGCGCACGTTGATTGCCCGGGCCACGCGGACTACGTGAAGAACATGATCACGGGTGCGGCGCAGATGGACGGCGCCATCCTGGTCGTGTCGGCGGC
>JBBQEY010000045.1:0-18914 GCA_038321425.1 Burkholderiales bacterium | reverse complement strand
CTTGCCGTGTATCACCGGCAGACCGAGCCGCTCGTGGAGTACTACACGCGCTGGAGCAAGGCGGGCACGCCCGGCGCACCCAGATATCGCAAGGTGGCGGGCGTGGGAAGCATGGAGGCCGTGCGCGATGCGTGCCTTGCGGCGCTCAAGTCATAAGGGGGCGAACGTGGTTGCTGGAGCGATTCCATCATGAGTGCGCAGCGCGTAGGTGGACGCATGGGCCGCCGCAATGCGTTCTATGCGCAATCAGGTGGTGTCACCGCCGTCATCAATGCCAGCGCTGCCGGCGTGATCGAAACCGCGCGGCAGCATCGCGACAGGATCGGCAAGGTGTACGCCGGTCGCAACGGCATCATCGGCGCGCTGACCGAAGACCTGATCGACACCAGCCGCGAATCGGCGCGCGCGATTGCCGCGCTGCGTTATGCGCCGGGGGGCGCCTTCGGGTCGTGCCGTTACAAGCTGAAGGGTCTCGACCAGAACCGCGCGCAGTACGAGCGGCTGCTCGAGGTGTTCGGCGCGCACGACATCGGCTACTTTTTTTACAACGGCGGCAACGACTCGGCCGATACCTGCCTCAAGGTATCGCAGATCGCGTCGGCGCTGGGCTACCCGCTGGTGGCCGTGCATGTGCCGAAGACGGTCGACAACGACTTGCCGATCACCGACAACTGTCCGGGCTTCGGCTCGGTGGCCAAGTATGTGGCCACGTCGATGCGCGAGGCGGCGTTCGATGTGGCGTCGATGGCGCGCACGTCGACCAAGGTCTTCGTGCTGGAAGTGATGGGTCGCCACGCGGGCTGGATCACGGCAGCGGTAGGCATGGCGGATGATGCCGATACGCCGATTCCGATGGTGCTGCTGTTCCCGGAAGTTCGCTTCGACGAGGCCAGGTTCATGGCCGCCGTCGATGCCAAGGTCAAGCGCTTCGGGTATTGCTGCGTCGGCGTCTCCGAGGGCCTGCTCGACGCGCAGGGAGCGTTGATGGCGGAGGCCGGGACGAAGGATGCGTTCGGCCACGCGCAGCTGGGCGGCGTGGGGCCGCTGATCGCCGCGCTGGTGCGCGACAAGCTGGGCTTCAAGTATCACTGGGCGGTGGCCGACTACCTGCAACGCTCGGCGCGGCATCTGGCGTCGAAGACAGATGTGCTGCAGTCCTATGCGGTGGGCAAGGCGGCGGTCGAGTACGCCCTGCAGGGTCGCAACGCGGTGATGCCGGCCATCATCCGCGTTTCCGATGCGCCGTATCGCTGGAAGATCGACGCGGCGCCGTTGACCAAGGTGGCGAACGTCGAGAAGATGCTGCCGCGCTCGTTCATCACGCGCGACGGCTTCGGCATCACGGCGAAGGCGCGGGCCTACCTGCGGCCGCTGATGCTGGGCGAGGATCCGCCGCCGTTCCGCAACGGCCTGCCGCAGTACGTCAGGCTGCGCAACGTCGCCGTGAAGAAGCGCCTCGACACGTCGTTCACCGTCTGATTGCCACAAGGACCCCGCGATGTCGAAGACGATCGAGTATTTCTTCACACCCGTGTCGCCGTGGGCATACCTCGGCCACGAACGCTTCGCCGCGCTGGCGCGAGCGCATGGCGCGACCGTGGTGGTGAAGCCGATGGACCTGTCGAAGGTGTTCCCGGTTTCCGGCGGATTGCCGCTGGCCAAGCGCGCGCCGCAGCGGCAGGCCTACCGACTGCAGGAAGTTGCACGGTGGCGCGAGCACCTCGGAATCCCGATCAACATCAACCCGAAGTTCCTGGCGTCGGGTCCCGAGCTTTCGTCCCATTTCATCCTGGCCGCGCGCGCGCGCAGCGCCGACGATGCGCTGGCACTGGCTGGCGCGATCATGCGCGCGCGCTGGGCGGAGGAGCGGGATATCGGCGACGCCGCCACGCTGATGGCCATCGCCACGGCGCTGGGGCAGGACGGCCCGGCGCTGGCCGCGCGCGCGGCGACGGCCGACGTCGCGGCGGCCTACGCAGCCTCGTCGCAGGACGCGATCGATCGTCAGATTTTCGGTGCACCCACCTATGTCATCGGTGATGAACTCTTCTGGGGCCAGGACCGGTTGGACTTTCTGGCCCGCAAACTGGCAAAATAGCGCGTTTGGTCCGGCCGGGAACCCCCGGCCGGGGACGAGCGGACACCAGGCAGGGCAACGCGGCAACGACGCATTGGCCACTGGCAGCCGCTTTGGGGGATTGGTCGCGCCCTTCGACACACAATCGGGCGCACCACGCGCGGGCAGGAGAGGCTGAAGGCACTTCAATGGTGCCGGCAACGGCAGCAACAATCGGCAACATCCGCGCGTCACACATCAAAGGGAGCATTACAAGCCATGTCCTATGGACTCATTTTCGCGCTGCTGTGCGCGGTGGCGGCGATCGTCTACGGCGGTCTTTCCATCAAGTGGATCCTCGCGAAGCCAGCCGGCAACGCGCGGATGCAGGAAATCGCCGCGGCCATCCAGGCCGGCGCGCAGGCGTATCTCAATCGTCAGTACCTGACGATCGGCATCGTCGGCGCCATCCTCTTCGTCGTCATCTGGTGGGCGCTGGGCGGACGCACCGCGGGCGGGTTCGCCGTCGGTGCCATCCTGTCGGGCCTCGCGGGTTATATCGGGATGAACGTCTCGGTGCGCGCCAACGTGCGCACCGCCGAAGCGGCGAAGACCGGGCTCAACGAAGCGCTGGCTGTCGCGTTCCGCGGTGGTGCCATCACCGGCATGCTGGTCGTGGGCCTCGGCATGCTGGGCGTGGCGGGCTTTTACTGGTTCCTGACGGCATCGGCGCAATGGACGCCGCTGCCGAAGGGCCAGAGTCTGCATTACATCATCCAGCCGCTGGTGGGTCTTGCGTTCGGCGGCTCGCTGATCTCGATCTTCGCGCGTCTTGGTGGCGGCATCTTCACCAAGGGTGCGGACGTCGGCGCCGACCTCGTTGGCAAGGTCGAAGCGGGTATTCCGGAAGATGATCCGCGCAATCCGGCGGTGATCGCGGACAACGTCGGCGACAACGTCGGCGACTGCGCCGGCATGGCCGCGGATCTGTTCGAGACCTATGCGGTGACCATCATCGCCACGATGCTGCTGGGTGCGCTGTTGCTGCCCACGGTGGCCGGTGCGGCGGTGCTGTATCCGCTGGTGCTGGGCGGCTTCTCGATCCTCGCGTCCATCGTCGGCTGCTACTTCGTCAAGGCCAGCCCCGGCGGCAAGATCATGAACGCGCTGTACAGGGGCCTGGCGGTGGCGGGCATCATTTCCGCGATTGGCTTCTGGTTCATCACCGACCGCATGACCGGCAGCTTCGCGTCCGTTGACCCGATCCTCACGCCGATCCGTCTCTTCGGCGCCGCCGTCGTCGGCCTCGTGCTGACGGCACTGATGGTCGTGATCACCGAGTACTACACGGGCACGGACTTCAAGCCCGTGAAGCACATTGCGCAAGCCTCGACCACGGGCCATGCCACCAACATCATCGCCGGCATCGGCGTGTCGATGAAGGCCACCGCGTGGCCGGTGCTGTCGGTCTGCGCGGCCATCCTGATGTCGTTCTGGTTCGCGGGCCTGTATGGCATCGCGATCGCGGCGACGTCGATGCTGTCGATGGCCGGCATCATCGTCGCGCTCGACGCGTACGGACCGATCACCGACAACGCGGGTGGCATCGCCGAAATGGCGAATCTGCCGGACTCGGTGCGCGCCATCACCGATCCGCTCGACGCCGTGGGCAACACGACGAAGGCCGTCACCAAAGGCTACGCGATCGGTTCCGCCGGTCTCGCCGCGCTGGTGCTCTTCGCCGACTACACGCATGCGCTGCAGACGTTCGGCATGGACACCACGTTCGACCTGTCGAACCACATGGTCATCGTGGGTCTCTTCATCGGTGGCCTCATTCCCTTCCTCTTCGCCGCGATGGCGATGGAAGCGGTGGGTCGCGCGGCGGGCGCCGTGGTGGTGGAAGTGCGCCGCCAGTTCAGGGAAATCAAGGGCATCATGGAAGGCACGGCCAAGCCGGAATACGGCGTGGCGGTGGACATGCTGACCAAGGCCGCGATCCGCGAAATGATCGTGCCGTCGCTGCTGCCGGTGTTGGTCCCGGTCGTGGTGGGCCTGACGCTCGGACCGCAGGCACTGGGCGGCCTCTTGATGGGCACGATCATCACCGGTCTCTTCGTCGCCATCTCGATGACGACGGGCGGCGGCGCGTGGGACAACGCCAAGAAGTACATCGAGGACGGCCATCACGGTGGCAAGGGTTCCGAGGCGCACAAGGCCGCGGTCACCGGCGACACCGTCGGCGACCCTTACAAGGACACGGCGGGCCCGGCGATCAATCCGCTGATCAAGATCATCAATATCGTCGCGCTGATGATCGTGCCGCTGCTGGCCACATGGGGTGGCGTCAAAGCCGACCCGAAGCCGGGTGCACCGGTGCTGACGCCGCCTGCGAAATCTGCGGCTGCGGTTGTCGCGCCTGCGGCGGTCGCGCCTATGGCGGTCGCGCCTGCGGTTGTCGCGCCTGCGGCGGTCGCCGCAGCACCTGCCGCTGCCAGCACTCCGTTGGTGATGGCCGTGGTCACGCTGTTCTTCGAAACCGGCAAGGCCGAGCTTCCCGCCGATGGCGCCGCCAAGTTGGCGCCGGTGGCCGACGCGGTGAAGTCCTCGGGCAAGAAGGTCAAGGTCTCGGGTTACCACGACGCGACCGGCAGCCTCGAGCAGAACCAGGAACTGGCCAAGCAACGGGCGTTCAAGGTCCGCGACCAGCTGAAGTCGGCGGGTGTAGCCGAGGACAAGATCGAACTGGCCAAGCCCGAGATGACCCAGGGCACGGGTGACGCAGCGCAGGCGCGTCGGGTCGAGATCGTCCTGATCCAGTAGAAAACCCAGTAACAACTTCGCGCAGTAATGACGGCGCGTGGAGCAAGACAAAGGGCAGCGAAGTTTCGCTGCCCTTTTTTATTGTGGAAGTGTGCGTGTCAGGCGATGTGAAAATCGCGCCAGAAATCGTGATAAGCGACTATCCCATGAACCCGAGTTTGGTGTTGGCAAACGCCCCGATGTTGGGGAACACGTAGGGCAGGTCGCCTTCCGCGATGCCGAACCAACGCGCCAGTGTCGCTCCGTATTGCTCGATGGAAGTTGTTGGAATCCAGCGGCCGTCCTTGCCAAGATCATCTGGTCCGTTCAGCACCTGGGTCGGCACGGTTCCGTAGAAGTCGCCGCCCTTCACCGCGCCGCCAAAAGCGAACGCATAGTTGCCCCAGCCGTGGTCAGTCCCGGCGTTCGAAGCCGGCTTCAACGTGCGCCCGAAATCCGACAACGTGAAAGCCGTCACGCTGTCGGCGATCCCCAGTGCGGCCATCGCGTCCTGGAATGCCTTGACTGCCTTCGAAAAATCCCCAAGCAGCGTTTGGTGGATGCCGGCCTGGCTGCCGTGGGTGTCATAGCCCCACTGGTGAGCGTAAAACACCTGCCGCTTCATTTTCGTTTGTGCCCGACCCTCGATCAATTGCGCGACCGTTTTCAACTGGCGCGCGATGCTCGTATCGAGAGTAGCAAAAAACGGCGCGACCACCGAGCCCGCATTTTGCAGAATCGGGAACACGACCGACGCTGCGGCCAATCCCTCCTCGGCATAAAGTTGCGCCACGACGTCGTAGATGTTGGTTCGGCTTTGCGCCAGCATTTCGCGCAGTGCGGCATCGCGCAACACATCGAACTGGTATTGGTTGTTGCCGCTGCTGTACAGCGTGAAATACGGGTTCTCAGGAACGGTCAACGGTACCGACGTGCGTCCCGATGCAAAAGTGCGCAACCCATTCACGGAGATCATGGGAGGAAAAAGCGTTCCGGGATTGGCGGCATCGAGCCGGTCCGCGATGCGCCCGCCCCAGCCGGCACGGTCGAAACCGGTATGGACGCCGCTCTGGATCGCCAGCTCCTGATCGGAATGCGAGAACAGATTGGCCGGGCGCGGCGCACCTTGGGTTTCCAATGCAGGTTTCGTCGACGGCTGCACCAGCATGCCGACGTTGGCGATGACCGCCAGCTTTTTCTGGTCGAACAGGGTTTTCAGCGGCGCGCACGCCGGATGCAAGCCGTAGGGTGGAGAACTGCGGGCCGGCTGAATCGGGACCAGCTGCGACTGCGCAATGTTCAGCCCGGAGGCCGGCGTACGGATCGCCGCGTAGGCCTGATACCCGGCAGTGTCCTGGCGAATCAGCGTGTTCTCGCCGTCGTTGCCTCCCTGTTGAAATACACAGACCAGTGCCTTGTAGTCCGGCGCGCCTTGCGCCAATGCCACATTGCGTTCAACGGCCGCCAAGAGCCCGCTGGCGGCGGCGAACTTGAGCAGTTGTCGGCGCTGTGGCGACGTCAGGACAAGTGGGCGCGTCCGCATCGCTGGCCTCATTTCTGCACCTGGTAGTCAATGGAGATCAGCGTCAGGTTGACCGCGAGCTTTACGCGACGCAGTGCCTCGGCGGGGGCTAATTTGTTGACGGCGTTGACGATGGTCTTGCGCGCTGCGTCGCTCATCGTGCCGTGCAGGAACAGCCGGTTCAGACGCTCCACCAGACCATCGGCATTGGCGGCGTCCGGCAGGAGTGCTGTGAGCGGCGGGCTTGGCGTTCCCAGTGCATTGGGCACATAGGGACGCGGTCCCCAGCCCCATAATTCGTGCTGCGACCACGTCTGGTCCACGTTGTAGAGCAGGTCGTTGATCTGGTTCGCGCGGGTCAAAAATTCAGACGATGTATAGATGCCGAACTCCGGGCCGGGCGTGTTTCCGCCCGCCAGAGTGTAGTCGGCGGGGTAGTAGTTGAATACCGTCTGTGCTTTGAACAGCGACTGTGCGCTCTGCCATCCCATGTCCCACGGAATGACGCCATCGGTTGTTACGTCCAGCGCGCGGATCATCGCGGTCCAGAGCAGCGCCGGTTCGCGCATTCGTCCGTATTCACGTTCGATCTTGCGCGCACCGCGTGCCTCCGGATCGAGCAGGACCGCGCGCGTCACGGCCGCAAGATCGCCGCGCACGCCGGATCCGTTGTCCCGGAACACCGCGGCAACGCGGCCGACGTATCCGGGCGTTGGCGAGCTGGTCACGGTCTTCTGGATCAGTTGCTTCGCGATAAATGGCGGCGTGTTCGGATGCTCGACGAGCGCGCGGATCGCCGCGCGTACCTCCGCCAATGCACTGCCGCCGGCGTTGAATTGGATGCGGCCGTTCAGCGCGCTCTTGGCACCCTGATCGTGCCAATTGTCGAACGCGATCATGTCCCCAAAGTAATATCTGTCGTTGCCCCAGAAATCGGGAGTTTTACCCGGTATCGTCGGGTAGGTAAATCCGGTCAACACCCGTGCCAGAGTTTCGATGTCCGATTGTCCGTAGGCGGGGATCAGTTGCCCCTTCACGTCAAGCTTGGGCGTGCCGTCATCGTTCAACAAATTGACACCGATCGTGAAAAGCTGCATCAACTCCCGCGCAAAGTTTTCGTTGGGACGGATGCCATCGTGCTCGGGAATATTCTTGACCCAACTCTGGAAATTGCCAAGTTGCGGCGACAACGCATACTTGAGCAGCAGATTCTCGAAACTTCCGAAGGCTCCGTCGCGAAGGCGCTGTTGAAATTCGGCATTGGCATAGGTTTCGCCAGGTCCGCCTTCGCCCACGACGAAGATTTGATGCCAGACGTGCGCCATGCGCAGCCGCATCTGGTCCGGCGCCGTTCTTGACTGCCGGAAAAATTCCCAGGCAACCGGCGCAGGGCTCCAGTTGTTGGTACTGCAAAATTTGGCCGGCGTCACCGGTGGCGTCCTGTCATCCTTGCACAGCGAATTGTCCATCGGCGATTCCCAGTACGGATACTGGGTGTAGCGCGTCACGTTCATCGGAATTTGCTGGTCGATCCAAGCCCCGATCCCCTTGGACTTCACTTCCTGCACCGATGCTTCTTTCGGTCCAAGTGTGGCCTGCTCAAGAAACCGCACCACATCCGCCTCGCGTTCCTCGTCGGTGACCGGAGCGCACATCACGATCCCTTCCAGGACGTCGCCGCGTTTAAACATCCGCACGTGCGCCGTCAGGTCCACCGTGAAGCGATGATTGGCGTCTGCAATGTTGTCGCTGTAGAAGCTGCGGTATACCGGATAGTTGCCGCCGCACTGTCCGCCGACTGGCATCGGGATGTAGAACGCGATGGCCTCAAACGTCCATGCCGGCAAGGTCTTCACCTTCGCGCACTCGGCGGCGTCGGCGGTGTAGAAGTGGGAGTTGATGCCTTTGCCCGGAGTGCCAAAGAAGCGACACACCGCCTGCAATCCGTCGGCTGGATCGGTGAACACCGTGAACTGCCCGCCGGTGCGGGTCCAACCCTTGACGTTGGTGCCCGCGTCGAGCGCCGCAGCCTCTTCCGGATAGGCGGTGACGAAGTAATGACGCAGTGCCGGGTTGTAGAACTCGACCGCCGTACCCAGTCCCGCACTGGACGACGTGGCGCCTAGTAGTCCAGCGAGTCCGAAGGCGAATGCAGCGCACCCCGGCATCCAGGCGCCATTGTTGGGCCTGCCCCGTTCATTGCGTGTTGGCAAGATGAATCTCCTTGCACGGAGTCGTCGCGTGGAGTGTTATCCGGTGTTGCCGCAAGCAGCGCCTCACTTTGCTCCTTCGCACTTCCGGGCGCAACAGGAAAATACACAAAGTTGGAGCGGAATCACCATTGCGAGCAAGTGTGCGGGCACCACCCGTCCGAAAAACTGAGCTTGCCGCGCGGTGGCGGCGAACATGGCGCGCGATCGTCGTTCGTCGTGCTTGGCCGGGCGCCTTGCGCCATGCCGTGTACCTTACAATTAGTCATGGTGCGATGCTGTTCGAGGGAGATGGGTGTGGTAACGGCAAGACTCACAATGTTGCGGCGTCTCGTCCTGATCGCGCTATGGGCGCCCATGTTCACCGCGGCCCAAGCGCCTGCGCCCGAGCACCCATCCGGTTGGATCGACAAGGCACCGGTCACGACACGCCACTGGATGGTCGCGGCGGCCAATCCGCTGGCGGCGGAAGCGGGGCAGCGGATGCTGGCTCACGGCGGTTCCGCCGTCGACGCAGCGATCGCGGTGCAACTGGTGCTGGGCCTGGTGGAGCCACAATCCTCGGGCTTAGGCGGCGGGTCGATGCTGCTGGTGCACGATGCACGCGCCAAGCGCCTCGTGGCCTATGATGGCCGCGAGACGGCGCCCGCCGCGGCGCGGCTCGATCGTTTCCTGAAGGATGGCAAGCCACGCGAATTCCACGATGCGGTGATCGGCGGACGCTCGGTCGGGGTGCCGGGCACCGTGCGCGTGCTCGAGGCCGCGCATCGCAAGCACGGGCGGCTCAAGTGGTCGACGTTGTTCGTCCCCGCCATCGAACTGGCCGAGCGCGGCTTTGCGGTGTCGCCGCGCCTGCATACGCTGATCGGACTCGATCGCTTCCTGACGCAGCCCCGCGTGCGCGCTTATTTCTTCCACGCCAACGGCAAGGCGCTGCCGGTCGGCACGGTGCTGCGCAATCCGGCGTATGCGGCCACGTTGCGGGCCATCGCAGCCGGAGGCGCGGACGCGTTCTACACGGGCGCGATTGCGCGCGACATCGTCGCTACCGCGAACGATCATCCGTGGAATCCGGGGGACCTCACGCTGCGCGATCTGGCGGCGTACCGCGTAGTCGTGCGCGAACCGGTGTGCGACGGGTATCGCAGCTATCGAGTATGCGGGTTCCCGATGCCGTCGTCGGGCGGGATCACGATGCTGCAGATGTTGAAGATGCTTGAACGCTTCGATGTTGCCGCCATGGGCCCGGCGTCCTTCTGGGGTGTGCACTTCATGAGCGAAGCGGGGCGCCTCGCGTTCGCGGATCGCAGCGTGTACATCGCCGATCCGGAGTTCTTCGCACCGCCTGCCGGCCTGCTCGATGACGATTACTTGCGTGTGCGTTCGGCGTTGATTCGTGTTGACCGCAGCCTTGGCATGGCTACACCTGGCGATCCACCCGCCAACGCCGCGCCCGCGCGCAAAGTGGCGCTGGGTGCGCACGCGGCGCTGGAGTTCGAGTCGACGTCGCATCTGTCGATCGTCGACCGTTTCGGCAACGCCGTGGCGATGACGATGACGATCGAGGACGCCTTCGGCAGCCGCTTGATGACGGCGGGTGGATTCCTGCTCAACAACCAGCTCACCGACTTTTCGTTCGTGCCGGAGGACAACGGCAAGCCGGTAGCCAACCGCGTCGAACCGGGGAAGCGGCCGCGATCCTCGATGGCGCCCACGATCGCGTATGACCGGCATGGGCGTGTGGCGATCGTGACGGGCTCGGCCGGCGGCAGCGCGATCATCAACTACGTGGCCAAGACGCTGCTCGGCATCATCGACTGGAACCTCGACCCGCAAGCCGCGGTGGCACTGCCCAACTTCGGTAGCCGCAACGGGCCAACTGAACTGGAGGCGCAAACCGCGGTGGCAGCGTTGGCACCAAAACTGAAGGCGTTAGGTGCTGATGTACGCACGCCGGTGATGACCAGCGGCACGCAGGCGATCGTCCGCACGCGCGACGGTTGGATCGGTGGCGCAGATCCGCGCCGCGAGGGCGTGGTGGTAGGACGATGATGAATTCCTTCGCCCCTCTCACCGGCTGCCCGGGCAGTGCCAATACGCCATGAGTTCCGACGCTACGACCGGTACACCCCATCGCATCGTGATCGTTGGCGGTGGCGCCGGCGGACTGCCGTTGGCGACCACGTTGGGCGACCGCTATGGCCGCAAGGGCGGCGTACACGTGACCCTGGTCGATCGTCATGCGACGCACGTATGGAAGCCGCTGCTGCACGAAGTCGCAGCGGGGCGCATGGATGCCGATGCCCATGACCTCGACTACCTGGCGATCGCGCACTGGCATGGCTTCCGGTTCCGGCAGGGTGCGCTCTGTGGCCTTGATCGCGCGCGCAAGGAAATCACGCTCGACGTCGTGCGCACCTCGGAAGGCGAGGAGATCCTGCCGCAGCGGCAACTCCGCTACGACACGCTGGTCATTTGCGTCGGCAGCGTCAGCAACGATTTCGGCGTACCCGGCGTGGCGCAGCACGCCATTTCGCTCGACTCGCTGGCCGATGCCGAGCGCTTCCACCGCCGGTTGCTGGCCGTGTGCGTGCGTGCCGATGGACGTGCTGCAACGGGCGCGCCGGCGCTCGTGCACATCGTGGTGATCGGCGCGGGCGCTACCGGCGTGGAACTGGCCGCAGAATTGCGGCAGACCACGCGCGCGCATGCGGGCTATGGTCTTGACCATCTCGACCCCGCGCGCGACATCAAGATCACGTTGCTCGAGGCCTCGCCGCGCATCCTGCCGCCGCTGTCGGAACACGTGGCCGAGGCCGCCACCGCGTTGCTGCGACGACTTGACGTCGACGTGCGTACCAGCGAGCGGGTGACGGGCGTGGATACCACCGGCGTCAATACCGCGGCAGGGGACTTCTACGAAGCCGATCTTGTCGTGTGGGCAGCGGGCATCATGGCACCCGAAAGCCTTGCGCGCCTCGACGGGCTCGAAACCAATCGCGCGCACCAGCTGGTGGTGGGCCCCACGCTGCAGACGACGCGCGACGCGGACATCTTCGCCTTCGGCGATTGCGCGGCAGCACCGTGGCAGGGCCATGCCGGTGCGCTGTTGCCCCCGCGCGCGCAGGTGGCGCATCAGCAGGCGACGCTGCTCGCGAAGTCGATCGCGGCCCGGTTGAAGGGCAAGCCTCTGCTCGAGTTCCGCTTCCGCGATTTCGGTTCGCTCGTGTCGCTGGGGGAACTCTCGGCGGTGGGCAACCTGATGGGCCGGCTGGTGGGCGGCAGCCTCGTCTTCCAGGGCCTCGTCGCGCGCGCGATGTATGCAATGCTGTACAAGATGCATCAGGTTTCCATTCACGGCGTGGTCCGCGTGGTGTTCGACACCATCGGCAGGTTCCTGCGCGAGCGGCTCGAACCACGGGTGAAGCTGCATTGAGTCCGCTGCTGGCCGGCCTCACGTGGTTGCTGGTGTTCCAGAGCGCGGGCGAGGCACTCGTGCGCCTGACCGGCATGCCGGTGCCGGGTCCTGTCGTCGGGATGATGTTGCTGTTCGTCGCGCTGCAGGTACGAAAGCCGTTGCCTGCAGCGATCAGCGCGGCGGCCGACGGTCTCGCGCAACACCTGTCGCTGCTGTTCGTTCCCGCGGGCGTGGGCGTGATGCTGCATCTCGAGCGCGTGGCCAGCGAGTGGGTGCCCATTGCGGCGGCATTGATCATCAGTACGGTACTGGCGCTGGCGGCCACGGCCGTGACGTTCCAGCGCCTTGCGCGCCGCGCTGAAGCTGCCGCGGCGACGTCGCGACCATGACCGCCGAACCATTCTTCGCGCTGTGGGTTTATCTTGCCGCCACGCCGCTGGCGGGACTGACGCTGACGCTGGTGATGTATGTGCTGGCGTGGTGGTGCTATGAACGTACCGGCAAGCATCCGCTGGCGAACCCGGTGCTGATCACGGCGGTGCTGATCATCATGGTGCTCTGGCTCACCCGCACGTCGTACCAGACGTATTTCGCTGGCGCGCAGTTCGTCCACTTCCTGCTGGGGCCCGCGGTCGTGGGGCTGGCCGTGCCGCTCGTGCGCGAATGGCCGCACGTGCGGCGCCTGGCGTGGCCGATCGCGGCGTCATTGGCGGTGGGTTCGACCGTGGCGCTGGTCAGCGCGGTCGGTATCGGCTGGCTGCTGGGCGCAACACCCGTGACGCTCGCTTCACTGGCGCCGAAGTCGGTGACAGCACCCGTCGCCATGGGCATCGCCGAGAACCTGGGCGGCCTGCCGGCATTGGCGGCTGTCTTCGCGGTGAGTACCGGCATCCTCGGCGCGGCGCTCGGCAAGTACGTGCTCGATGCATTGCGCATCAGCGATTGGCGTGCGCGCGGCTTTGCACTGGGATTGGCGGCGCATGGTATCGGCACCGCGCGTTCATTCCAGGTCAATGCGGATGCGGGGGCGTTCGCCGGATTGGCCTTTGCGTTGCACGCGATGCTGGCCGCAATCCTGTTTCCTCTGGCGTATTGGGTGCTTGTATGACGGCGCGCCGCGGCGGACGGCGTCCAGGTAGCCGAGACTCGCGCGCTATACTGCGCGCGCGAACAGGGATACGAACATGATCAGTGCCGACCTCATTTCCGCCACGATTCTGCTGATTCTCGTGCTCGATCCGTTCGGCAATCTGCCGATCGTGCTGTCGCTGCTGTCCAAGGTTCCGCCGGAGCGCCGTTCGCGCGTGATCCTGCGGGAATCGATCTTCGCATTCGCGATCCTGCTGGCCTTCCTGGCCGGCGGCAACACGGTGATGCGTTTGCTGCAGCTCTCCGACACCTCGCTCACGATCGCAGGCGGGATCATCCTGTTCCTGATCTCGCTGCGCATGGTGTTCCCAAGCAAGGAAGGCATCTTCGGCGATGTGCCCGGCGGCGAACCGTTCCTGGTGCCGCTTGCCGTGCCGTCCATCGCTGGCCCCTCCGCGCTGGCGACGGTGATGCTGATGGCGTCGCGGGATCCCGCCCTCATTGGCACCTGGGTCGCCGCGTTGTCGATCGCCATGGTGGTGGCCACCGGCATCCTGCTGTCGGCGCCATGGTTGCAGCGCGTGCTGGGGGCGCAGGTGGTCACGGCCTTCGAGCGTTTGATGGGGATGTTGCTCACCGCGCTGTCGGTAGAGATGCTGATGCGCGGCGTTTCCACTTACATCCGGGATTTCCAGAGCCAGGTGCCGTAACTTGACCGATAACAGCACCGATCGCGATTACGTTGCAGTCTGGGATTGGCCCGTCCGTGTCGTGCATTGGCTGCTCGTGGTGCTGGTGGCGGCGCTGCTCACCACCGGCCTGATCGGCAACGAGATGCTCGTGTGGCACATGCGCGCCGGCCAGACGCTGCTGGCGCTGGTGTTGTTCCGGATCGTGTGGGGCTTCGTCGGCAGTGCCAATGCACGCTTCGCGTCATTCCTGCGCGGACCGCGTGCCGTGCTCGACTACGCGAGATCGCTGATTCGACCACCGCATCATCCGCATGCCACGCACAATCCACTGGGCGGCTGGATGGTGGTGGCGCTGCTGCTGGTGCTGCTGGCGCAGGCCACCACCGGTCTTTTCACCAATGACGACATCCTCTACGAGGGTCCGCTGGTGAAATGGGTCGACAAGGATTTATCGGACTCGATTGGTTCGTGGCACCGGCGGATGTGGTGGGTGGTCGTCGCGCTGGCGTCCATGCATATCTTCGCCGTCATCGGTTACCTGATGCATCTCGGCGAGGACCTGGTGTATCCGATGGTGTCCGGCGAGAAGGTATTGCCGAAGCATCTGCATCGACCGCAGCATGCGGAGGCGTCGACCGCCCGTGCGCTGGTGCTGCTGGCGCTTTGCGCGCTGGTGGTATGGTGGACCGGCAACCGGTTGTAGCGCGCCAACACAACCGTCACTGAATCGTCCAGTCAGGCGCAATCGACAAATCCGTGTAGGCGAGGCTTTAAGCCTCGCAGGATCGATGCAACGATTTCCCTGCGAGGCTAAAGCCTCGCCTACAGGCGCAACCGACAAATCCGTGTAGGCGAGGCTTCAGCCTCGCCTACAGGCGTGATCGACGTTCTGCTTACGGGGCGCTACTTGCTCTGGAAGTCGTCGTGACAGTTGTTGCAGGCCTTGCCCATCGCGCCGACCGCCGGGCGCAACGCGGCCAAGTCTCCCGCCTGTGCAGCAGCAACGAGCTTGAGCGACTCGGCTTGTGCGGCTTCCGTCAGCTGTTTGAACTTGGCGGGTTCCTTCCAGATTTCCGGCTTGGCCTTGGTCGGCGCGCCGGCGTCGGTGCCGGGGGCAAACCCGTCCCACGCCATATACAGCAACTGGTTGACGAACGTGGCGCTGCGCACCGCCTCGTCCTTGTTGTAAGGCCGGTCACCCTTGGCCATCGCAAACAGGATGCCCAGGTTCCAGCCTTGTGCGGTCATCACGCCCTGCCGATACTGGATGGCCCGGTCGGGCCGCGCGGTTTGCGCCGAGACGACCGCACTGAACACGCCGACCACGGTAAGGGCGACGATCAAGGGCACCCATGTTGCTCGTTTCATTGAACCTCCAGAATTTGGAAACACCGGACCATCGTTGTTTTGTACGGCTCTGCGATTAAAGCGGATCGCGCCGGCGGCGACAAGCTCCCCATGGGGATACAGTTGCGACCCGCGAATTATTCCGTGCGCTATCGCGCCGGGATCAGGTCGCCATCCACGATGGCTGCGGCGCCCAGTTTTACCAGGTCGTTGACCAGCATCGCGGTCAGTGCTTCCGCGGACAGGTGGAGGCACTGCGCGTTGATGTCGCGGAAGATGCCGATGTTCTCAAGGTAAGGCGTGACGTGGTCGAGCGGCATCCGCTGCCGGTCGAGCAGCGTGAAGGTCAGCAGCGCCTTCAGCGCCGTGCGCGCCACGCGCGACTCGTCGGCTTCAAAGGCGGCCAGGCGCGCAAACGCGCGGTCCAGCGCCGGCCGCGGATCGCCGAACACATCGCCATGGCCGGGAATCACCGCGCGCACGTCGAGCCCGGCGATCATCTCCAGCGTGGCGCGCGTGGCGGGCATCGCCAGCGGGTCCATGCTGGCGGGCATCACGAAGCCGAAGCCGTTCTCCCACAGCGCATCGCCGGAGATCAGGATCCGGTGCTCCGGGTTGTAGAACACGACGGCGCGCATCGCGTGGCCGGGCGCGGCCAGGATCTTCCACTCGAGGTCGCCCCAGACTTCCGAGGTGCCGGCCACCAGGGCGCGGCCGACGTGGAAGCGGTCGGCCACCTGGCCGGCGTAGTCGAGCAGCAGTGCCTTCGTATCCCAGGCCTTCACGACCGATACTTCGCCTTCAGGCAACGCGATCGGGCAACCGTAGTGCGCCGCCAGTGCCGCGTTGCCGCCGAAGTGATCCGAGTGGCAATGCGTATTGACCACCTCCGCCAGCGGCTCGCCGCCGATGCCGCGCGCGGAGCCGACCAGCGCCAGCGTGAGGGCGCTGTATTTGCCATAGCCGGTGTCGACCAGCACATGGCCATCGCGGCTCTTGAGCAGGATATTGTTCGCCGACAGCCAGTCGCGGACGAATACGTGCAGCTGCGGCGGGAAGCCGTGGGTGTCCATGGCCGTCGCAGGTGCTACTTCGCCGGCAGCAGCCGGCCGATGAAGTCCTTCACCATCGTCACGCGCTCGGTCAGCGTGGGGGCAGCGCGCTCGATACGCAAGCGATCAGGACCGGCGAAACGGATGCGCCCGTCCTTCTGCACCATCATGATCAACGCGCCTGCGTCGAAGGGCGGATGCTTGATGAACTGGATGTTCGTGCGCTCGGGACCCGCATCGATCTTGGTCACGCCAAGCGGCATGCTCAAGAGCCGCAACCGGTGACACGCGAGCAATGCTTGCGTGGGTTCGGGCGTGGGACCGAAGCGGTCGACCAGTTCTTCCTGCAGGCGGTCGAGTTCCTCGAGCGAATCCACGCTGGCGAGTCGCTTGTACAACACCAGGCGCTCGTGCACGTCGTTGCAATACTTCTCGGGCAGCAGCGCCGGCACGTGCAGGTTGATCTCGGTGGTGACGCCCAGCGGTTCAGTCAGGTCCGGCACGCGACCGGCCTTCATTGCGGACACGGCGCGGCGCAGCATGTCGTTGTAGAGTTGGAAGCCCACCTGCTGCATTTCACCGGACTGCGAGTCACCCAGCACTTCACCGGCGCCGCGGATCTCGAGGTCGTGCATCGCGAGATAGAAGCCGGAGCCGAGATCCTCCATCATCTGGATGGCCTCCAGGCGCTTCTTGGCCTGCGCCGGCAAGGCGTCAGCGGGCGGCGTCAGCAGGTACGCATACGCCTGGTGATGCGAGCGGCCTACGCGGCCGCGCAACTGATGCAGTTGCGCCAGGCCGAACTTGTCGGCGCGGTCGATGATGATCGTGTTGGCGGAAGGCACATCGATGCCGGTCTCGATGATCGTCGAGCACAGCAGCAGGTTGATCCGCTGCTGGTAGAAGTCGCGCATCACCTGTTCAAGCTCACGCTCGGGCATCTGGCCGTGCGCGACCGCGATGCGGGCCTCCGGCACAAGTTTCGCGAGCGTTTCGGCGCGCGTGGCGATCGTGTCCACCTCGTTGTGCAGGAAGTAGATCTGGCCGCCGCGCTTCAACTCGCGCAGCGCCGCTTCGCGGACGATGCCCGGCGAGTAGCTGGCGACAAAGGTCTTGATGGACAGGCGCCGCTGCGGCGCCGTGGCGATCACCGAGAAATCGCGGATACCTTCAAGCGACATCGCCAGCGTGCGCGGGATGGGTGTTGCCGTCAGCGTCAGCACATCCACCTCGGCGCGCAGGCGCTTCAGCAATTCCTTCTGCCGCACGCCGAAGCGATGTTCCTCGTCGATGATGACCAAGCCCAGGTTCTTGAACTTGACGTCGGGCTGCAACAGCTTGTGCGTGCCGATGACGAGGTCGACCGTGCCTGCCGCGATGCCTTCGACGGCGACCTTCGTTTCCTTGGCGGAGCGAAAGCGCGACAGCTCGGCGATACGCACGGGCAGGTCGGAAAAGCGGTCCGAGAACGTCTGGAAGTGCTGCTCGGCAAGGAGCGTGGTGGGCACGAGCAACGCCACCTGCTTGCCATCGGCCAGCGCGACATACGCAGCACGCAAGGCCACTTCCGTCTTGCCGAAACCGACGTCGCCGCAGACGAGGCGGTCCATCGGCTTGGCGGTGGTCATGTCCTTCACGACGGCTTCGATCGCGGCTGCCTGGTCGCCTGTTTCCTCGAAACCGAACCCTTCGGCGAACGCTTCGTAGTCGTGCGGCTTGAAGCCGAAGGCATAGCCGGTGCGGGCCGCGCGCTGCGCATAGATGTTGAGGAGTTCGGCGGCCGTGTCGTGCGCCTGTCGGGCCGCCTTCTTCTTCGCTTTTTCCCATTGGCCACTGCCAAGCTCGTGCAGCGGCGCGGCCTCGGGCGAGGTGCCGCTATAGCGGCTGATGAGATGCAGGTTCGATACCGGCACATAGAGCTTGGCGTCATTGGCGTAGATCAGCTGCAGGTATTCGTTGGCGCCATCGCCGAGATCGAGCGTGACGAGACCGAGGTAGCGGCCGATGCCGTGCTGTTCGTGCACCACCGGATCGCCGATGCGGACCTCGGAGAGGTCGCGCACCATCGCGTCAACGTTCGAGCGCCGCGCGGCCTCGCGCGCGCTGCGGCGCACGACGCCCGCATACAGTTCGGCCTCGGTGACGAAGGCGAGCTTGCCGGACGGCCAGTCGAAACCCGAGGCCAGCGGTGCCGCGGTCAACAAGAGCCGGCCGCTCGACGCGAGTATGTCGGCAAACGAATCCACCAGTGTGGGCACCACGCCGTATTCGGCGAAGTACTGCTGCATCGTCTCGCGGCGCCCCGGGCTCTCCGCCACGATGGCAACGCGTGCCTTCGTCGCAGCCAGGTAACGCTTGAGTAATGCCAGCGGATCGGGCGCGCGGCGGTCCACCTGCACGCTGGGCAAGGCCATGGTCCGGCCTTCGCCCTCGCGCACGATCACCATCCGCGCGAAGGGCTTGATCGCGCCATTGAACGCATCCTGCGGGAGGAAGAGTTCGGTGGGCGGCAGCAACGGACGCGCCTTGTCGCCGCGCAACAGCCGGTAGCGCGACTCGGTGTCCTGCCAGAAGTGGTCGATGGCGCCCTCGATGTCGCCATGCAGTGCAATGACCGCGGACGCGGGCAGGTAATCGGCCAGCGTGGCGGTATGCTCGAAGAAGAGCGGCAAGTAGTACTCGATGCCGCCCGGCACCACGCCTTGCGAAATGTCCTTGTACAGCGC
>JBBQEY010000044.1:0-18996 GCA_038321425.1 Burkholderiales bacterium | reverse complement strand
GCCGACAATCCCGGGCTGGACGTCGTGGCGCTGCGGAAGAACCTCGCCGTCGAAGCCGGCGTCGAAGTGCAGGGCACCGTACGCGTGCCGCGCGTGCGGCTGGTATCCAATCCACCGGTTCCCGATGGCGAGAAGCTGTCGTGGCTCATCACTGGCCAGGGGCTCGATCGGGCTTCGACAGGAGACCTGGCGGCGCTCTCTGCTGCCTCGGCGTCTTTGCTCACCGGCGGCCAGCGCCCGCTCACCACGCAGATTGCCAATCGCCTCGGCCTCGACGACATCTCGTTCCGCGACTCCGGCGCGACAGCGACCGGCGGCACGTCCGGCCAGGTGGTGGCGCTGGGCAAGCGCATCTCCGATCGCCTGACGATTGTCTACGAGCAGGGCCTGACGGTCGCCTCCAATGCACTGCGCATCGAGTACGCGCTGTCGCAGACGCTGACGCTGCGCGCGGAAGCGGGGACGACCAGCAGCGTGGGCATCTTCTTTCGCCGCGTCTACAACTGACGTGGTCGCGGCACCGCCGCGGTCATGAAAGTGTCGCCTGCCGGCGCCGATCCTTGTAGGACGCCGCGCCTTTCCTTCCGCCGCGGATTGGACTAGGCTACATGCCACCAGCATGTTGACCGCTGGAATCCTACCAACAGGTATTGCCACCGAGGAGTTCATCATGCGAGCAAGCAGGAAAACCCTATTGATCTGTGCGCTGGCGGCCCTGTTGCCGCTGGGCTTTCAGGGCGCGCAAGCTGCGACCGCCACGGCCGTGACGCCGATGGCGTTGGGGCCGAGCACCCCGATCGACGCGATGATCGACCATGCGGTGAACTTGAAGGCCGCACAGTTGAAACTGTCGGCGACGGATCGTCTCGTCGCACGCGAACAGATGCAGATGCAGTTCCGCTCGCTGTCGCCTGAAAAGCAGCGCGAAATCATAGCCGCGATGCGCGGCGTGAACTCGGAGGAAGGCGTAGTGCGCCTGACCTCCGCACTGGCCATTGCCGTCCGGGCTGACGCGGAACGCGCGCTTGCTGACATGCAGAAGGACATCGGCAAGCTCGACCAGCGCTCCGGATCTGCCAGCAGCCTGAAGCTCGGGACGTCTAGTGCGGACCGCGTGTTCGTCGCCACCGCCGGACCCTGCCGTGTCGCCGATACCCGCGTCGGGATCTATGCTGGCTGGCCCGGGCCCGTGAACGGCTTCGAGGGCCGACAGATCTGGGGATACTCGAGCTTTGCCGGCTACGACTTCGCCTCGGAACAAGGCGGCACCGGCATTGCCGGCTCGGGCAACTGTGCCGGGGCCGTCTACGGCGGCGCCGTGCGCCCAGACAGCGTCGTCGTGACGATCACAGTGATCGACTCGTCCACGGGCGGCGCCTTGCGTGCCTGGGATGGCACCCCGGCGCTGACTGTTGGTGCGGTCCTGGCCTGGAACGCCGGCGATCGACTGTCCAACACCACGGTGGTCCCGATGGACCGCTTGGGCGCCCAGTTCAATCCCAGCGGCCCGTTCAAGCGCGACTTCGCGGTCTACAACAACTCCGGCACGCCGGTGAACGTGGTCGCCGACGTGGTCGGGTACTTCATCGTCAACCAGGCGACAGCGCTTGATTGCACCACGGTCGATGGATCCTTCGTCTCCATTCCCGCAGGTGGTTCGACGTTCATCAACGCACCTGCCTGCGCGACCGGATACACCGCCATAGCCGCGTTACCGGAAACCGGCCTGTTCGGCCTCTACGCCGGGACAATATTCCCAGCCGGGTGTCGTATCAATAATGCGACGGGTGGGGCGTTGAGTGGCGCTTGTAACACCCGATGCTGCCGCATCCCGGGCCGTTGATCCGCTGACGACGGCAATCCGCACGATTCAACGCCCGGCCGGGGGAAACCCCGAGCCGGGCGTTGTTCATTGGGGCTTTCCGCGCCTGTGTGCAGCGATGATCAGCGCGGGCACGGCCAGCGCAAATAGCACCTGTGTCGCAAAGATGGCGCCGTAGGACCCGTCGACGCCGACACTCGCCGCGCCGGTGAGCGCGAACACGAGTTGCAGCAGTTCAAGGCCGAACTCGGTGCCCAGCATGATCGCGATCGATGGCAGCGCCGCCAGCAGTGGGTGCAATGGCGCGTCGCGCACGACGGCCAGGCAGACCAGCACGGCGACACCCGCCGCGCCGAATCCTTCCACCGCGGGGGTCCACAGGAAGTACAGCGGATGCGTGACCCACGGATACGCCGCGATACCAGCAAGACCCGCGAGCGCAATGGCCGCAAAGGTCAGCAGCAATGCCGATTGCGTGGCCGGCCGCCGATGCACCAGCATGCCGGCGACGAAGGTGCCGAGGATCTGCGCGGCGGCCGCCAGTGTCGCGCGATCGGCGATGAATGCCCGCGCGAATTTCTGTTGCGTCAGGAATGCCGTATCGAAGAAGCCGGTGGTCGGGAATTGCAGCACGAACAACGCCAGCAGCAGCACACCCGTCGAACCGGTCAGCGCCGGCGGAAACGTGTGGCGCCTGACCGCGCGGATCAGCACCGCTGTCATGGCCACGAACGCGGCGAGTAGTAGCAGCGCCACCGGCGCGCCATAGCGGTCCACCGACCCGGCAGTCGTCCAGGCCTCGAAGGCGATCACCGCCGCGACAAACAGAAGCAACAGCCGCTGGGGCAATGCCGACACCGTGATGCCCTCCGCGCGCACCGCGGGCAGCGCGAGACCCAGCACTCCGAGCAGCACCAACATCACGAGCGGCAGTGTTGCAAAACCAAGGAAGTAGAAGCCGATCCCCAGCACCGGCAGCAGGATCTTCACCATCTGCGGCGCCACGAGAAAACCCGCGGGCGAGGCCCCGGTCCAAAGCGACGTGAGCGAGGTGCGCATCGCCGGTGTCGGCGCCAGTGCCACCAACGCCTGCGCGGCGGGTGCCAGCAACGCGAGCGCACCGGCGCCGAAGGCAAAGCAACCAAAGGCGGAAATCTCCCGCAGCCAGGGCGCAGGGCCCAACAGGTCGACCATGGCAAAGGTACCGAAGGCAACGCTGGCCGCGACGCAGGCGACGACCCCGAGCGTCCGCGCGTGCATCCGCTGCAGCAGCAGCGGACTCGCCGCCAGCGCCACGACCATGCCGGCGATGATCGATTCGAGCAACAACGCAACCTGCACGGTGCTAATGCCCAAGTAGGCCGCGAAATCCGCTTCGCTGACCAGCACGGAACTGCTGACGATCGATTTGAGCCCGTTGCCGAGCAGCGCGATCCCGGCCAGCATTGCGAACACCCATGCCACGGCGCGGGGCCGCGGGCGCGTCGAACCGGATTGGACGGTCGTGCGGTCTTGCGCGGGGGACATGCGTGGGGCGGCCGGCATGTCCGCCATGGTGCCTCAAGTGGCGCGCCCGACAGGATTCGAACCTGTGACCCTTGGCTTCGGAAACCAATACTCTATCCAACTGAGCTACGGGCGCGTTGACCCAGCATTGTATCCGCCCGCGCTTCGACGCGTCCATGCCACCCTCGTCGAAGCGCGTCTCCACGTTATAATGGGGGGCTTTTTATCGGACCCGGCGCATTTCCGGTTTCCGGCCCGCCCTTCCCCTGCGTCCGGGCCTTCAGCCACGAACGCCACGCCAACTACGCGATACAACCATGACCGAAGAGCATTCGTCACTGATCAATACCCCGAAACAACTCATCGTGGTAGTGGTGCTGGCCTTCGCGGTGCCGATCGCGCTGGCAGTGCTGGTATCGCAGCTTGTCACCAGCGGCAAACATGGCACGCACGACAACGACAACCTGGTGCTGGCGCGCATCGCGCCGGTGGGCACCGTGGTGCTGGCCGAACCCAGCGGCCCCAAGGGGATGCTGACGGGCGAAGAGGTCTACGGCCAGGTGTGCAAGACCTGCCACGAGGCCGGTCTTGCCGGTGCGCCCAAGATCGGCGACAAGGCGGCGTGGGCCAAGGTGGTGGCGCAAGGCGAAAAACTTTCGTTCGAGCATGCGATCAACGGCATTCGCGCGATGCCTGCGCGCGGCGGCAACAGCGACCTCACCGATGACGAAGTCAAGCGCGCCGTCAGCTTCATGATGGCCAAGGTCGGCACCACGTGGACCTCGCCCGCCGTGGCGGCAGCGCCGGCGGTGGCGGCCGCACCCGCGGCAGCTCCGCCTGCTGCGGTGGCCGCGGCACCGGCCGCAGCGGTGGTGGCAGCGGCTCCTGCGGCGGTGGTGGCGACGGCACCCGCTGCTGCGGTGGCCAAGCCAGACGGCAAGAAGATCTATGACGGCGGCTGCGTGGCTTGCCACGGCGCCGGCGTCGCGGGTGCGCCCAAGTTCGGCGACAAGGCTGCATGGGCACCGCGGATCAAGACCGGCATCGAGGCGCTGTACGCGGCGTCCATCCAGGGCAAGGGCGTGATGCCGCCGAAGGGTGGCAATCCCGCGCTGTCCGATGCCGACGTGAAGGCCGCCGTCGATTTCATGGTGGCCGCAGCGAAGTAATTACGGCCGCGCCAGCATCGCCTTCAAGGATTTGAGGCGTTCGCTGCCCGCTGCCTTTTCCTGCGCCGCTTCGCCTTCGGGCAGCGGCATGTCGGCATACCGCAGGTCGTCCTGCGCCAACTCCGCGATGAAACGCGACGGCTGGCACGTGGTCATGTCACCGGCGCGCTTGCGCCGTCGGCAATACGACAGGTGCAGCGACTGCTGCGCGCGCGTGATGCCGACATACATGAGTCGCCGCTCTTCATCGACATCGCCTTTTTCAATCGTCTCGCGATGCGGCAGGATGCCTTCCTCCAGCCCGACGATGAACACATGTGGAAACTCGAGGCCCTTGGCCGCATGCAGCGTGGACAATCGCACCACGTCCGGCGCCTCGCCGTCGCGGCCTTCCAGCATCGTGATCAACGCCACCATCTGTGTGAGCTCGAACAGGTTGCGATCGTCTGCCTCGCCCTTGCGTGCCAGCCAGCCCGTGAAATCACGCACGCTCTTGCACTTGGCCTCGGCTTCGCGCTTGTCGAGGTTGTCGAAGAGCCACGCCTCGTAGCGCGTAAAGGCCAGCAACTCGTCGAGCAGGCGACCCGCCGGCTCGCGCTCGGCGCGGCCGCGCAGTCCGTTGATATGGTTGCAGAACGCGAGCAGAGCATCGTGCTGCCGCGGCGGAATCATGTCGCGGAGCTCGGGCTCGAATGCGGCGGCGAAGAGACTCATCGATCCGGCGCCCGCCACCTGCGACAACCGCGACAGCGTGGCCTCTCCAATGCCGCGCCGAGGCGTCGTGACCGCGCGCACGAACGCAGGATCGTCGTCGTCATTGGCGACGAGCCGCAGGTACGCGACGATATCGCGGATCTCGGTCTTGTCGAACAGCGACTGCCCGCCCGAGATGTCGTAGGGAATGCCATGCGCGCGCAGCGCCGTCTCGAAGACGCGCGCCTGATGATTCCCGCGATAGAGGATCGCGAAATCGGCAAAGCGCAACCGCCGCTCGAACTTCATCGCGGAGATCCGGTGGATCACGAGCTCGGCTTCGGCGTCGTCATCGGCGGCCGGCGCGACGCGAATCGTCTCGCCGGTGCCAAGGTCGCTCCACAGACGCTTCTCGAAGAGCTTGGGGTTGTTGGCGATCAGCGCATTGGCACAGCGCAGCACCCGCACGGTGGAGCGATAGTTCTGCTCCAACTTGATCACCTTCAGGTCCGGGTAGTCGCGCGGCAACGAGGCCAGGTTGTCGAGCGTGGCGCCACGCCAGCCGTAGATGGCCTGGTCGTCGTCACCCACGGCGGTGAAGGGCGTGGCTTCACCCACCAGCGCGCGCAACAGCCGGTATTGCGCGGGGTTGGTGTCCTGGTACTCGTCGACGAGAAGATGCTCGCAGCGGGCCTGCCAGCGCAGCGCCGCTGCGGCATCGGTTTCGAGGAGCCGCAACGGGCGCACGATCAGATCATCGAAATCGACGGCCTGGTACGCGGCCAGCGTTTCGTCGTAATTGGCGTAGGCCTTGGCGGCAATGCGGTCGGCCTCCTCCTCGGCCTGCTCCAGCGCCTGCGCCGGCGCGACCAGCGCATTCTTCCACGCGCTGATTTTCCACTGCGCGGCCCGCGCGCGACCGCGATCGGACGTGGCGACCAGGTCGCCCACGATGGCCTCCAGGTCTTCCGGGTCGAAGATCGAGAAGCCCGGTTTCAAGCCCAGCGCATGGGCTTCGGCACGCAGGATGCGCAGGCCGAACGCGTGGAACGTGGCGATCATCACCTTCCGCGCAAGTTCGGCCTTGCCCTCGGCGGCCAGCAACGCCTGCGCGCGGTCGCGCATTTCGCGCGCCGCCTTGTTCGTGAACGTGATGGCGATGATCCGCCCGGGCGCGACGCCCTGCGCGATCAGGTGCGCGATCTTCGCAGTGATCACGCGTGTCTTGCCGCTGCCGGCACCGGCCAGCACCAGCAACGGGCTGGCGCAATGGTGCACGGCCTCGCGCTGGGCAGGATTCAGGGGAAAGGACACTCGTGCGGGTCGGATAGAATGCGACATCATTCTACTTCGCTTCGACGCCGCAGTCGCGATGTCGATCATGCAAATCGTTTACATCTTCCGGAAACATCACTGACGATGGCGCACTACGCAATCGGCGACATCCAGGGCTGCCACGCCGAGTTCTGCGAGCTCTTGTCGCTGCTCGGATTCTCGACGGACACCGATCGCCTGTGGCTGGCCGGCGACCTTGTCAATCGGGGTCCCGGCTCGCTCGAAGTGCTGCGTGAGGTGATGGCACTGGGTGACGCGGCGACTGCAGTGCTCGGCAATCACGATTTCCACCTGCTGACGATAGCGGCAGGGCATCGGCGCCAGCATCGCGACGACACGCTCGATGCCATTCTCGCCGCTCCGGACCGCGAACAGCTGGTGCATTGGCTGCAGCGCCGTCCGCTAGTCGTCGTCGAGAGCGAGCGCATGATGGTCCATGCCGGCCTGCTGCCGACATGGACGCCCGCGACGGCATTGATGCTGTCGCACGAAGTCCAAGCGATGCTTGCAGGACCGCAGGCGCACGAATTCCTGGGCGTGCTCTACGGCGACGATCCGCGCCAGTGGCGCGACGACCTGACGGGCTACGACCGCCTGCGCGTGATCGTCAATGCGTGCACGCGCCTGCGCTACTGCACGGTCGACGATGCGATGGAGTTCGACGAGAAGCGGGGGCCGGCGCACACCCCGGCGGGCTACCAGGCGTGGTTCGCGCAACCAACGCGCCGCACTGCCCACGTCGATGTCGTATGCGGCCACTGGTCCACGCTCGACCTGATGCTGGCGCAGAACGTACAGATGCTCGACACGGGCTGCGTTTGGGGCGGCGCGCTTACCGCTCTGCGCCTTGATGATCATCGGGTGTTCCAGGTGCCGTCGCGACATCCTGTGAAGCCAAAGCCGACCGGATAGATGCCTCCGCCGCACGGGCGAGATCGCGGCGATGCGTTGCATGCGCCGGCAACGGCGGACACGCCGACAGCGTCACCACCAGCGCGCGCGTGCCGCAGATGCTCCAGAATGACCCCGCAAAGGACGTGTCGCCCACCCAAGCGGTCGCCATCGAAGGTATGCCGTCGCGCGTGCAATACCGGATCGCGACCGGCTGCACATGGCCCTTCGCCTCGACAATGGGCTGCAGCAGCGAACTCTTGAACGGCAGCAGGTCGCGGCCATCGGTGGTGGTGCCTTCGGGAAAGATGGCCACGACGTCGCCGCCGGCCAGCACCGCGGCCATCTGCGCATTCACGCGGTGCGTGTCGTGCCGCCGGGCGCGTTCGATGAAGACCGTGCCGGCGCCGCGGATCATCTGCGCGAGCACCGGCCACTGCGTCAGCTCGGACTTGGCGACGAAGCGCACCGGGTGCTCGGCGTTGAGCACGAAGATGTCGAGCCACGAGATATGGTTGGCCACCAGCAGCACGTTGCCCGACTGGCTGACCAGCACGCCATCCACGCGCGACTCGACGGCCAGGATGCGCAGCAGCCGCGCGCTCCAGCGCCTGATCAGCGAACGCCGCGTCGTGTTGCTGGTCAGCGGGAACACGAATACCGTCGTCGCCACGCCTTCGAGCACATGCACGCACGTGCGCGTCCAGCGATAGCACTGGATGAAGCGGGAGTTCTGCGCGCGTGCGGGCTTCATCGCACCGCGCAACAATGGACAGGCGCGGGGGCGGGGGGAAGGTACATCCCCGATTGCTTCACCACAGGCGCGAGCCGAACGTGGTGAAGTGCAGCGTATCGACTGCGGCGCGATCCACGGCGTGATTCTGCGCGCCGCGCGACGCGATCTTGAGCGCCCCCAACACCGAGGCCAGGCTGCCGGTGCGCTCCCAGTCCCAGCCCTGCGCGATGCCGAACAGCAATCCGGCGCGATAGGCATCGCCGCAGCCGGTGGGATCGAGCACCGTCGCCGGGCGCGCAGCGGGAATCGTGTGCATGTGGCCTTTGGCGTGGATTACGGAACCTTCCGCGCCCAGCGTGACCACCAGTGCCTCCACGCGTTCCGCAATGGCTTCGAGAGGCAGGCCCGTGCGCTCGGCCAGCATCCGGCCCTCGTAGTCGTTGACGGCCACGTAGCGCGCCTGCCCGATCATCGCCAGCAACTCGGGGCCGCTGAAGAGTGGCATGCCCTGACCCGGATCGAAGATGAACGGAATGCCGGCCTCTGCGAACTGCGCGGCATGGGCCTGCATGCCGTCCTTGCCATCGGGCGCGATGATGCCAAGGCCGATGTCGGCCACGTCGCCGATGCGGTTCTGGTGCGAGAAATTCATGGCACCCGGATGGAATGCGGTGATCTGGTTGTCCGCCAGGTCCGTGATGATGAAGGCCTGCGCGGTGTACGAGCCCGCGATATGGCGCACCGCATCGACGCCCACGCCCAGCGCGTCGAGCCGTTCACGGTAATCGGCGCCATCGTCGCCGATGGTGGCCATCACCACCGGCTGCCCGCCAATGCCGCTCAGGTTGTAGCCGATGTTGCCGGCGCAGCCACCCCACTCGCGGCGCATCTCGCCGATCTGGAACGACACCGACAGCACCTTCACCTGCTCGGGCAGGATGTGGCGCGAGAAATGGTCGGGAAACACCATGATGGTGTCGTAGGCCAGCGAACCGCAGATCAGCGTGCGCATGCGTCGGGTACCCCGCGTTGGAGAGGCGTTGAACGAGGCGCGATTCTACCGTGGCGACCAACGCGTGGCCGGTCGACGCACGACGCGTCGACGCACGACGGGTCGACGCACGACGGGTCGACGGGTGGACGGGTGGACGGGTGGACGTAGGCGAGGCTTCAGCCTCGCGGGTTCAATGCCGCGCCGAACCTGCGAGGCTGAAGCCTCGCCTACAGCCTCGCCTACAGAACCAACTCCGGATCAGGCGGCGGTCTCGCGTCCGACGTCGCGGACGATGAACTGCTGCCGCCGCGACACGGGCAGCGTCTCCTCCACCCCCGTCAGCAGTACTTCCCAGTGCGAGTCGCCGTCGTCGTTGACGCGGCGCTCGAAGCCGCGGATGAAGCTCCGCGCCACGAGGCAGTTGCGGTGCACGCGGATGAAGCGCGACCCGAACTCGGCTTCGAGCTTGGTCAGCGACTCTTCCAGCAGGTACTCCCGCTGCGCGGTGCGGATCGTGATGTACTTCAGTTCCGCCTTGAGATAGACGATCTCGTCGATGGGTACCAGTACCACGCGCGAGCGCTCGGTGACCGACAGGAAGCGCCGCGCGCACGAAGCGAGCTGCGACAGCTTCTCCGCGCTGACGGGCTTCAAGCGCGGCACCTTCTGCAAGGCACCCAGCAAGCGCTGCACGCGCACCGGCTTCATCAGGTAGTCGATGGCATTGACCTCGAAGGCCTGCACCGCATGTTCATGGAACGCCGTGGTGAAGATCACCACCGGCGGATGGGGAAACTTGAGGAGATGCCGCGCGAATTCGATGCCGTCCATGTCCGGCATGTGGATGTCGGTCAGCACCAGGTCGGCTGGTGCCGATTGCAGCAGATCGAGCGCCTCGCGGCCGTGCTGGGCTTCGCCGACCACCGCCAGGGGCAACGCCGCGCTGCAGTCGTCGAGCAGGTCGCGCAGCCGCCGGCGCGCCGGCGCTTCGTCGTCGACGACCAGGACGCGCAACAGCGATTCAGCCATGGGCCACCTCGCGGGGAACGAGGCGCAGGCCCTTCGGCAACAAGCCGCGCTCGAAGGAGCCACGGCCGACCTCGCGGTGCGACGCATGGCTGGCACCTTGCGCGCGCGCATGTGCATCCGCGGCGCGGTCGGGCCCCGCAGTACGGTAGGGCACGCGGATATGCACTTCGTAGCTGTCCTTGGTCACGCGGGATTCTAGGCTGGCCTCGGCGTCGTAGTGCAGCGCGAGGCGCTCGCGGATGTTGGCCAGCGCCATCTTGTTGCCGGAATGATGGCTGCCGCCTTCCGCGCGATAGGGGTTGCGCAGGATCGCGTGCACTTCGCCACGGGTCAGGAACAGGTTGATCGAGACCACGCCGATCGCGCTCGACGGCTCGATGCCGTGGTAGACGGCGTTCTCGAGGAGCGGCTGCAGCATCAGCGGCGGCACCAGCGCATCGGGAGGCATGCTCTTGATGTTCCAGTCGACCTGCAGGCGTTCGCCGAGGCGCAGCTGCTCGAGTTCGAGGTATTGGCGGCACAGCTCGACCTCGTCGGCCAGCGGCGCGAGATCGCGGTTGTCCCGCATCAGCACGCGGAAAAGATCCGCCAGGTCCTGCAGCGCGATCTCGGCACGCTTGGGGTCGCTGCGCATCAGCGACAGCACGGCATTGATGCTGTTGAACAGAAAGTGCGGCCGGATCCGGGCCTGCAGCGCCTGCAGCCGGGCCTCGGAGATGGCGGGTGACAACGCCCGCGATCGCAGTTGAAAGAAATAGAGCAGACCGCCGGCGGCCACGAGCCCCCACACCAGCCACAGGAGCAAGTTGGCCGCGGGCTGCGGATCGAGGTACTGCATCACCGCAAAGAGCCCGATGCCCACCAGCACCACGACCAGCGCGATGATGCCCGCCGCGAGCCGGAACGGCTGGCGGACGAGCCATGGGCCCAGTGCCCACAGGATGGCCAGCACCAGGAATAGGTAAGGTTCGAGCACTGCCGTGGCGCGTGACCATTCGACCAGCGCGCCCGCCGCGCCGCCAGCGCGCGCAAGGGCATAAAGCGCCGCTGCCGCGTTGACCGCCACGATGGTGCGCAGGATCGTCCCCAGATTACGGGGGTCCGGCACCGCCGGCAGTTTCATGTTGTGTTTTATAATCGGGCGCATAACGGTGCCAGTATGCAAGCATCATGCCCGCCCGGGGGCATGGCAGCGCAACGCCCTGGTGTCCGTACCCCGGATAGCCACTACGCGCTTCCAGCCCGGCCCAACCCGGCCCGCATTGTCGGCAAGCGTCACCGCCGGCGCAAGGACCTTCCTCCGCACATCGCCATGGCCGCCAACGACTCCTCGCCGCTCCCTTCCCTGCCCACTGCCGGCGGCTGGTCCGGACGCTTCTCGGAGCCGGTGACGGAAATCGTCAAGCGGTTCACCGCGTCCGTCGATTTCGACCGCCGGCTGGCCGCCGCCGATCTCGACGGCTCGCTGGCGCACGCCAGGATGCTGGCCGCGACCGGCATCCTCACCACCTCGGACCTGGCCGATATCGAACGCGGCCTCGGGTTGGTCCGGGCCGAAATCGACGACGGCCGCTTCGTGTGGTCACGCGATCTCGAAGACGTGCACCTCAACATCGAGAAGCGGCTGACCGCGCTGATCGGCGATGCCGGCAAGCGGCTGCACACCGGGCGCTCGCGCAACGACCAGATCGCCACCGATGTCCGGCTGTGGCTGCGCGGCGCGATCGACGCGCTGCAGTTGCAGCTGACCGCGCTGCGGCGCGCGCTGCTCGACGTTGCGGAGCAGCATGCCGCCACGATCATGCCAGGGTTCACGCATCTGCAGGTCGCACAGCCCGTCACGTTCGGCCATCACCTGATGGCCTACGAGTCGATGTTCGCCCGCGATGCCGAGCGCCTTGCCGATTGCCGCAAGCGGGTCAACCGGTTGCCGCTGGGCGCGGCCGCGCTGGCGGGCACGTCGTTCCCGATCGATCGCGCGCATGTCGCGCGCGCGCTCGGTTTCGATGGCATCGCCAGCAATTCGCTCGACGCCGTCGCCGACCGCGATTTCGCGATCGAATTCGAGGCCGCGGCCGCGCTGGTCATGGTGCACCTGTCGCGCTTTTCCGAGGAGCTGGTGCTGTGGTCCAACCCGCGCTTCGGTTTCGTCGCGCTGGCGGATCGTTTCTGCACCGGCAGCTCGATCATGCCGCAGAAGAAGAATCCCGACGTCCCCGAACTGGTGCGGGGCAAGTCCGGCCGCGTGATCGGCCACCTGATGGCGCTGCTGGTGCTGATGAAGGCACAGCCGCTGACTTACAACAAGGACAACCAGGAAGACAAGGAGCCGCTTTTCGACACCGTTGACACGCTCGCCGATTGCCTCGCGATCATGACCGACCTGGTCGCAACGGGCATGAACGTCAACGCGCAACGGATGCGCGATGCCGCCCGAGAAGGTTTCGCCACCGCCACCGACCTCGCCGATTATCTCGTCCGCCGCGGCCTGCCTTTTCGCGATGCG
The DNA here is from genome assembly GCA_038321425.1 of Burkholderiales bacterium. Lineage (GTDB taxonomy): Bacteria > Pseudomonadota > Gammaproteobacteria > Burkholderiales > Casimicrobiaceae > VBCG01. The sequence continues at coordinate 6,315 of JBBQEY010000044.1, read as the reverse complement.
CACGAAGCAGTCGCGCGCGCCGTGCGTGCCGCCGAGACGAAAGGCTGCGACCTCGCAGATCTTTCGGTGGCGGAGTTGCGCGCGTTCGCGAAGGAGATCGGCGACGACGTGCACGGCTGCCTGACGCTCGAGGGCTCGGTGGAAAGCCGCAATCATCCGGGCGGCACCGCACCCGCGCAGGTGCGCGCCGCCATCGCGGCTGCGCGCGCCACGCTGCCCGCACAATGAGCGGTGGCAATCCGCACCGGTGTTTGGATCATTCGACAAAGGGAACACGATGAAAGTGGCATTTCTGGGTCTGGGCGTGATGGGCTATCCGATGGCCGGGCACCTGGCGCGCGCCGGGCACGACGTCACCGTCTACAACCGGTCGGAAGCCAAGGCCAATGCGTGGGTGGCGGCCTACGGCGGCAGCAAGGCGCCGTCGCCGCAGGCCGCGGCGCGCGATGCCTCGATCGTGCTGATGTGTGTGGGCAACGACAGCGACGTGCGCGCCGTCGTCACGGGGCCGAAGGGTGCGCTCTCGGGCATGAACGCCGGCGCCATCCTCGTCGATCACACGACCGCGTCGGCCGACGTGGCCCGCGAGATGAACGCTGCGGCATCCGCGACCGGCGTGCAGTTCCTCGATGCGCCCGTTTCAGGCGGCCAGGCGGGTGCCGAAAGCGGCAAGCTGACGATTATGGTGGGCGGCGAAGCCTCCACCTTCGCCCGCGCCGAGCCGGTGCTCGCGCTCTACGCGCGCGCCGTCACGCTGATGGGGCCCGCCGGGGCCGGACAGCTGACGAAGATGGTCAACCAGATCTGCATCGCGGGCTTGGTTGAAGGCCTGTCCGAAGGCATCAATTTCGCGATGCGCGCGGGACTTGACCCCGAGCGTGTGATCGACGTGATCTCGAAGGGCGCCGCGCAATCGTGGCAAATGGAGAACCGCGGCAAGACGATGATCGCCGGGAAATTCGACTTCGGCTTTGCGGTCGACTGGATGCGCAAGGACCTTTCGATCTGCCTCGCGGAGGCGCGCGCCAATGGCGCCGCGCTGCCGGTTACCGCCATCGTCGACCAGTTCTACGCGCAGCTGCAACGGCGCGGCGACGGCCGCGCCGATACGTCGAGCCTGATCCGCCTGCTCAACGAAAGCTGATGGTCGCGCGCCGGCCACGTAGCGCCTTGCAGCACCTTGCCGTGCCATTGCTGGCAGTGGCCATGCTCGTGACCGCGTGGCCCGCCAGCGCGCAAATGGCGTCCATTTCACTGACCAGCGCGTGGATGCGGCCGGCGCGCGCGGGACAGGACAACGCGCGAGCCTACGTCGACATCGCCAGCGACGTGCCGCTGACGCTGACGCAAGCCACGACACCTGATGCGCGCACCGTCGAGATCGTCCGCGTGGCGCCGGGAGGCAGCGCCGCGGACGAAGCGGTGGTGGCCACGATGCCGGTGGCGCCTGGTACGCCCACACGGCTGGCCTTCCGGGGCAGCCACCTGCGCCTCGTCGGCATCCTCCGGGACTTGGGCAACGGGGACCATGTGCCGGTGACGTTGCATTTCGCCGACAGCGACGGCCGCGTCATCCGTGCCTCCATCGACGTGAGCGTGCGCGGATTCACGGTGCCGGCAGCGGCACCCGATCGCCGTCCACCATGACGATTTCGTAGGTCACCTCGGCCGTTTTGGCCAGCATGATCGTGGCCGAGCAGTACTTTTCCTTCGACAGCGTCACTGCGCGCTCCACCTGCTTCGGGTCGAGTCCGCGCCCGGCCACCGTATAGACCAAGTGGATCTTCGTGAACACCTTGGGATCGTCGGGCGCCCGTTCGGCCGCGGCCGTGACGACGCAATCCGCCAGCGGTGCGCGCCCCTTCTTCAGGATCAGCACCACGTCGAAGGCAGTGCAGGCTGCCATTCCCGTCAGCAGCATCTCCATCGGCCGCATGCCGAGGTTGCGGCCGCCGTATTCCGGAGCGCCGTCCAGGACCACGGCATGGCCGGAGCCGGACTCGCCGGCGAATGTGACGCCTTCGATCCACTTGATTCGGGTCTGCATTTGACGAAGCCTTTCGTTATGCGTCGGGGGATTCGTTGTTAGTGTGCGCTCACACTTGCATGACATCATAATGTCATGCGAATTCTGTCCATGTTGCCTTGCACAAAAGCGCTTGAATTGTGCAATGCAATATGCAATTATCCTTTCGTCTGCGGCCTCGCCGTACTCCTCCTTCGGCACCGCAGACGCAATTCCTCCATTCTCCTCCTATGGTGGAATCTTCAAGGCGCGGTCTCCGGATCGCGCCTTTTTTTATCTTGAGGGCGATCCGTTGCCCCGGCGGGACGCCTGAGTGCCCGGCTTGAGCCCCGCAACACCGATGCGGCGCACCCGCGAGGCTTGCGCCTCCCCTGCAACAGTCGGGGGCCCGGCAGCTTGACGAAAAGCCTCCATAAATAGTACGATAGCGGACTTTGCTGACCGAACATCCCGCTGCCAGGCAAGCCGTGGCCGCACCTCAATCGAGAACCGCACCATGAAGACCTTCTCCGCCAAACCCACCGACATCACCCGGGAATGGTTCGTCGTCGACGGGACCGACCAGGTCCTGGGCCGCCTTGCCAGCCAGATCGCGTTGCGCCTGCGCGGCAAGCACAAGCCCATCTACACGCCGCACATGGACACGGGCGACTTCATCGTCGTCACCAATGTCGAAAAGCTGCGCGTCACGGGTAACAAGGCCGAAGACAAGCTCTACCATCGCCACTCGGGCTACCCCGGCGGCGTGTACACCACCAATTTCAGCAAGATGCAGGCGCGCTTCCCGGGCCGTGCGCTCGAGAAGGCCGTGCGCGGCATGTTGCCGAAGGGCCCGCTGGGCTACGCGATGTTGAAGAAGCTGAAGTACTACACGGGCCCGGCGCATCCGCATTCGGCGCAGCAGCCTAAGCCGCTCGCGCCCTGCAAGTAACCTTCTCGCTTCGCACCTCGAACAACGAATCTACGAACGGATTTCCATGATCGGCAATTACTACTATGGCACGGGCCGCCGCAAGACATCGGTGGCGCGGGTCTTCATCAAGCAGGGCACGGGCAAGATCGTCGTCAACGACAAGCCCATCGACGAGTTCTTTGCGCGCGAGACGGGCCGCATGGTCGTCCGCCAGCCGCTGGTGCTCACCAACCACTCCACCACGTTCGACATCATGGTCAACGTGAACGGTGGCGGCGAGTCGGGCCAGGCCGGTGCGGTACGCCACGGGATCACCCGCGCGCTCATCGACTACGATGCGCAATTGAAGCCCACGCTGTCGAAGGCCGGACTGGTCACGCGCGACGCGCGCGAAGTGGAACGAAAGAAGGTCGGCCTCCACAAGGCGCGCCGCCGCAAGCAGTTCTCGAAGCGCTAAACCAAGCCTTCGCTTCCCGCTTCCCGAAAAGGCCGCCTCGAAGGCGGCCTTTTCGTTTCCGTTAGAATCCACCTTCCCAGAGAGACGAGGTCACACCATGCTCAAGATCGGCATCGTCGGCGGCACCGGTTACACCGGCGTCGAACTGCTCCGGATCCTCGCGTCGCATCCGCAGGCGGACGTGCGCGCCATCACGTCGCGCGGCGATGCGGGCACGCGCGTGGTGGACATGTTCGCGAACCTGCGCGGCCATTACGACGGCCTCGTGTTCACGGCGCCCGACGCCACCGACTTGAAGAGCTGCGACATCGTGTTCTTCGCCACGCCACATGGCGTGGCGATGGCGCAGGCGCGCGGCCTCGTGGACGCCGGCGTGAAGATCATCGACCTCGCCGCCGATTTCCGGTTACGCGATCCGGCCGTATTCGAGAAGTGGTACAAGATGCCGCACACGTGCCCCGACCTCCTCGCGGAGTCGGTGTACGGCCTGCCCGAGTTCTACCGCGACGCCATCCGCAAGGCGCGCATCGTGGGCAACCCCGGTTGTTATCCAACTTCGATGCAGCTGGGCTTCGTGCCGCTGCTCGAGGCCGGCGTCGTCGACGCCGCGCATCTGATTGCCGACTGCAAGTCCGGCGCGTCGGGTGCCGGCCGCAAGGCGGAACTGGGGCTGCTGCTGGCCGAGACTTCCGACAACTTCAAGGCCTACGGCGTCAGCGGGCACCGGCATCATCCGGAAACGGTGCAGGAGCTGGCCACGCGCAGCAAGTCGCCAGTGGGCCTCGTCTTCACGCCGCACCTGCTGCCGATCATTCGTGGTATCCACTCCACGCTGTACGCGCGCCTGACCAAGACCGACGTGGACCTGCAGGCGCTCTTCGAAGAGCGCTACGCCGGCGAACCTTTTGTCGACGTGATGCCCGCGGGTTCGATGCCGGAAACACGCAGCGTGCGCGGCTCGAATATCGCACGCATCGCCGTGCACCGACCCGGTGGCGGCGACATGGTCACCGTGCTGGTGGTCGAGGACAACCTCGTCAAGGGTGCCGCCGGCCAGGCCGTGCAGAACATGAACCTGATGTTCGGACTGCCTGAGACCGCGGGGCTCAAAAGCCCGCCGGTCCTGCCGTAGAAAGCTTGCGCCGTGCCGGCCCAGAACTGGTGGCGCAAGGTGCGCGCGCACTTCGGCATTTCCGCGCCGAAGATGGCGGTGCGCACCCACCTGCCGTGGTGGAGCCGGGGGGTACTGATCGCAACGCTGCTGGTGATCATTGGCGGCATGTGGTGGTGGGGCTTTGACTTCGGCCAGATCTTCAGCGGGTTCAACCGCAAGGCGATCGAGCAGAAACTGGTGACACTCGAAGCCGACGCCACGAAGTACAAGTCCGAAGCCACTGAATTGCGCGCGCGCAACTCGACGCTCGAGAGCGAGCATTCGATGAATCGTGGCAACCAGGAGGCGCTGAGCAAGCAGGCCACCGAGCTGGCCGGCGAAAATGCGCAACTGAAGGAAGAGCTGGCGTTCCTCCAGAAACTGGTCTCCGATTCCAGCAAGAACATCGGCCTGCAGATCCAGCGGCTGACGGTGGAGCCGGACGGGCAGGACATGTGGCGCTACAGCGTGCTGGTGGTGCGCGGGGGCAGCCCCAAGGACGAATTCGCGGGCACGATGGTGCTGCAGGCCACGCTGGCACCGGAGCCCGACAGCGGCACTGCACCGAAAATGCTGGTGCTGCCCGACGATGACTCAGCCACGGCGCCAACGCTGACCCTCAAATTCAAGTATTATCAGCGGGTTGAAGGACGGTTTCGGGTGCCTGCCGGCGCCCGGGTCATTGGGGTGGCGGCGCGAGCCTACGAGGCCGGCCAGAGCGCCCCGCGTGCCGCCCGCAGCTTGATAGTGGGCTAGGGAGACACCATGTTCGAACGCAAGAAGCACGCTTCACCACAAAAGCGCATCGACTGCCTGATCGGCACCGGTACTACGGTCAACGGCGACGTGTCGTTCTCGGGCGGCCTCCGCATCGACGGCATCGTCTGCGGCAACGTCACCACCGCCAATGGCGAGACCGGCACGCTGGTCGTCAGCGAGCAGGCCCGCGTGGATGGCGAGATCCATGTATCGCATGTTGTGGTCAACGGTACGGTCAACGGCGCGGTGACAGCCCATGACTACCTCGAACTGCAGGCTAAAGCCCGCATCGTCGGGGATATCGAATACAAGACGCTCGAGATGCATTTGGGCGCGGTCGTGCAAGGCCGGCTGCATCACGTTGAACAAGGCACCGCCAGCGTGGTCGAATTGAAACGGGTGGGCTCGAATTGAGCCTGTCGTCCTGAACCGCAACACCCCAATGTCCGCAACACGTCGTTTCGCGGAAACATATCCGCCACGGAGTCCACGATGAACGCAATGAATGAAATGCCCGCCCCGCTGATCTTCACCGACTCGGCGGCTGCCAAGGTCAAGACCCTGATTGCCGAGGAAGGCAACCCTGAGTTGAAGCTGCGCGTGTTCGTGTCGGGCGGCGGATGCTCGGGTTTCCAGTACGGCTTCACGTTCGACGAGGTGACGAACGAAGACGACACCGCCATGCACAAGGACGGCGTCACGCTTCTTATCGACCCGATGAGCTACCAGTACCTGGTCGGCGCCGAGATCGACTACACGGAAGGCCTGGAAGGCGCGCAGTTCGTGATCAAGAATCCGAACGCCACCACCACCTGCGGTTGCGGTTCGAGCTTCTCGGCCTGATCCGTTCAGCGGTGGGTTGTTCCGACGGGGCCTTTCGGGCCCCGTTTGTTTGGCGACGGTTGCCTGTGGTGATGTAGGCGAGGCTTCAGCCTCGCGGGTTTGGCGCCGCATTGAACCCGCGAGGCAGCAGCCTCGCCTACCGAAGCGGGTTTGGCGCCGCATTG